>NZ_KB913029.1:1311213-1612648 GCF_000384115.1 Sporichthya polymorpha DSM 43042
CCTCGGCCCCGAAGTTGTCGAGAATCTGCTTCGTCGCGTGGATGAGCAGCGGCGCGGTCATGTACTCCCAGGTCTGCATGGCAGCAGCCTAGAGCTGGGGTGTGATGGGGCCGACCTGCCAGGTGGCGGTGCGGGCCCACGGGCGTTGTCTACGCTTTTGGGGTGCCCAAGGCGTCCGCTGCACCCTCGCCGTGGGCGGGAGTGGAACTCCATGTCGTGACCGGCAAGGGCGGCACGGGGAAGACCACCGTCGCCGCCGCGCTCGCCATGGCCCTGGCCGCCGAGGGCGGCCGGACCCTGCTGGTCGAGGTCGAGGGCCGCGGCGGGATCGCCCAGCTCTTCGACACCCCGCCCCTGCCGTACGCGGAGACCCGGATCGCGGTCGCGCCGAACGGCGGCGAGGTCTACGCGCTGCCGATCGATCCCGAAGAGGCGCTTCTTGAGTACCTCGAGATGTTCTACAAGCTCGGCCGCGCCGGGCGGGGCCTGCGGCGGCTGGGCTTCGTCGACTTCGTGACGACGATCGCGCCGGGCCTGCGGGACGTCCTGCTCACCGGCAAGGCCTATGAGGCGGTCGGCCCGCGGCGCGGCGGGCGCCAGGAGTACGACGCCGTCGTCATGGACGCGCCCCCGACGGGCCGGATCGGCAAGTTCCTCAACATCAACACCGAGGTCGCCGGGCTGGCCAAGGGCGGGCCGGTGCACAACCAGGCCGAGTCGATCATGCGGCTGCTGCGCTCGCCGCGGACCGCCGTCCACTTCGTGACGGTGCTGGAGGAGATGCCGGTCCAGGAGACCCTCGACGGCATCACCGAGATCAAGGCCATCGGCCTGCCGGTCGGGTCGGTGCTGGTGAACATGGTCCGCTCGCCCGCGCTGCCGCCGGCCGCGCTGGAGGCCGCCCGCGCCGGCACGCTCGACCGCGCCTCGATCGGAGCCGCGCTGCGCAAGGTCGGCGTGGCCGCCGAGGACCCGCTGCTGGACGCGCTGCTGGCCGAGGCCGCGGAGCACGCGGAGCGCGTCGCGCTCGAGACCACCGAGCGCGCCGACCTCGTCGCCACCGGGCACCCCGTGCTCGAACTGCCCTCGCTCGTCGAGGGCATCGACCTGTCCGCCCTGTACGACCTGGCAGCGCTCCTGCGCGCGCAGGGCGTGCGCCGGGCGGACGAGCCCACGGCCGGGAGGACCGCATGACCGCGCCGGTGCTCGACATCGACGCCCTGCTCGACGACCGCGACGTCCGCATCCTCGTCTGCTGCGGATCCGGCGGCGTCGGCAAAACGACGACGGCCGCGTCGCTCGCGGTCCGGGCGGCCGAGCGCGGCCGCGACGTCGTCGTCCTGACGATCGACCCGGCCCGGCGCCTCGCGCAGTCCATGGGTCTGACCGAGCTCGACAACACCCCGCGCGTGGTGGAAGGGATCGACACCTCGGCGGGCGGATCGCTCGAAGCGATGATGCTCGACATGAAGCGGACGTTCGACGAGATCGTCCTCGACCACTCGGATGCCGAGCGCGCCCAGCAGATCCTCGACAACCCCTTCTACCAGTCGCTCTCCTCGTCGATGGCCGGGACGCAGGAGTACATGGCGATGGAGAAGCTCGGGCAGCTGCGGCGCAACCCCGCCTGGGATCTGATCGTCGTCGACACCCCGCCGAGCCGGTCGGCGCTGGACTTCCTCGACGCCCCGAAGCGGCTGGGCAGCTTCCTCGACGGCCGGGTGATCCGGATCCTCGCCGCGCCCGCCAAGGCCGGCGGCCGCGGGATGTTCAAGGTCGTCACGGCCGGATTCAACATCGTCACGAACGTCATCACCAAGGTGCTCGGCGCGCAGCTGCTCAAGGACGTCTCGGCGTTCATCACCGCGCTCGACACGATGTTCGGCGGGTTCCGCGAGCGCGCGGACGCGACCTACAAGCTGCTGAAGAACCCCGAGACGCGGTTCCTCGTCGTCGCGGCCCCGGAGCCGGACGCGCTCCGCGAGGCGTCGTACTTCGTCGAGCGCCTGTCGGAGGAGCGCATGCCGCTCGCCGGTCTCGTCCTGAACCGCGTCCACCGTTCCGCGGCCGGGTCGCTGACCGCGTCCCGTTGTCTTGCGGCGGCGGAGGACCTGAACGGCGGCGACGGGGCCGACGGCGCCGACGACCCCGGCCGGATCGCCGCCGGGCTGCTGCGCCTGCACGCCGATCGGATGAATGTGATCGCCCGGGAGCAGCGGCTGACGGCCCGGTTCACCGGGGCCCACCCGGGCGTCGCGGTCGGCACGGTTCAGGCGCTGCCCGGCGACGTGCACGACCTCGATGCGTTGCGGTCGATCGGGAGCGATTTGTCCGCCGCCGGGTAACTGGTGCCTTTATCGCTCGGTTAAACGCCGAAAGCGCACATCTGCCGGCTTTTCTCGGCGGGAATTGCCGGGCAGATGTGCGCTTTCGGATAAATCTCTGGCGACCCCGAAGAGTCGCCGGGCCTGCGTCAGATCGCCTCGGGCAGCTTGACCGGGTGACCGGAGAGCGCCTCGTCGCGGGCGGCCTCCAGGAGACCACGCCACGAGGTCACGTTCGGCCGGCGGCGCAGCAGCGCCCGACGCTCACGCTCCGTCATACCCCCCCAGACGCCGAACTCGACACGGTTGTCGAGAGCGTCGGCCAGGCACTCGGTCCGAACCGGGCAGCCCATGCACACGGCCTTGGCGCGATTCTGCGCCGCACCCTGCACAAACAGCTCGTCCGGAGCGGACTGCTTGCACCGGGCCCGCTGGGCCCACTCGTTGTCCCACATGTTCCGCACGTCCTTCCCCCTGGCGATCACGACCGGACGGGCCCCAGTCGCGTTGGGCCGAACGTGACCGTCTCAGATTACGGTCCGTATCCAACAGACCCCGTTCGGACCAACGTCGCATAGTCCGGAAGGGCCAGTGGGCACGAGTCGTTCGTGCAGCCTTGGACGCGGGTCACCCACCCCTGGTTCCCGCGGATTTACGCGGAGGAAAGGTCCGACTCGGGCGATATGTCCGATTCGCCCCGCGCGAATGTCATTGCTTTCTCAAGCGCGGTAGACGGAGCCATGGGGGAGCCGTGACGGATTCGCGTAGTCGGCCCGAGTAGTCACAGCTAACGGTTACATGAAGTAGCTGGATCCGGATCTTCTTCGCCGTACGCTTACGCGCATGAAGTTTCCGTGGGGGCGGCGCAAGAACAAGGCCGACACGCCGGTCGTCATCACACCGGCTCTCGGCACCTGGGGTGCGCCGAAGGAAGAAGCCAAGTCGGCGTACATCGCCGGCTTCCTCGGGGCATGCGTGCTCGCCGGCGCGATGGTCGCCGGCATGCTGCTGCCGCTGGTCGGGACCGGCGCCGTCGCGGCGAAGAAACTCGCCGAGGACTTCCAGGAGCTGCCGTCCGACATCGAGACGCGGCCGCCGGCGCAGGCGTCGGTCGTCCTCGCCGCGGACGGCACGCGCATCGCGACGTTCTACGACGAGAACCGCGTGGCCGTCCCGCTGGCGAAGGTCGCGCCGATCATGATCAAGGCGATCCTCGCGATCGAGGACTCGCGCTTCTACGAGCACGGTGGCGTCGACCCCAAGGGCACGCTGCGCGCGCTCGTGAACAACCAGGGCGGCGAGGGTGGCCGGCAGGGTGGTTCGACGCTGACGCAGCAGTACGTCAAGAACCTGCTGATCCAGCTCTCCGACGGCGACCCGGACAAGATCGCCGCGGCGCGCGCCCCCACGATCAAGCGCAAGGTCCAGGAGCTGAAGTACGCCCTGGAGATCGAGAAGCGCATGACCAAGGACCAGATCCTGGAGAACTACCTCAACATCTCCTACTTCGGATCGGGTGCCTACGGCATCGAGGCGGCCGCGCGTCGCTACTTCTCCAAGAGCTCGAACAACCTGACGCTCACCGAGGCCGCCATGCTGGCCGGCGCGGTGCAGAGCCCGGGTCGCTACGACGCGACCCAGTACCCCGAGGCTGCGCAGACCCGTCGGGACGTCGTCCTGACACGTATGCGCGACGTCGGCTACATCACCACCGACCAGATGTCCAAGGCGAAGGCCGAGGACCTCGGGCTGCGCGTGTCGCCGACCTTCAACGGCTGCACCCGTTCCCCGGTGCCGTTCTTCTGCGACTACATCACCAAGGTCATCCTCAACGACCCGATCTTCGGCGAGACGGAGCGCGACCGTTCGGACGTCCTGTCCCGTGGTGGTCTGACGATCCGTACGACGCTCAACATGCAGGCGCAGAAGGCCGCCGACGAGTCGATGAAGTTCCACACGAACCCGACCGACAAGGTCGCGGCGTCGCTGGCGACGGTCGAGCCGGGCACCGGCAAGATCCTCGCGATGACCAACAGCCGGGAGTACGGCACCGGCAAGGGCAAGACGGTCATCAACTACGCCACCGACTACAAGTACGGCGGCTCGCGCGGGTTCCAGAACGGGTCGACGCACAAGGTGTTCACGTCCGCGGCCGCGATCGCCGAGGGCTACGGCACCGAGTACAAGATCGACTCTCCGTTCCGCAAGGGCGGCTTCCCGCACCAGATGCGGTGCGACGGCAAGCGCGTCCCGGCCGACGGCTGGAGCCCGAAGAACTTCACCGACGAGGACACGAACGGCATCTTCGGCAAGATCACCCAGCGCGAGGCGCTGCGCCGCTCGGTCAACACGTACTACGCGTCGCTCGAGGTGCGGGTCGGCCTCTGCGACGTCGTGAAGATGGCGGAGGCGGCGGGCATCCACCGCGCCGACGGCCAGCCGCAGTTCGAGTTCCTGCCCTACACGCTGGGCATCAACGAGATCTCGCCGCTGACGCTCGCGAACTCGTACGCGACGTTCGCGGCCCGCGGCAAGCGCTGCGACCCGATCGCGATCGAGTCCATCGCCGGCCGTGACGGCAAGGCGCTGCCGGTCCCGTCGGCGAACTGCCAGCAGACGATCAAGCCCGAGGTCGCCGACGTCGTCGCCGACCTGCTCCGCTCCGTCATGGAGAAGGGCGGCTACGGCTTCCGGATGCGTCTGTCGGACAACAACCCGTGTCTGCTGAAGAACCCGGTGGAGTGCATCGCGGGCGACCCGAACTCCGACCGCGCCGCGGGCGGCAAGACCGGGACGACCAACAACCAGATCGCCGTCTGGTACGCGGGCATGACGATGCAGATGTCGACGGCCGTGTGGGTCGGCAACCCCGACGACTACGGCTTCACGATGGACGACATCAGCATCGGTGGGTTCTACCGCTCCGCCGTCTCCGGCAGCCGCGTCCCCGGCCCGATCTGGCGGGACATGATGATCCCGGCCCACAAGGGTCTGCCGAAGCTCAACTTCCACCCGCCGTCCAACAAGTGGCTGCGCGGGACCAAGGGCGCCGGCGAGGTCGGCCCGGGTCGCATGACCTACAAGGCGGGCGAGCTGAACACCCCGAAGGCCGGCGACCCGATCCCGGCCGCGAAGCCGAACAACAACCAGAACCAGAACCAGAACAACAACCGGAACAACAACCAGAACAACAACCGCCAGAACAACCAGCAGAGCGACCAGCCGGCGAACCCGAACCGGCAGCAGAACTGACCTGGCTGAGCTGGTTCGCCCGGCGAGACTGAGCACCGCACGAAGGCGTCACCCGGCCCGGGTGGCGCCTTCGTCGTTGCGTGCCGCACCATGGAAGGCGTGTTCCCCTCCGGCGCTCTCGCCGCCGCCTCGCGCCATCCGATCGCCGCCGTGGTCGCCGGAACGGCCGCGCTGGGCACCGCGTGCCTGGCCTACGGCGCCGGCTACGAGGTGCGGGCCTTCACGCTGCGGCGGGTGGCGGTGCCCGTGCTCCCGGCCGGGCAGCGCCCGCTGCGGGTCCTGCAGGTCTCCGACCTCCACCTGACCCCGGACCAGGCCCGCAAGAAGGCGTGGGTGCGCTCGCTGGCCGCGCTGGAGCCGGACCTGGTGATCGACACCGGCGACAACCTGGCGCACCCGGACTCGGTGCCGCACGTGCTCGATGCGCTCGGGCCGCTGCTCGAGCGGCCGGGGCTGTTCGTGTTCGGCTCGAACGACTACTACTCGCCGCGGCTGAAGAATCCGGCCCGGTACCTGTGGGAGCGCCGGTCGAAGCCGATGCCGCGTCGGATCGACCTGCCGCACACCGAGCTCCGCGACGCGCTGGGTGGTGCCGGGTGGGAGTACCTGGGCAACGCCCGGACCCGGCTGAAGCTGGACGGACGGGTGCTCGACGTCGTCGGCGTCGACGACCCGCACGTGAACCGGGACCGGTACAACGTCGTCGCGGGTCCCGCGGACCCGGCGGTGGACCTCTCGGTCGGCATCGTCCACGCCCCGTACCGGCGGGTGCTGGACGCGATGACCGCCGACGGGCACCAGCTCCTGATCGCCGGCCACACCCACGGCGGCCAGCTCCGGGTCCCCGGCTTCGGGGCTCTGGTGACCAACTGCGACCTCGACCGCTCCCGCGCCCGGGGGCTGTCCCGGTACCCGTCGTGGCGCGACCCCTCCGCCCCCTGGCTCCACGTCTCCGCCGGGCTCGGGACCTCCCCGTTCTTCCCGATCCGGTTCTGCTGCCGCCCCGAGGCCACCCTGCTCACCCTGGTCGCCCGCGACGCCTGAGCGGTCCCCCGCTCCCCCAGTGAGCGACAGAGTTGCAACGGGTGGGGCGCCGCAGCGGCCGCCCGATGCCCCTCCCGTTTCAACCCTGTCACGGGGTGGGGGAATCCCGGTTCGGAGCACCGGTCCGGGCCAGATACACTCGCCTGGCACGAATTCGGGGTGTAGCGCAGCTTGGTAGCGCGCTTCGTTCGGGACGAAGAGGTCGTGGGTTCAAATCCCGCCACCCCGACAGCGAGAAATCCCAGGTCAGGGCCCCTTTTCGGAGGGGCCCTGAGTCGTTTCCGGGGTCGCCGGAAGCGCGGTAGGAAGCGAAAAGGAAGCGAACGTCGCGCGGATCCGGTTCTCTCGGTCCGCCATGGAGTGGGTGTAGCGGTCCAGCGTCGTCGACATCTGCTCGTGCCCGAGCATGCCGGCGACGTCGTTGATCGGCACGCCGGAGGACACCAGCCAGGTGGCGTAGGAGTGTCTCAGCTCGTGAAAGCGCAGCCCGCGGGCGTTCGAGCGGGCGATGGCGATGACCGCCTGGTGACGGGTTCGCCGGATCACGGACTGCTCGTCACCCGAGGGCTCGGACCAGGTGCCCAGCCAGGTGCCGTCGGCGAGCTGGGCCAGGCCGCCGAGCAGCCCGGCCCGCACCAGGGCCGGGCGCCAGACGCGGGTCCGGAACAGGGTGCGGCGAACCGGGCCGCCCGCGCTGTTGGTGAACACCTCTCCGGCCGGGCCCGCCGGGTAGCGGCTCCGGTGCTCGATCAGCGCGTCGACCGCGAAGGGTGGGAGGGGAACCTCCCGCCGCCCGGCGCGGGACTTCGGGTAGGCCTTGGCGGTGACGGTACCGGCGACCTCGACGGCGGTCCGGATCACCCGGACCCTCCCGTGGTCGAGGTCAACGGCGTCCCAGCGCAGCCCGACCACTTCGCCCCACCGCAGGCCGGTCCCGCCCGCGACCGCGACGAGAGCGCGGTAGCGGTTGGGCATTTGCGGGAGCAGAACGCGAACGAGGACGTCGGGGGCGATGACGACCTCGTCGTTGTCGGTGCGGCGCCGTCGCGGAAGGCGGAGGTCGTCGCACGGATTCAGTCCGATGACGCGGTCGCGGACGGCCAGGCGGATGACCGCGCACGCGATCCGCGAGCACTCGCGCACCGTCGCCGGGGAGAGCCGGGTGTTCAACTCGCTGATCCACGTCTGCATCGAGGAGTGGTCGATCTTGTTCAGCGGAGTGGACCCCCACCGGGGGAGCACGTGCGTCCGCATGATCGACGCATCCCGCGCCTTCGTCGTGATCTCGTCGCTGCGGGACGCCATCCACCGCTCCGCGTACACGGAGAACCGCTGGCGGCCGGCGCTCGGGGAGACGTACGTGCCGCGATTCAACGCGGCCTGGGTTTCTGCCAGGAAGGCGGTGGCCTCGCGCCGGGTCTCGAACGTCTTGCTGGTCTGGGTGCCGCCCGCCGTGCGCCAGTGGGCCTTGTACTTCCCACCCGGCGTCCGCTTGATGAAGGCCATCAGCGCAGACCCGGGTCGTTGACCTCCCCGACCGAGTCGAGCCACGCGTGGAAGGCGCGACGCGGGATGAGCCATCGCCCGCCCATCCGGATCGCAGGGATGGACCCGCCCCGGACCAACGCGTAGGTGATCCCGAGCGAGAGCGACAGCATCGTCGCCGCTTCCTTCACGGTGTACACCGCGCACGCTGGGCCCGCGGCCTGGCGGGGCACATGGGCGAGATTGGTGACAGTCTGGTTAGCCACGAGAGCCTCCAAGATCCGGTAGCAGGACTACTCGGATCTCACCCGCCGGTGCTGCACGGCGGCAGTTGCCGACCCCCTGCCGACCCCCTGGCTAACCCGCAGTGGGCGGGCGGCGTCTGGGCCTCGCATGCCGCGTTAGGAGCCCTTGCATGCCAATCGAGCGCAGGTCGACCTCTGGGTTATGAGCCGCATTCTTGCTCCTGATCGCGCACACAGGGGAGCATGAGATTTCCATGTTGTTGCAGGTCACAGGCCTATCCAGGGTCCATCGGCGTCCGCCAACCTCCGCGTGAGTCTGCTGACGTTTGCTTACCATCTGCTGACCGGGGATCAGCGGAGGTGTCGGCATGCCGTGGGTGATGAGGCGCGAACGCGCCGGTGGTGCCCGCTTCACCGCCGTCTACCGGGATCCCACCGGCCGCATCCGGTCAGCCGGAACCTTCACCTCCGAGCGGGAGGCCCGCCACGCTGCCCGCCGAGCGGAGAGCAGCGTCGAGTCCGGCGCGTGGTTCAACCGCACGGCCGGCAAGGTCACCTTCAGGGCCTACGTCGAGGAGACCTGGTGGCCCAGCCGCCATCTCGAGATCAGCACCAAGGCCGGGTACCGCGCCAACCTCAATCGGCACTTCCTGCCCTACTTCGGGGACCTACCGATGGCCAAGATCCTGCCCTCGACGGTGCAGGGCTGGGTCACCCTGGCCGTCGCCCACGGTCTGTCAGCGCGCAGCGTCGTGAAGTACCACGTGATGCTGCACAGCATCTTCAAGCGCGCGGTCCGCGACCGGGTGATCGCGTTCAACCCCTGCGCCGACACGGAGCTTCCGAAGGTCGTCGCGCGGAAGACCCGGATGCTCGCACCTGACGAGTTTGACCGCCTGCTGAACGCCATCCCCACCCGGTGGCAACCGCTCGTCCTCACCGCATCGAGACCGGCATGCGCTGGGGCGAGCTGGTTGCCTTGCGGCCCCGGCATATCGACTTCCTGCGCCGCACCATCACGGTCGAGGAGACCATCGTCGAGGTCTCCAAGAAGCTCTCCCCCACGGGCGAGCGGATGATCGTCAAGCCTTACCCCAAGGACGACGAGCCGCGGACCATCCGGGTCGACCAGGACCTCCTCGACGTCCTCGCGGCGCGAGCCCAGAAGCTCGGGCTCAGCCGCGACGATCTGCTCTTCCCCTCGACCGAGGTAGCTGGCGGCAACCCCGTCTCACGCAACACCTTCCGCACCCGGGTGTGGCTTCCGGCCCTGGAGACGGCGCAGCTCGGCCATCACGTGCGCATTCATGACTTGCGCCATGCGCACGCTTCTTGGTTGCTCGCCGGCGGCGCGGATCTGAAGACCGTGATGGAGCGGATGGGGCACAGCCAGATCCAGACGACGCAGAAGTACCTGCACACCCTCCCCGACGCCGACGACCGTGCACTGGCGGCTTTCCGGCGCACCCGCGGTCGCGGGCCGGGCACGTCGTGAGTCCTGACAAGCGGCCGCGGCCGAAGACGCCGAAGCGGCGCGCTCCGACCGCCATCACCCGGCGCACCGGTGACGAGCCGTACCAGGTCGTTTATCTGCGCCGGCACGCCGACGACGACCCGGAGATGTCCACACCGGGCCGCGACTTCCTGCGCGGGTGCCCAGACAAGGTGCGGGTCACCATGTCCGCCGTCCTCACTCAGGTCGCCGCCTCACCACCACACCGGTTCTCCGGCGGCGGCTATTGGGAAGCCATGCACGGCGTCATGACCGGTTACCACGAGATTCGAGTCGGCGGCCCCGGGCGCCGCCACTATCGGTTGTTCTGCCTGCTGGACAACGAAGCCCGCGGCCTCGGGCCGCTTCTGGTCGTGATCGCGGGAGCCGACAAGCCCTTCCGGACCACCTTCGGCGAGGACGTGTACGCCGACGTCAGGCGCTTGGCGGAGGAGTACAAGGCGCGGCAGCCCCGGTCGCTGGCGTGAGCCGCGAGGTTCAGCCGGCCTTGACTCGCTCCTGCAACGGCTCCGCGACCTCACGCCGCTCCGCCGCCGACATCGGCGATAACGTGACGCGGTAACCGAGAGCGCTGGCGATCTCCGTCACCAGGCTCAGTTGCGGGTTGACGGACTTCGCCGTCATCAGGCGACGGATCGACTCGGGCGTCCGGCCAATCGCACGCGCCAGGTCGGCCTTGCTCATGCCGAGCTGCTCGCGTACCTCTTCGAGCTGGTTGATGATCCGGTCGATCGTCGCGATGCGTTCGGACTCCAGCAGGTACTGCCGACGGAACCCAGGATCCGCCAGGTCGCCTTCCAGGTCGTCCCAGAAGCCGGTCGGCGCATCAGTACGAGCTGCCTTGCCCATGGGGCAACCGTACCACCCATGTTACGTGTCTGCTGATGTGATGCGACTGTTTGAACCTGCGGTTCCCTCGCTAAGAACGATGATCACCCGTCGAGGTGCGCTCTTTCGGCGCGGCCCAGTTCCGGCTATCATTGCAGGTCATAGGCATTTTGAATGCACACCGGTCCGGGGATGTCCACCGCCGTCCGTGAGAGTCTCTGCCCACAAATTGCCCACACGTAATCTCGGGAGGCGGGTTCATGGGGTGGGTCGAGGAACGGCAGGGGCCGCGCGGCACGCGCTTCATCGCCGTGTACCGCGACGTCCGCGGAGCCAAGCGTTCCGCCGGGACTTACCGCAGCGAGAAAGAGGCGATCAAGGCCTGGCACCGAGCCGAAGAGGGCCTGTCGGTCGGGAAGGTCGGCGACCCGAAACGGAGCCGGCAGACCCTCGCCCGCTACGCCGAAGCGGAGTGGTTCCCGAACCACGTCATCGAGCTGACCACGCGCGAGAACTACCGGTACCTGCTCAACAGGTACGTGCTCCCCGGCCTCGGCCACATCCGGATGGTCGAGCTGATCCCCCATCACGTGCGCGAATGGATCGCCGACCTGCACAACGAGCACGGGGCCCGCCCACCCACGATCCGGGAGGCGAAGGTCGTCCTCGACGCGATCCTGACCACCGCCCTCAACGACCAGGTCGTCCTGATCCACGCCGGCCGAGGCGTCAAGACCCCTCCCGTCGCGCGCAAGCCGCGACGCATCATCACCGTCGAGCAGTACGACGCGATCTACGCCGCTCTCCACGATGACACCATGCGCCTGCTGGTCGAGACGAAAATTGAGACCGGGCTACGTTGGGGAGAACTCACCGAGCTCCGGCCCCGCGACCTCGACCCGAAGGCACGAGTCCTGACGGTCTCCCGGGCCGTCGTCGAACTCAAAGCGAGAGGCCGGCCCGACGGCGTGCGGTTCGTCGTCAAGGACTACCCCAAAGACAAGGAGTGGCGACAGCTCTCCCTGACCGTCCGCCTCGTCAAGCAGATCCGGGCGCACATCAAGTCCAATCGGCTCGGCCCGGGCGACCTGCTGTTCCCGTGCCCGGCCCCCACCGAAACGCCGCACCGCAGGCCAGCACAACTCCCCGACCCCGAGACTCTCGGACTCACCCAACCCAACGTCATGGGCCGGCAGTATCAGCACGGCACCCTCACTGCCTACCAGTCCGCCCCCTGCCGCTGCCGGCACTGCAAAGACGCCGTCGCCTCCTACCGCGCCGCTCGACGAGCCGCTGGCAGGGACAGCCCACGCCGACCCCGGCAAGTCCACACCGACGGGCACATCCCCAACAGGTGGTTCCGCTCCAACATCTGGGACCCCGCCGTCGCCGCCGCCGACATTGGATTCCGAGTTACCCCCCACGGCCTACGCCACGCCCACGCCTCCTGGCTCCTCGCCGGCGGAGCCGACCTCCAAGTCGTCAAAGAACGACTCGGCCACGGCAGCATCGCCACCACCGGCAAATACCTCCACGCCCTCCCCGGCGCGGACCAAGCCGCCCTCGACGCGCTGGACGCGTTTCGATCACGCCCAGCTATTGCTGCCACCCCGGGCGCGGCGGCACGCGAAGACGAGCTCAGCGAGATGCGCGACCTCGTCGCCCGGTTGAGCAAGATGCTCGAAACTACGGGCGAAAGCACTGGCGAGGCGCGGTCGGGTACGGGCTGAACGATGACCGGACAACCTTCTAATTGCATGACACCACGTCAGAATTGACCGCGACCTCTGTCGCCTCTCATGTCCCGCGTGGAACTTCGGACATCTCAGCGAGCTCTTCATCAGTGAATCCGTCCTGGTAGGCGCGAGCCAACCGACTGTATGCCGGCGCCGCGTTCTTCACCCACCAGGCCGCCCGGCCGCCGAGTGGCTTCTTGATCTGGGCGGGCGCACCCGCAACGAGGACCCCCGGCGGGATGACCAGCGGGCCACGCACCACCGAGCCCGCGGCGATCATCGTCCCCGCGCCGATCTCGACGCCCTCGAAAATCGTGCAGCCGCTGCCGACCAAAGCACCGGCGTGGACGGTGGCTTGCTCCACCACGGCGGAGTGACCGATGAGGACGTCCTCCGCCAACCAGGTATCAGCATGCAGGACGCAGTTGTCTTCGACTACGGATCGCTCACCGATCCGGATCGGGCCGAGGTCTCCCCGCAGAACAGCGCCGAACCAGATGTTCGCGTCCCGCTCGATGCGAACACGGCCGATAATCGTTGCGGTCGGGGCCAGGAAGACGCCCTCGTCGATCTCGGGCTCGTACTTGCCGAATGGCAGAATGGCGGCGGTCATAGCGCTCCCTTATTGAACCGTAGTAGGCGGACGACGCCGACGCCCGCAAATCTGGGTTCGCTGGCTGTGGTGCCCACGGACGTTTTGACGTTTCGGCGCGACGGCTTGATCTAAGCGGTAAGACGCGCCCTCCGAGGAAGGTGAAGCCGCCTAAGGATTCACATCACTTGGAGGTCTTGAGTCGCACCGTTAGACCAGGCTGTGCGTATCGCCGACTTGTATGAGATCCACGGGATCCTGGGGCGGTCTATTTAACTCCTGCCGTGGCGCCGATCGGCGCGGGAGCAATCGTCAAGACTATGGATGAGAAATCTCAGGCTGCCTCCTGATTAGCCGTCACATCGTCGGGATGTTCAGCTCGCTTGCCGTCGAAGAAAGTCGCTCCGGGCCGCTCCTGGGCGACGAGGCGGGGTGCATTGACCACGCACCCGAAGCGGCGGGCCGATCCACAGGCCTCAAGCATTGCTCTCACGAAACGGGGGAAGCCCCCAGAGGCCTCTCACCCAAGCCGTGCACCACCGTCTACATACAGCGTCTGACCGGTGATGTACCAGGATTCGTCGGCGGCGAGGAAGGCCACTGCGTGAGCGATCTCGCTGGGCCCCCCAGTCCGACGAACGGCTAGCGTGGCGGCGACGGAGCTCTTGAACTCATCCATGGACACCCCGAGCCGCTTGGCTGTGGCTGCGGTCATCGCGGTTTCCACGAAGCCGGGGGCGACCGCGTTAACCGTGACGCCGAAGGGCCCGAGCTCGATCGCGAGGGTCCGGGTCATGCCCTGCAGTCCCGCCTTGACAGCGGAGTAGTTGACCTGTCCGCGGTTGCCCAGTGCTGACAGCGAGGACATGTTGATGATTCGGCCGTACTGGGCGTCGACCATGTGCTTCTGAGCGATCTGCGTGCACAGGAACGCGCCCCGCAGGTGTACGTCCACCACGAGCGACCAGTCGTCGTCGGTCATCTTGAACAGCAAGTTGTCCCGAGTGACTCCGGCATTGTTCACCAGGATGTGCAGGCCCCCGAAGGCCGCCACCGTCTGATCCACGGCGGCGGCGACCGCGCCTCGGTCCGTCACATCGGCCTCGACCGCGATGGCTTTGCCCCCGGAGGCATTGATCGACCTCGCGACGTCATCAGCAGCCTCGGCATTACGGTCCAGGACAGCCACCGACGCCCCACTCGCCGCAAGACGCAGGGCGATCGTCTCCCCGATCCCTTGCCCTCCGCCGGTAACTAAGGCGGTTCGACCGTTGGCTATCGTCATGCTTTCCCATTCCTCTCGTGCGCAGACGCCACGGACCGGTGCTCCTTCGTCGGCATCTACTCAGCTACATCGGCCGGTACTACTTGCACCAACGCCCGCCGGGACGGCGGTTCCTCACCTCGGCACCCATTCCCGAAGCACCTCGGACACAGCGCACGGCTCAGTCGCGGGCGCGGCGGGGATCGCAGGCACAGTTCGGGAAAATCGCGGAGCGGGGGCCGCCTGGACAACGCCGTCTATCTCGACGAGGGTCCTGCGTTCCACGAGGTGTGGATACTTCGCGGCTTCGGCGAAACTCAGCACCGGCGTCACGCACGCATCGCTGCCGGCGAAGTGCTCCGCCCACTGGTCCCGAGTTCGGGAGGCGAACGTCTGGGCGAACCGCTGGCGCAGCATGGACCAGCCGCCCTTGTCGTACTGGTCCGGCAAGTCCTCGGACTTCAGGGCGAGCCCGGCGAGCAGCACGGCGTAGAACTGAGGTTCCAATGCGCCAACGGCTACATATTTGCCGTCAGCACACTCATAGGTGTCGTAGAAGGGCGTCCCGGTGTCCAGAAGGTTGGCGGCCGGGGTATCCGTCCACGTCCCCGCCGCCCGCAGGCTCCAGATCGCCTGCAGCAGAGCTGACGTGCCGTCCACGATACTCGCGTCCACGACCTGCCCGGCCCCGGACTTTTCGCGCTCCCACAGCGCGGCCAGCACTCCCAGCACGAGGAACGTAGACCCTCCGCCGAAGTCACCGACCATGTTCAGCGGGGGAACGGGACGACTTCCCTGCACTCGGAAGGCGTTCAGTGCTCCCGTGACGGCGATGTAGTTGATGTCGTGCCCAGCCAGTAGCGCCATCGGGCCGTCCTGACCCCACCCGGTCATCCGGGCATAGATGAGCCCAGGATTGCGCACGCGCACGGCCTCAGGGCCAATACCCAGACGCTCGGCCACTCCGGGACGGAAACCCTCGATCAGCACGTCGGCACGGTCGAGCATGCCCCACATGGCCCCTCGACCCACGTCGGTTTTCATGTCGGCCACCACCAGCCGCCGACCGCGAAGCAACCAGTCCCGCTGCCCCGGAGGAATGATCTGAAGCCCGCCGCTTGGCCGTTCGACGCGGATCACGTCCGCCCCGAGATCGGCCAGCAACATGGCCGCGTGCGGGCCTGGGCCGATACCGCCGAGCTCGACTACGCGCAGTCCCCGCAGGGGTCCGCCGCCCGCGAGGACGTCTGAAGACAAGAGAAACCTCTCAGCAAGCATGCTCAGCACTAGCGATCACACAACGCATCAACGTTGCGGGCAAGGATCAGCCGGAACCGCCGCGACGAGTGACGAAGCGATCGGCGTGGAAAAATCCCGACCCCGAGCGGACCGACATCACCGCCTCCTCGAGAGCATCGATCATGACCGGCGGCCCACAGGTGTACACCTCGCAGGACTGAAGAAACTCCATCGGCAAGGCCGCCACGACGTCCGTCACGAGACCGCGCGGCCCCGTCCAGGTGGAGTTTGGCGGCTCCTCGGACAAAACGAGTTGGTAGTCGAACGTGCCGTTCCAGCCCTTGGCCAGCGCATCGAGTTGCTCCTGGCAGTAGAGATCCCGTTGTTGGCGCGCGCCGAACACGAGCACCACCGAGCGGGCGGTCCTCGCATCCATGGCATCCTCCAGGATCGCTTTAATCGGCGCGAGGCCGCTCCCCCCAGCGACGCACAGCACCGGAGCGTCGGACGGCCGCAACCACAAGTTGCCGAGCGGCCCGGTGACGGTCAGTCGCTCGCCGGATCGGTCTCCTCCGAACAGCCAGTCCGTGAACTCTCCGCCGGGCACGTGACGGACGAAGAAGCTGAGCGTCCTGCCATCGCAGCGGGAGGGGGCGTCGGCGAACGAGTAGGAGCGCGGACCAGAGAACTCGTCGAACTTGAGCTCGACGTACTGGCCGGCCGTGAACTCCAACGGGTCGTCCAGTTCGATCGTCATCTGCACGATGTCGTGTGTCAGCATCGTTTGGGCCGCGACGACAGCGCCCAGATGCTTCAAGGGATGGTCGGGGAGGTCAGCCATCCCCGCCACGTCGAGCTCGAGTGACCGCCGCGCGATGCTCTGGCACGCGAGGATGTAGCCGTCGCGGAGTTCCTCGGACGACAGGGCGATCGCGGAGTCGGTGATCTCCCGGACCTTGCCGCTCAGCAACTTGGCCTTGCACGTGCCACATGTTCCCACCGTGCAGCTGTGCGGGAAGGCAACCCCGGCCGCGAGCGCCTCGTTGAGGATCGAGTCCTTGCCCGGCGCGACGAACTTCTTCCCGGCCTGCGCGATGCTGACGTGCCGGGGCTCGTCCCGCACGTCGCTGCGCCCGAAGAGACGCCCCATGGCCCGCTGCCCTCGATTCGGTGAGATGTTGTGGTCGATGGGGTGGCCCATCCAGCCCGGCGGGAGCCGTGCGGCGATCATCAAGAGCGCCGCACGGCTCGTCCGCCCGGTGCTACACGCTGCTGGTGGTGAGCCGAGACTCGGCCGGCGCCTCGGGCAAGTCCAACCACTGCGGCCAGCCGGCGCGCCGGTTGGCCTCCATCGCCAGGCGTTGTTCGGCCGGCGAGGCGAATCGCTTGTCCCAGTCCTCGAGCTTCGGCTTGGCGATCTTCTCGAACCACAGGTGCGGGACGAAGGCGTACACGTAGCACAGGAAGGCGCTGGGCATCTGCGGGGCGTCGGTCTCCGGCTCGAGCTCGTAGTACCGGTGCCGGCTGTCCAGGTGGTGGTTGATGTGATTGGTGATCTCCACCCCCACCGGACGCATGACCGCGCCCAGGTGATTCCAGGCGTGGTGCTTGCGCACTGAGGTTCCCGGCACTCGGACGAGCCCGTAGTGCTGGAGGTAGTTCAAGCCCTCGAAGATCAGCTTCGACGCCAGCTGCGCGGCGAAGACCACAACGACCCCCGCCCATGATGCGGCCACCCACGCCAGCGCGAGCAGAGTCAGCAGGAGACCCAACTCTACGTATAGGGCGTTCTTGTAGTGCAACACGGACTTTTCCCGCTTGCGCAGCGAGCGCAGGCTGGTGACCACGGCATCCTTGTAGGCGCCGTAGGTCGCCTGCCACAGGAAGGTGTACATCGTCTGGCCGCGGTAGGGCGTATCACTGTCGGCCGCGGTGCATAGCTCTAAGTGGTGCGTGAGTCGGTGGCCGACGTCGCGGTTGGGGTCCAGGTAGAACGTGCCGAGGATCTTCGATACGGCGCACGGGAACCAATGACGCCGGTGCATAAGCTCGTGATTGATCGGCAGGTTCGGCAGAACCCCGACCCAGGCGACCGTGGCGGACATGGCCAGCACGTCCCAGCCGCTGACATCACTGCCGCCGCCCTGCCAGTCCGCCAGGGCGAACAGATACTGCCCCCACATCACACACATCAGGACGACGTGAAGGTACAGCGGTACATCCATCACCCACCGGGGGACCCCGACCCGCCGTCTTCGCGTATCCGGCGGCAGAACGGTGTCGAGCAGCAGGAGCACCGGGAAGACGCCGATGCCCAGCCATGCCCACTGCCCGCCAAGTGCGAAGCCGAGAATGGCGATCCCCACGAGCACGTTGACGCTGTAGTAGCGCAAGACGTCCATGACTTCTACCTTCGATCCGCTAAGGGCGCCGCTACAGCGAGAGGACGCCGCGGATCGTGCGGCCCTCGAGCATGTCGTCGTAGCCCTCGTTGACCTGGTCCAGGGTGTAGCGCTTGGTCACCAGCTCGTCGAGCTTGATCTTGCCGTTGCGGTACAGCTGCAGGAAGCGCGGGATATCGACGCGTGGATTCGCGGAGCCGAAGCACGATCCGCGCAGCTGCTTCTCGAACAGGACCATGTCCAGCGC
Source organism: Sporichthya polymorpha DSM 43042 (assembly GCF_000384115.1). Lineage (NCBI taxonomy): Bacteria > Bacillati > Actinomycetota > Actinomycetes > Sporichthyales > Sporichthyaceae > Sporichthya > Sporichthya polymorpha. The sequence goes on from NZ_KB913029.1 coordinate 1,329,385, forward strand.
GCTCATGGCGACCGAGGTCTCGGCGGCGCGGTGCAGGTTGGTGATGACCACCCGACCGCGCTTGCCGGCCATGCCTAGGCTCGCGCCGATCTGGTCGCCCTCGCCGACACCCATCGTGTTCACCACCACGTTGGCCATCCTGCCCTGGGTCAGGTCGCGGACCAGTTCGGTCGCCTCCTCGTTGGTGGCGACCGCGTGCGTCGCGCCGAACTTCAGCGCCATGTCTCGCTTGAACTCGACGGGGTCCACGGCGACGAGGTACTCAACACCGGCGGAGACTCCGCCCTGGACAGCGTTGATCCCGATGCCGCCGACTCCGACGACGACGGCAGTGTCTCCCGGTCGGGCCTCGCCGGTGTTGACCATGGAGCCCCAGCCGGTGATGACACCGCAGCCGAGCAGGCACGCCGTGTTCAGCGGGATGTCATCGTCGATCTTGATGCAGTTCGCTTCGCTAACCACGGTGTGGTCGGCGAACGTCCCGAGCAGGCACATCAGGCCGACGTCCTGCCCACGGGCGTGGTGTCGCGCCGTGTGATCGGAGATCTGGGTCCCGTCGCCCAGATACATCCCGAGTTCGCACAGGTTCTGCATCCCCACCGAGCAGGCCGCGCAGCGACCGCAGGACGGGATGAACCCGAAGATGATCCGGTCCCCCGGCTTGAGCCAGGTGACGTCCGGGCCGACCTCTTCGACGGTCCCGGCGCCTTCGTGACCGCCGATCATCGGAAGCGGCCAGGGCAGGTCCCCGCTGCGGATGTGCTCGTCGGAGTGGCACAGCCCACTGCCGCCCATCTTGACCAGAACCTCCCCCCGCTTGGGCGGGTCCAGCTCGATCTCCTCGACGACCCAGTCCTTCTGACGGTCCCACAGAATCGCGGCGCGAGTCTTCATGCTCTGCTCTCCTTGTGCACTCGGGCTGAATCTTGGGCCGGCCTAATTGGCCGGCGGCAGATAGATGGACTGCAGGCGCTGATAGTTGGCAAGGCCCTCGGGCCCGAACTCGCGGCCGAGCCCGCTGGACTTCACCCCACCGAAGGGGGCAGCGGGATCGGGAACGTAATGGTTGATCCCGACAGTGCCGGTCTGCATGCGACGGGCGACCGCGGTCGCGTGCTCCTCGTCGGCGGACCAGACGGTTCCGCCCAATCCGTAGCTGGAGTCGTTGGCGAGCGCGACCGCTTCGTCGATGGTGCTGTACGGAATGACACTCAGCACAGGCCCGAAGATCTCCTCCTGCGCAATGGCTGCGGCGTTGTCGACATCGGCGAACACGGTTGGTTGGACGAACCACCCCGCGCGATCGACGCGGCCGCCGCCGGCGGTGAGGCGGGCCCCGGAGTTCTTGCCTTGCTCGATGTAGCCCTCGACCCGCTCCCGATGGCTGCTGGAGACCATGGGCCCGATCATCGTGGTCTCGTCCAGGGCGTCGCCCACGACGGCGTTGGAAGCCAAGGCGCTGAACGCCGCCACCACGTCGTCGTAACGGGACCGCGGAGCCAGGATCCGAGTGCTGATGAAGCAGGTCTGCCCGTTGTTCAACATGGTGGCGCCGAACAGGTTCTGCATGCTGTGCTCAAGCTCAGCGTCGTCGAGCACGATGGCCGCGGACTTGCCGCCGAGTTCGAGGGTCACCGGCCGGAGCAGACGGGCGCACTCCTCCGCGATCTGACGCCCTGCGGCCGTCGACCCGGTGAAGGCCACCTTGTCGACGCCCGGGTGCTTGACCAGGTAGGCGCCGACCTCACGTCCCCCTGGAACGATGTTGACCACGCCAGCAGGAATGTCGGACGCGGCGATGACCTCCGCCAGGCGGTAAATGTCGAGAACCGTTTCCGGCGAGGGTTTGACGACCACGGTGCACCCAGCGGCGAGTGCCGGGGCAAGCTTGGAGAACAATAAGGTCTGCGGAAAATTCCAGGGCACGATGGCAGCGACGACGCCGACCGGCTCCCGGCGCACGATCGTTCGACCGCCCAGCAACCCAGGGCGCCGCTCCTCAGCCGCCTGGTCGCGCACCATGTTCGCGTAGAACGAGAGCAGCGCGCCCGGGAAGCCGCCCTCGATCATCCGAGCGACGGAAATTGGCATGCCGTTCTGTTGGCTGATGAGGCGGGTGATGTCCTCGGACGCTTCACCCAGGCCCACCGCTAACTTTTCGAGGATCGCCGCCCGTTGGGCCGGTTCGTAGCTCGCCCAACCCGTGGGGTCGTCGAAGGCCCGCCGCGCGGCATCCACCGCCGCGTCTACATCGGCCGCTATGGCCTCGGGCACCGAGCCGATCGGCTGCTCCGTGCTGGCGGAGCGAACGGTGATGGTGGCAGAACCAGCGGGCCGGACCCACCCGCCACCGATAAACAGGGTCTCGTGGTTGATCACTTTCGGGGCCTCCCGAGGCAGACGCCGCAGCGTCGATCCAGACTGAGGTGAGTTCGCTCACGTCCTGACCAAAAGCGTCTCGCGGCGCTGGCGGCTTGTCAACTGACTAGTCGGACGAAATAAAGCTAACCGGGCGGTCGGTGCCACTCGGGCGTGCCGGCTTGACCGCTGCGCGCGTAGCGGCCGGCTCGTCGAGGCCTTTCACGAACGGAATTTCGCGGTGGCGGCCCGGAACTCCGGCGTGGTTGTGGCCACACCGACAAGTGCCGCCTCCAGATCACTGTGGGCGCCTGCGTCACCGTTCCAAGCCGCTCGCAGCAGCGCCTTGGTCGCAGCGAAGGCGTATGGCGACAGCGCGGCGAGATCGGCGGCCCGCTCGATCGCCGCGTCTTGTGCGGGCCTGCTACTCAGGTGGGTTGCCAGCCCCATGTGGACCGCTTCCGGTCCCCCTACCAGGCGGCCGGAGTGGAGCAGGTCGGCAGCTCGGGTCCAACCCACCCGCCGCTGGAGCGTGGCGGCGCAGAACAGGTCGGGAGGCAGTCCGACACGCAGGAACCCGAAGCCGAGCCGGGTCTCGGCCTCGACGACGATCTCGTCGCACAACAGCGCCAGCGACGCACCCGCGCCGATCGCTGCTCCCTGCACCGCCGCCACCGTGGGCTTACGTAGGTCTCGGAGGCGCCGCGCCGCGGCGAGGAACGCCTGGTGACGGCTCTCGGCTCGCGCGGCGTCGGGTTCGAGGTCGATGTTTGCGTCCATGTCCCCGCCCGCACAGAACGAGCGCCCCGCCCCGCCCAGGACGATCGCACGACAGGACGGGTCAGCCTCCAGGTCATCCAGCACCGTCGTCAACCGGTGGACAACGCTCTCGTTGAGCGCGTTTCGCTTGTCCGGCCGGTTCAGCATCACCCGGACCACTGGACCCGCCGCCTCCACCAACACCTCGTCGCTGGTCATTCAGACCACCCATTCCGCGGCTGTCGTCGTGCCGCTGTCACAGGTCGAGGACAAGACGCGGCGTCTTGGACCGGCCCACGCAGATCATCATGGTCTCGTTCTTCTCGTGGTCCTCGTCGGTGAGGATGGTGTCGCGGTGCTCGGGAAGGCCTGAGACGACTCCTACCTCGCAGGCGCCGCAGAACCCTTCCTCGCAGGAAGACATCAGGTCCGTCCGCACCTCGCGGAGCACGTCCAGGATCGAGCGGTCGGCCGGGATCTGAAACACCTCACCGGTGGAGTTGATCTCGACCTCGAACTCATGCAGGCCACCCACCTGCGGAGCCTTCTCTGCCGCGGGGGCGAATCGTTCGAAGTGCAGGTCTGCCCGCCGCCCCAGGCTCGCACACGCGCTTTCAACGGCTCCGATCATCGGTTCGGGGCCGCAGCAGTACACCAGGCCGTCCGGTGATCCGCGCAGCAGGTCGTCCACCGGGATCAAGCCGACCTCGTCCTCGGGATAAAGCGCGAGCGCGCCCCCGGGCAACTGCTCCAGTTCGTCCACGAACGCCATCGCGTGCCGCGTCCTGGCCCCATAGGCGAACATCCAGCGCGCACCCGCTCGACTGGCCTGACGGACCTGGGTGAGCAAGGGAGTCACACCGACCCCGCCGGCGATGAACAGATAGTTCGGGGCCGCTACCAGTTCGAAGTGATTGCGAGGCCCGCGAATCCCCAGCCCTTTGCCGAGCAAGTTGGTCTCATGGATCTCACGGGAGCCGCCGCGGCCGTTGATGTCGTGCAGAACCGCGATCCGATACAACGAGCGATCCTCCGGATCACCGCACAGCGAGTACTGCCGCACCAAGCCGGAGGGAAGCATCAGATCGATGTGCGCCCCTGGCTGCCAGGACGGCAGGTCAACCCCCGAAGGGTCGGCGAGGTGCAGCTCGCGGATCCGGTCCGCGGGGTCGCAAACCTTGACGACCTCCAGCTGCCGGGTCGTGAGGTCAACCCGCACCGCGCGCCTCGTCCCGGTCAAGAAGATCGTGAGAAGTCTCGATGAGACGCTTGATCACACCAGCCAGCCGCTCCTCCTCGGCGGGCTCGGACGCGCCGTAGGCTCCGGCACGGAATCGCCCGAGTACCCCTTCGAAGACCAGGGTTAGCCGCCACGCGGCGTAGCCCATGTAGTAGTCGGGGCGCGGCAGAGCTCGCCCGCCGGCCTGGACGTACTCCGCGAGAAGTTCCTCGCGGGTCAGGAACCCCGGGAGGACAGTGGCAGGGTTGCCGAAGGGGTGGAGGACGTCCTCGGGATCCGTCCAGTAGAACAAGCACACGGCGAGGTCGACGTACGGGTCGCCCCGGGTGCACAGCTCCCAGTCCAGGATCGCCTGCAGGCTTCCGGCCCGGTCGACCAGGATGTTGTCGAGCCGGTAGTCGCCGTGAACCAGGGCGACGTGTTCCTGCTGCGGGGCGGCCCGCAACAACCGGTCACGCGCCGCATCCGCCTCGGCGTAGGGCCCGGCACGGTACTGGTCGCCCATCCGCTGCCACAACGCGATCTGCCGCGGCAGATAGTCGGTGCCGCGGCCGAAGTCACCCAGCCCGACCGACTCCGGCACGACGGCGTGAAGGGCCACAAGCTCCCGGATCAGGGAGCGACCACACTCGGCGCGCGCCCCTGGCGGAAGGTCCTCCACATCGGACGCGGTACGAATAACGCGCCCCGGGACCTCTTCCATCACGTAGAACGGCACACCGGACGCGTCGGTATCCAACCCGACCACGGCCGGGACCGGAACCACGCCCCGCAGAGCACGGAGGATCTTGACCTCGCGCGCAACGTCATGCGCCGTCGCCATCACGTGGCCGAGCGGGGGCCGGCGCAGCACCCAACGCCGACCGCGGGCGTCCGCGACAAAAAAGGTCAGATTGGAGCGGCCACCCTGGATCTGCGCGGCGGTCAGCGGGCCCTCGGGTGCGACACCTTGAGCGCGGAGCCAGGCTTCTAGGCTAGCCAGATCGAGGAGGCCCTCGGTCGAGGTCGATCCCATCAGCTACGCCGCGGGGATCAGAGGTAGCGCCGGTTGGCGGTGTCATCCGGCACGGTGATGCCGAGCTTGTCCAGCATCGGCCGGGTATCGGCGATGTACTGCTCGCGCAGCTCAGCGTTGTTCTTCTTGCGCAAGCCCCAACGCACATACGCGTCGGAGAAGGACGAGTCCGACCGACCGAACATGTCCAGCGCGGCCGGCCACCAGATCTTGATCCTCTCATTCGCCTCCGCCAACCCCTCCGGCGTGGCCACGATCCGGCGCAAGTTGTTCATCCCGAACGTCGCGTGGAAGACCTCGTCCTTGTGCAGCCGGTCCGCCACCTCCAGCAACGGCCGGTACGGGACCCCGTCCCAGGTCTCCCCGATGTAACAGCCCACCCGGTCCCCAACGCCATTGAAGAACGCCAGATCACAGAAGGACTCGATCGGCAGGTGGAAAAAATACTGCTGAATCGGCGCATCAATCGGGCCCACCCCCAGACCCTCCAGAATCCGCGCCGTGATCGCCCCGTGCTCGACCTCCTGCTGCATCAACTTCGCGAACGTCACCTTCAACCGCTGATCCGGGATCAGGGTCATCCCCCGCTCCCACAGCTGGTTCAGCAACGCCGTGTACTGCGGATTCGTCGAGTTCTCCAGGTGATGGCTCAACATCCGCACCAGCAGCTCACGGAACTCCGCCGGCATCTCCGGATCACCCTCGGCGTACACCCGCCCCTGCGCCGGGGCAACCCCAGACTCCACCGTCAGCGTCACAGCCGTCCCCTTCCACCGCGTTTGACCAAGCCACACCGTCACACTCAGGCTCCACCCCCCACGGCATATTGTCAACCTTCCAGTCGGATGAAATATTTCCCGGTGGATTCCGCCAAGGCGCGGCACTCCCGAAGGTGAGAACACAGCATTCGACCTTCGGCGCGGCTGCTTATGCGGGCGGTGGCGCCTCGTCCAAATCCGCGAGGCGGTGAATCAGATCCGTCGAGGACGCGAGCGTGGACGTCGTCGAGGAGCCGAGGATCAACCGGATGAAGTGGTCGGAAACCTCCGCCCAGTCGTCAGTCTCGCTGTCGAACCAGGTGTAGATCCAGTTCGACATGCCCAGGATGCCTTGGGCCGTGTAGTAGGCGTTGCCGCGCGGAATCACGCCTGCGTCCATCGCCGCGTGCACCGCATCGACGTAGTGGCGCAGATATTGGCGTTCCAGTGTTCGGATCTGGCGCTCGAACTGCTCGTCGAGACGAGGGCGCGCCCCGAAGAACGCGGAGAACATGCTCCGTTCCTGGGCGAGCACCGAGACCTGGTGGGCCACCAGAACCGCGAGTCGCTCGGCCGGGTCGTTGTACTGCGAGCTGATGTCGGTCAGCCTGCGGAGAGCAAGGTTTAGGGCTCGGTCGAAGACGAGATAGAGCAGCTTCGCCTTGCTGCCGACATAGTGATAGAGGCTCGCCTTGCGCAGGTCGAGCGACGCAGCGACATCCTCGAGGGAGCCGGCGTCATAACCCACCTCGTGGAAGACATCGGCCGCGGCCTGGACAATTTGGTCAAGGCGGGCCTTGTACTCTGGGCTGCGTTCGGTCTGACGTGGCCTGCCTCGCGGACGCTTGGTGGGTCCAGCCTGCTCAGGCGTCGACAAAGCCACGTGATCCACCCTCTCTTCGGCCCCTACTCTGGGCGCCGCGACGCCCTTGACATTGCCGCCTCGGGGGCCTGCCCGTCGACCGACGAGACGGTGTCGAGCACGCTGGAGATGATCTTCCAGGCGTTGTCAGGATCGTTCAAGGGGCTGTCGCCGAGGTCACCGAAGCCCCCTACTCGGTTCCACGATTGGGCGTCGGACGGGTGCAGGGCTGCGAGTTCGGCCTCGACCTGGATCAGATCTACGGTAGGTGGATCGCCCGATACGAGGCCGTCGGTCCAGGTGACGAACACCTGGCTCCCGTTCCGCGCCCCTCGGACGGTGAACGACCGTTCTGTCATCGCGTTGCCCTCTATCCTCGGGACGAAGGACCAGCGGGCTGTGCCCCTGGGGTCCCTCACTCTAATAGTGCCAGCAAATATTTCAACCGAACCGCCGAACAATAATCTGTCAGCACGCCCCGAGCGTGCGGGCGAAGCCGTCGGGCATCAGCACGTCGGAGCGCGTGACCTCCGAGACGTCGGACGTGCCGGTCGCGAGCATCGTGGAGTCGATGCCGGCGCGGAGCAGGTCCAGGACGTTCTCGACGCCGGCCTGGCCGTTGGCGGCGAGGCCCCACAGGTAGGCGCGGCCAATCATGACGGCGCGGGCGCCGAGGGCGAGCGCCTTCACGACATCGCTGCCGCGGCGGATGCCGCCGTCGAGCACGATTTCGATCTGGTCACCCACCGCGTCGGCGACCGCGGGCAGCGCGCGGATCGCCGCGGGGGTGCCGTCCAGGTTGTTCCCGCCGTGGTTGGACACCGAGATCGCCGAGACCCCGGCATCGACCGCGCGCTTGGCGTCATCGACCCGGCACACGCCCTTGAGCATGAACGGCCCGTCCCACTGCGAGCGCAGCCAGGCCACGTCCTCCCAGGACGGGGGCGGGGTCATCATCCACTCGCCGTAGGCCTCGAAGAACCCCGGCGACGGCTCGGCCCGCGGGCGCACGTTCGGCACGCCCAGGTCCGGCAGCTTGCCGGTCTTCGCGAACGCCAGCAGCCACTGCGGACGGATCGCCACCTCGGGGGCGAACTTCACCGCGGTCTTGAGATCGATCGACTGCGGGATCGACGGCGAACCCCAGTCGCGCTGGTGGGAGAACGACCAGTCCAGCGTCAGGATGATGCCCGCGGCCCCGGCGGCCTTCGCCCGCTCCAACCGCCCGATCAGGGTCTCGCGGGACCCGGACCAGTAGAGCTGGAAGAAGGTCGGGACCCCCGTCGCGGCGACGTCTTCGAGCGGCTTGGACGCGAAGGAGGACAGCCCCATCGCGATCCCCCGCGCGGCGGCGGCGCGGGCCACCGCGACCTCCCCGTCGGGGTGGACGGCCTGCACACCGGTCGGGGAGATCAGGACCGGCATCGAGATGTCCTGGCCCATCACGCGCACGCCCTGCTCACGCTTGGCCGACCCCCCGGCCACGTGCGGGGCGAACCCCAGCTCACCGAACGCGCGCAGGTTGTCCTCCAGGGACAGGCCCTGCTCCGACCCGGCGATCAGCGCCTTGTACACCGACCGCGGCAACCGCCGCTTGGCCCGCCGCTGCGCCTCAGCGACCGTCTCGAACCAGGAATTTGCCATGCGGACTCCGCTTCGTCTGTGCATGTAGGTGCTCTCAGTTCGACCCAAAGCAGTGACGTCGAGGGGCGCTCGCTTGCGCGCGGGCCCCTACGGAGATCAGTTATTGGGGGGTCGCGAGGTGGAGTTCTTGATATTTGGCGATGCGCTCGTTCAGGTCGCGTGGCGGACCGACCCACCCGTCGTAGCGCGAACTGAGCGTCGCTATCCGAAACCGTCGGCCCTGCCCGCCGAGGCCTCTGTGGTCCTGGATCCAGACGGTCAAACTGACGTCCATTCAGATGCGCAGCGAGGCGCAGGTAGGGCAAGTGGTCGGCATAGCCCAGCGCGAGCATGATGTTGCCGCGGCGGCCGTCCTGGAACCCAACGAAGGAGCAGGCCGTCTGGACCGACGGTCATGCCTTCTTTTCGGCGGATCGCTTCTCCCTTTGAATCGCCGGTCCGGGCTCCCATGGGTCAGTGCCCGTCGAGCGCCAGGTCGGCCTGCGTGGCTTCCTGGCCGACGTGCCCGGCCATGTACACCTCCGACAGCACTGGGTTGGAAATGAGTTCGGCCGGGGTGCCCGTCAGCACGATCTCGCCCTTGTTGAGGGCGACGACCTCGTCGGCCAGCTTGAGGGCGAACTCCACGAACTGCTCGACGAGGACGATGGTCATCGATGTCTTGACGAGTGCGCCGAACACCTCGTACAGGTGCTCGACGACCATCGGGGCCAGGCCGAGACTTGGTTCGTCCAGCAGCAGCAGCTTCGGGTCGCTCATGAGCGCCCGGGCAACCGCGACCATCTGCTGCTCCCCGCCCGACAGACTCCCAGCCGCCTGCTTGGGCAGAGTTTTCAGCTTCGGGAAGTAGGTAACGACCTGGTCGTATCGCGCCCGGTAGACCGAGGCTGACGGTCGTTCCCAATAAGCGCCCATCCGGAGGTTCTCCTCGACGGACAAGGCGGGGAAGATGCCGCGACCCTCGGGCACCAGAACAATCCCGGCGTGCAGCCGTCGCTCGGGGGGTTCCGCGCTGAGGTCCACCCCGTTCCAGTGGACCGAGCCCGACCCGGGGCTCATCACACCGGCGATCAACTTCAAGAGCGTGGACTTCCCCGCTCCGTTGCGGCCGAGCAGCGCGAGGCACTGACCTGCTTCCAGGGAAACCGAGACCTCACGCACCGCCGCGATTTGGCCGTAACTGGCCGACACGTTGCGCAGTTCCAGCACGACTTACACCCCCGCCGGGGTGTTGGTGTCCGCGTGGCCGACGTACGCGGCCACCACCGCGGGATCATTCAGCACGTCCCGAGTCGCCCCTCCGGCCAGCAGCGTTCCGAAGTCCAGGACATAGGCGTACTCGGAGACCGAGCGCACGAGTTCGAGGTCGTGCTCAACCAGGAGCACCGTGACGCCCCAGTGGTCCCGGATCCCGCGGATGGCGCGGACCAGGTCACGGCTCTCGGTGTTGTCCAGGCCTGCGGCCGGCTCGTCCAACAACAACAGGCGCGGGCTGAGGCACAGGGCCCGCGCGAGCTCCAGTCGACGGAGATCGCCGTATGGCAAGGACGACGCTGGGGTGTCGGAGAGTTCCGAAAGGCCCACGGCTTCGATCGCCTGCCGCGCGACGTTCGTCGTCCGGCGGTCCGAGCGCGCGACATGGGGCAGCCCCAGGATCGCCGACCCGACGCCATAGGAGGCGAAGCGGCTCGCTCCGACGCGCACGTTCTCCAGCACGGTGAGTTCGCCAACGACCGAGAGGTTCTGGAAGGTACGTCCCATCCCCAAACGTGCCCGGACGTGGCTCGGCGCGCTAGTGATGTCGGTACCCGCGAACCGAACCGAGCCGGAGGCGATACGTTGCTGACCGCTGATGACGTTGAACATGGTGGTCTTGCCCGCACCGTTCGGCCCGAGCAGCGCGGTGATCGACCCCTCGCGACAGTGGAAGCTGACGTCGTTGTTGGCGACGACACCGCCGAACCGAACCGTAATACCCTCCACCTCGAGCAAGGACCCGGCCTCGATGTCCGGGGCGGGTACCCGGCGGGCCGCCACTCCTGTCGGGCGGTGTTTTGGCCCCCGTCCCAACGAGTCACGGAGTTTTTGCCGCACGGACATGGGTTTCCTCCTGAGCGAGTTGAAACCTGACGTGACGTCAGACGCCGGTGGAGTGCCGGCGGCCGTTCAGGTCGGCGCGCAGTGCGTCGAACTCGGACGCCAGCCCGAACTCCAGTCGGTCCAGCCGCTCCACCAGCCGAGCCATGCTCTCGCGGTCGGCGACGTGCTCGTAGGAGATGAGCAGCGCGAGCCCGCAGGCAAGCAGTGCCGCTCCGCCCACACCTCCGGACAGGAAATACGACAGCTGCTCCGCCGTCCGGTTGGTTCCGCTGAGGCCGTACCACCCCAGAATCATCAGCAATGGCCCGAGAATGGCGAGCCCGATGCCAGCCGCCTGTCGCCAGTCAAGCTTCAGGGGCGCCTTTCGGCCGCGCGAACTACTCGAGGACTCAAGCAAGGTCGGTGGCTCAGTCTCAAGCAGTATGTGGTCCTGGCGGAGGGTTGCGTCTCGCTGGCTCATGTGTCGGGGCTCCTGACTTCTCGGATACGGATGGATCTGACCTCCGCCCGGCGGCGGGTGCTACCCGGCATCGCCGCGGCGAAGGAACGGAATCGCGCGGACGCGGCACAGGACGGCGGTCAGAGCGACGACGGCAGCGAAGGCGACATAAAGGTCGTTTAGGTCCTCGGCGGGGAGCGCGACAACCGCTCCGACCGGGATCCCGGAGAGCAGCACCGCATTGCCTGCCTGCTGGGCGAACCCCGCGACGCCGTCCGGCGGCGGGACGTTTGCTGTGGGCACGGTCCCGGTGACCTCCGGTACTGCGCCGATGCCGGCCGCTGCGCTGACGCCGTCAATACCTGCCGCCACAGGGTTGGCGGCACCGGCTCCTGACATGGCGGGTGCGGTTCCCCCGTTCGCGCCCGCGACGGTGTCGGTGGAGCCACCGGCGGCGGCCGGAGTGGGGACTGCGACTACCGATGCGGTGGTGTAACCGATCCGGCCGGAGTAGCGCACGGCGTCGGTCAGGTAGCTGAACTCGATCCCTCCGCTGGACATGGAGACCTTCGAGCCGTCGCGGGTCAGCGCCGTTGGGGGGAATGTCCGCAGCGTGAACTGCTCGACGTTGAAGGCGCTGTTGAGCTGGTCGATCAGCGCCCTGGTCGCGGCGGGGTCACCCGCGTTCTCCCCGGCGATAGTGAAGCCCTGGGAGTCGATGGTGACCGGAACCCCGAAGATCGATGCCTTCTGCACCGAGAAGTTGGAGGTCCCGGCGTAGCCCTCCTTGGTGCCGTCGAAGGCGATGTCAGTTTCGGAGTGGATCCCGTCGAGGCGCACGGTGTCCCCGAGCAACCGGAAGCCGGCGATGGTCGCCGACGACAGAGCCTCGGGTATGCCTTGTGTGTTCAGGCCCGCGGCGGCCCTAGCCTCGTAGTTGGAGATCCTCACTCCGACCGGTGAAACCCCGGCACCCGCTCCGCGAGAAAGTGCCTCGGTGACCGCGCTCAAGGCCTCATCCGGATCGCCAGTGGCCGAGACACGGCCCGACGCCGCGTCCAGGGTGAAACCTAGGGAAGGGTCGTCCTGGGCCGGGCCCCCGCAGGAGGCTTCGGTGGTTGTGGTCCCGGACGCGGGGAACGATGCCTGGCAGTAGTTGGGCAGTTTCGTGTAGTCGACGCTGCGTGCGCCATCCTGGATCTGCTGCGGGATGGGCTGCCCCGTGACGGGGTCCTTCTGCGGGACGATGATTCCGAGGCTGGTCAGGGCGGGCACGGGCGCCACGCCGGCGATCCCCAGCGCGAGCGGGCCCTGCCGGGCCGACGCGGTGGCGGCGAGAATGCCGCCCGTGGCCTCCAGTGGAAGAACGTCCGGGACGAGCGCCGTGAAATCGAAGATCGCACCCGATGCGCGGCTATCGAAGGTGATGTAGTGACCGGTCGCCGCCGAGGCGGAGCCGGGGAGCACGGCGATGCCGGTGCCCAGCGTCACGACCACAGCACCGAGTCCGGCTGTGCCCCAGCTCATGCGGCGGAGTCCACGTTGGACGTTCATTTGCGCTCCTGTGCGGAAGAGGTGGGCGTAATGGATTGCTCGGAGTAGTCACCAAGGGAGGTGCGGGTCCCGGAGGTGACCAGCCGTCGCTGGGGCGGCCGCGACGGCACAGCCGGGGGTCGTTCGAGTCCCGCAGCCAGTGTCGCTCGGTCCTCCGTCGGGCGCCGCAGAGTCGCTGAAACCGGGTCGGAGGGCCGGGCACTCGTAGGGACCTTCCGGCCGCGGAACGTTGCCGACGGGCTCGTGGAGCCCGCGAGGACCAGGCTCTCCCGAGCCCACTCGCCGATGCTCGCCAGTCCCTGCGGGGCCGCGACGACCAGGATCAATGCGAGCGCGCTGCTGGCGATCTGCGGGAAGGCGTTGGCGTCCGCGGAGGACAGGTTCGCGGCGAGCACCGGGCCGTACCCGAAGATCAGCCCGGCGATCACGGGGCCGAGCAGGCTGCGTAGCCCACCGACGAAGGCGGCGAGCAGCACGATGACACCGATCAGCGGGATGAATTGGAAGGTGGTGAAGCTGCTGACGAGCAGTCCGTAGGTGACGCCGGCTGCACCGGCGATACCGGCCGAGAGGGTGAACACCACCAGCTCGAGCCGGGCGGCGTTCACGCCGAAGGTGGACAGCAGGTTGGTTCCCGATCGCAGGGTTCGGAAGCTGACGCCGAGCGCGCTCCGCCGGAAGTTGAATACCAGAAGAGTGGCGACCGCGAACAGTCCGAAGGCGACGGCGAAGGCGTAGTTGCTCACCAACAGGTCGACACCGAAGAACGTCGGGTTCCCCGCGCTGGTACGCATGAAGTTGAGATTGAGGACGTAGTCGCTGATCATCGCCCCGAAGGTCAGGGAGAGGATCGCGAAGGCCGCCCCGCGGAACCGAAGCGTCAGCGCGCCGACAACCAAGCCCGCGACCAGCGCGGCGCCGATCGCGATGAGCGCCGCCCACCCGAACGGCATGTCGTTCTGCTGCAGCGAGGCGGCGGTGTAGGCCCCGATGCCCGCGAATCCGATCTGCACGAACGTCGGCTGGCCGCCGTCACCGGCGGGCAGCAGCACGCTCAGGGCCAGCAATGCCCAGAAGACACAGGCGAGCCCGATCGACCCGTAGTAGGCGCTGGTCAACGGGTAATACAGGAAAGCGAGCCCGGCCACGAACCATACAATCCGCGGCACGCGACGCGTCACGCTGGAGGCCCCGGCGATGGCAATGGCTGCGCGTAGCCGCGCCGGTCCGGGCGCAGCAGCGGTGGACCGTCCGCCGACGGCAGCCAGCTGCGCGATCTTGCGCCGGTTGATCCCCACGCTGAGCAGGGTCACTGCGGCGATGCCAACGGTGGCACTGCCGGTCTGCTCGAAGTAATAAGGGGTCAGGGCCTCAACCGCGCCCAGGAGCAGCCCGCCCGCGAACGTGAGCGGCAGCGAGACCAGGCCGCCCAGCAGCGCCGCGGCGACGCCTTTCGCCAACAGGAAGGAGAAGGTGCCGATGTTGACCACGCTGACGGGCGCGATCAGGACGCCGGCCAACCCGGCCAGGGCGCCGCCGAGGGCCCAGTTGAAACGGGAGGTCGTGGCGGGCTTGACACCGAAGAGCTGGACCACGTCGGGTCGCTGGCCGGCTGCACGGACCCCAAGGCCGAACCAGGAGCGCGACAGGACTGCCGCGATGAGGAGCATGACCGAGGCAGACACGATCAGGATCCCCAGTCGCTGGTTGTCGACGACCACGCCCTCGATCGTGAAGGACCCGGAGGGGAACAACTCCTGGTCCTGGGGCACGCCGCGGGGCTGCGGGCCGTAGATCTGCAACATGATGCCCGAGGCGAGACCGAGAACCGCCGCGGTCGCGATCGACTTCCGAATGATGTCCGAGCCCTCCAGCGGGCGGATGACGAGCCGTTCCACCACGAGCCCGGCCACCGTCGTCACCGCGATGCAGACCCCGGCCGCGATCCACGGATGCGGGAAGGTCGGCTGCCCGCACTCGGTGCCCGTCGAGCTCGGGCACGAGAACCCCGAGTACAGGTATGCCCCGGTGAGGGCGAAACCCGCGTGGGCGAAGGAGAGGATGCCCGTGGACCGGAACATCAGCGTGAGCGTCGACCCGATCAGGCCGTACAACGTGCCGACCATGATGCCGACAATGAGGAGCTGGACCACGATGGTCACGGCATCCACCTCATTCCATCCTGCGTGGGCACCTGACCGCAGGCACGCACGCGACTGGCACTTGCCCGAATGTCGTCAACAGTCCGCCGGCTCAGCGGCTGCGCCTGGGGCCTCGGCGCCCGCGTGGTGCGATCTGGAGTCACGATCATTGCCCGATCAACGCCATGGGGTCGAGCACGGGGAGTCCTCCCGGCAAACCCTTGTCGACCGGATCACCCGGGTTGAGGGTGGGGGGATGCCCGTCGAACGCACCGCCCTGCAGGAGGAGGTCCTCGGACGCGGCGCCCGGGAGAGTGAGGGACGCATCCACGAATCCCGAAGCCGAGCCCAGGAGGCCCAGCGCGGAGTTCCACAGCCGCGTGCCGATCAGTGTCAGCCGCTCGGATTGCTCCGGCACCCGATGGTTCTCCGCGTCCCCTTCGGCGCTTTCACCGAGCACGAGGACCGCAAGGCGCAGACCGTTGACCGCTTCCTGTGCCACCGGGTCGCTCACCGGAGCGGCAAGCTGACGCTGTGCATCATCGAAAACGGTCCTGGTGGTCGACGCGTCGCGTGTCATCTCCGCGACGCGGGCCAGATCTGCCGCGTGGGCCCGGCTCCAGACATCGGGCGGAGCGGGCGCCGGCACCGGGCCGGCAGCTGCCACCGGACCCGGAGTCCGAGGAGCTTCGACATCGCCGGGTACGGCCGGCGGGAACCGGAACTCGCTGGGCGAGAGCGCACTACCAGCGTTCAACAGGCGGAACGCGCTGTCGAACATGCGATCACCCAGCGTGTAGAGCCGCTCACCCTGCATCGCAGTCGCCTTCCGCGGGGCCGGTGCGGCCGCGCTCACCGCTGCGGAGGCGGCCCGCGCCGCCTCGACATAGAGCATGGCGCCGGTCTCGTAGAGGCGGGCCGCCTCGACGGCGCCCGTGGTCTGAGCCGGGGGAGTCAACCGCCGGACCAGATCGCGGGCGGTCGCGTAGTCGCCCTCCCAAGTCGCGATGGAAGTCGCGAGTGCGGGCGAAACCGCCGCGTCCGAACTGGCCAGTCCCTGCAGGGTCGCGGGGAATACACGCAGGTGCTGAACCAACGGAGCCATCGACTGACGCACGGATTGGTAGTAGGCCACCGTTGCCGCCCTATCGTCCCCGTCGGACTGGGCCGAGCCCTCGGACTGCAGCGCGAACACTGCAGGCACCGCCACGACAGACGCCAGGACAGCGACCGCGATGATGGCCGGGCGTCTCCGGACCGCCGGGGCGGCCCGGAAACGGTGCAGCTTCGAGGACGAGGACGTCACTGCAGGCCCGCGTCAGCCATCTTGCCTGTTAGGCACTTACCCGCGCCGGGCAGGATCTGGTTGGCCAGGGAGTCCGGATAGTTCGCGACGCCGCCGTAGGGCTTCCAATCGCTCTGCACGAGGCTGCCGTCAGGCTGGCGCTTCCACTGGAAGATCCACGTCTTGCCGCCAGTCTTGCACTCGGGCTTGAACGACACCGGCTGCACCAGACCGGACTCCCAGTTCGTCAAACTCTGGATGTACTGGTTCACGCCCTTCCAGGTGATCGCCTGGGACTGCTTGGACACCGCCTCGGCAACCAACTTGGCCATCGCCCAGCTCGTCTGGGTCCAGATATTCTCCAGGGAGCTCATGTCGGAACTGTTCGGCCCGTAGGTCTTCATCGAGCTGACGTAGTTGTCGACCTCCGGCGCGCGGTTGTTCTTGGCCTGCGGGTAGGGCTGCCCGGTGTTGATGGCGATCTGGACCCCAACCGTCTGCGCGTAGACGTCGTTAGACCCTTGGCCGGCCCCGCCGACGAACTTGGCGTCGGCACTGTACGGTCCGCCGATGCCGAACGGCGGCTTGTAGCCCTGCCGGGCCGCGGCGGCAAGACAGATCGGCCAGCCCAGCGACTGGCCCGCCTGCCAGAAGTCGATCTTGAGGTTGCGCATCTTCGTGACGATCTGGTCGCAGTTGGCGTCGGAGAGGTTGAAGGCGTCCGTGCTCACGACCTTCACGCCGTGGACCTCCCACGCCTTCACCATGAAGTCCAGCCAGGGCTTGATCGCCATGTTCTGGGTGTCGTAGAGAATCCCGACCGTCTTGATCGGTGCCTTCTTGACCTTCATGAAGTAGTTGGCCATCGAGACGACGGATTCGACGGTGTTGAGCGTCACCGGGTAGGTGGTTGGGTACTTCGAGGAGTAAGCGGGCGGGGTGATGCCCACCACCACGTTCGGGATGCCCTTGCTGGTCACGTACGGGGCGGGGGAGTCACCGAGCACCCCCATCAGGGCGAACACCTTCTCCTGCTCGACCAGGCGGCGGGCGCCGGTGGCCTCGTTCGCCGGGTCGAACGCGGTGTCCACAACTACCGTCCGGAACGTCCGCCCCTTGACGCCCCCCTTGGCGTTGAGCATCCCGAAGTACCCGTTGATGCCGTCTACCTCGTTCTGCCCGAGGAAGCCCGCCGCACCCGAGATGGGCGCCAGAACGCCGACCTTGACCTCGGTGTCCGTGACGCCTTGCGAGTTGGGCCCGGAGATCGCGATGTCGCCGCCGGTTCCGCCTGCCGTCGCGCCCTGGCCGGCCGAGGCAGCGGGCTTCCCCGAGCCGGCACCGCCGCTGCCGCCGCCCTGACCGGCCGTCGTTGCGGTTCCTGCACCGGCGCCCGCGCCGGCCGCGCCCGCTGCAGTATCCGAGGCTCCCGGCGCGGCGGCGCCCGGGGCTGGCGCGATCGCGCCTGTGGTGTCCGTGGCCGCCGTGGTGGTACCGGGCGCGCCGGTTGTCCCGGTCGTCTGCGCACCCGGGGCCGCTCCTTGCGACACGACCGTGTCCGCGGGCACACGCATGGAGCAGCCGCTGATCAGCACGACGCCGGCGGACACAATCGCCGCGGACCGCGTCACCCGCGGGCTCCGCCATCTAAGGTTCAGCATGACTTCTCCTGATCGGGCCGTGAGGGCGTGAGGCTGCCGCATCGGCGGCGGGCGCGCCGCCTGCGGTGTTACGGGCGGTCTTGGGGAAGGGGGTTCTGGGAGGGATCCCAGGTGGCCAGCACATGCCGCGGACCGCGGAAGCTGGCGTTCGGGCTGAACTCGAACTGTTGGTCGGGCACCAGCTCCAGGTGTGGGAGCCGACGGGTCAACTCTTCCAGGAAGACACGCATCTCGAGGCGGGCCACCGGGGCACCGAGGCACGTGTGATTTCCGACGCCGAAGGATAGGTGGAATTTGGCGTCGGGCCGAGTGATGTCGAATCGGTCGGGGTCGGGAAAGCGATCCGGGTCCCGGTTGGCGGATCCGATCACAAGGAGCAGCCGCGCCCCCTCGGGAATGGCGATGTCGCCGACCTGGGTGGCCTTCAGCGCGCGGCGGTGCCAGGCGTTGATCGGCGGATTGAACCGGAGGATCTCCTCGATCGCGTTGGGGATCAGCGAGCGGTCTTCGCACACCATTTGCCATTGCTTTCGGTCTTGCAACAGGTTGATGAAGCCGCTGGCGGAACCTGAGGTGGTGGTTTCATGCCCGGCGAACATGAAGTTCAGCAGGTAGCTGTGCACCATGAGTTCCGGGAACAGTTCCGGATCCTCGTCGCTGAAGCGGATGAGGGTGCTGGTGACGTCGTCGCCCAACTTCTCGCGAAGGCGAGCGATGTGGCGCTCGCAGTATTGGGCGAACGCTCCGACCTCGCCGGCCATCCGGTTCTGCACTTCTTCACTCGGGCGACCCCAGCTGAACAGCGCCCGCTCCGCCGTGAACTCTTTGACGTAGTGCGCGTCTTCGTCCGGCACCCCCATGAGCCGGAACAGCACGCGTACCGGGATCTCCCAGACGAAGTCGTCCACGAGATCGGCGTGCCCGCGCTTGACGAAACGGTCGATGTAGTCGGTCGTGTACTCGCGGACATGCTCCTCCAGGAGCGCCACCGTTTTCGGCAGGAACGGTGGCGTGATCCGCCGGCGCCGCATCATGTGTTCCGGCTCGTCCTCGTTCACCAGCGTCGGGCCGGTCACGTACTGGATGGCGCGGCCCCACTTGGCGAACTCCTCCATCGTGGAGGGCCACGGGGGGGTCATTGGCTCGGTGGTCGGGGAAGGCGAGAAGACCTCGGGGTTCCGGAAGATATTCCGGATGTCCTCGTAGCGCGTGACCACGAAGTAGTCGATCTCCGGGCTGTAGAAGATGGGGCTCTGGCTTCGAGCTTCCGCAAGCCAGCTGTAGGGATCGGACAGATACGGGTCGTCGAACGGATCGAAATCCGGGCGGAACGGGCAGCCCGCGGCCGCGGCGGCTTCCGCAAGCGGAGAAGCGGCGTTGGTTGTCATCGTGTTCCTTCACGGTTGGGGGCGGTCTGGTGCGGCCACATCGAGCGCGGCACGCCCATGAAGAATTTGTTCTACCGACTGGAAGGTAGCATGGTTGGTGATTTTCATCATGTCAATCGGGGCGGTGCGGGCTTTTCCAACGCGTTACGCGCATCAGGCCGAGGGCGGGCGCTGTGTGCGCCGGTCTGCCTGCATCAGCAGCTTCCGACAGCAGGTAGACGAGAGCGGTCGAGGCGTACGTGGCGCTGGCCCCGGGGTCGACCGAGCGGTCGGAGCCAGGCCCGCAGCCGGGCTACGACGCCCCCTCTGCCGTCAGTGGCTTAAAAGCCCTGTCTTGCTCCGGGAAGAGATGGTCGACGTAGCCGAGATAACTCAAGGCGATGAACAGGTAGTAGTCGGCGGTCTCGAGAGCTCGGGCTACACCCGGGCTTGTAGCGGCCTGCTGTTCAGATCGCAGTGCCTCACGAACGTCGAGCAGCCGGGTCAGTTGGCCGTCCGCACCGAATGACACGTCGCCACTTGCCGTCACCGCGTCGCTCCTCCCAGGTTGGCCGCGGGACGCTCCTCGGCGGCTCGGTGGTCGAACACCCGCTTCGTTTTGAGCTCGTACCGCGGTAGAGCATCGGGGGCCAGAATCTCCGTCTCCAGCCGGACCCCGATCGACTTCCGGAGGAGCTCGCTCAATTCGCTGTCCAGTTCCTGCGCCGCCCGCGGCGACGCCCCGTCCTTCTCCACTTTCACCAGCATGCGGTCGAAGCCGGCCTCCCGCGTGATGTGCAATTCGTAATGGTTGGACAGGCCGCTCACCTCCCCCAGGAGGTTCTCCACCGCGGTGGGGTACACGTTGACGCCGCGAATCGTGACCATGAAGTCCGCGCGGCCCAGCACCACCCCGGGCAGGTGGGCAAACGTCCATCCGCAGCCGTGGTCCGGGTTCCGGTCCATTCGCACGAGGTCGTGCGTGCGGTACTTGATGAAGGGCTGACTGAAGCGGGAGAAGCTGGTGATCACGTGCTCGCCCACCTCACCATCGGCAAGGGGCTCGCCACTCTCGGGGTCCACGATGTAGGAGTGGATGTTGTCTTCGATCACATGGACCCCGCCACCCCACTCGCGACAGGACTGGGCGATCGACAGGGCTTCCCCGACACCGTAGGCATCCATCACTCGATCCCCGACGTTCCAGGCCTCGGACACTCGCTCGCGGGTAGCGGTGATCGAGAGGCCCGCCTCTCCTCCGCCGGCGACCATGGGAACGCCGGCCGACCGCAGATCGATGCCGTTCGCCTCCGCGACCTCGGTGAGATGCAGCAAGTAGGTTGGGGTCGCGACGACGATGGTGGGTTTGTACTTGACGATCTGCTCGACTCGCTCCAGAGTGCTGCTCCCACCGCCTGAGATGACGCGGAGCCCGAGGGTACGCGCACCCCAGTAGAAGCTCCAGAGACCGATCCAACTGCCCCAGTTGAAGCAGAAGTACATGGAGTCACCGCGCCGCACTCCATAGTCCCAGAGCGCGTAGCAGTACTGGGTCCCCGCCTTCTGCATCTCGTACTCGGTGAAGGTCTCGTTGAGGAAGCGCCCCGTCGTGCCCGTCGTGTGGAAGTACTGCTGCCAACGGTCCGGGCCCAGGGCCGTCCCCCCGAAACCGGACGGGTGTTCTTCCTGATCGCGGAGGTAATCGGGCTTGTCCGTGAACGGAAGACGGTAGTGGTAATCATCCCAGGTGCGGATGTCGGCCGGTTTGATGCCCGCCTCGTCATAGAGCCGTCGATGCAGCGGGGAGTTCTCATAGGCCCAGCCCACCATGCGGCGCAGACGGCCGAGATGGTGTGCGTCCAACACTTCTCGCGGCGCCGTCTGGGTCAGCTTGTTCCAGTACCGGTCATCGCCTTGCGGGGATTCGATCACTGTATTCTCCACACCTGAAGGTCGGGCGGACGGGGCAGATCAGGTGGCGCTCCATTGCGGGGCCCGCTTCTCGATGAACGCGGACGCGCCCTCTCGGTGGTCGTTCGTGGTCTTGAGCACGCTCTGTCCCAGGCGTTCCAGCCGACGACCGGTCTCACTGTCGACGTCCGTGCAGGTGTTCAGCACTAACTTGGCCATGCCGATGGCGAGGGGCGCGCGCGCGACGAGGTCCTGCGCCAGGGAGATGGCGGCCTCGCGTGCCTGCCCACCAGCTACGACGCGGGTCGCCAGCCCGGCGGCAGTGGCTCCCGCCGCGTCAAGGTTGGCGCCGAGCATCACCAGCTCTTTGGCGCGACCCAGCCCGACGTAGCGGACGAGCCGTGAGCAGCCACCCGAGCCCGGGATCAGGCCGACCTTCGCCTCTGGCATCACCAGCCGCGAGCTCTCTCCGAGCACTCGGAAGTCGCAGGACAAGGCGAGTTCGAAGCCGCCGCCGGCGGCGACACCGTCGATAGCAGCGATGACCGGGATCTCCATCGCCTCGATGGTGTCGAACACGTCGTGGATCCGCCGTGCGACTGAACGGAAGCCCCGCGTCCCGATCGCGGCGAGTTCGGGCATGTCACTGACGTCCTCGCCGGCGGAGAACGCCCGGCCGGCGCCGGTAAGGATCAGCACCCGCAGGTCGGGATCCTCCGATGCGCGCTCGACCGCGTCCCGCAACTCGGCGCGCATCGCGGTGTTCCAGGCGTTCAGCCGCTCGGGACGGTTGAGGGTGAGGATGCGGATCGTCTTGTCCAGATCTTCTTCGAGCAAGTGCTGGTAGGTCGTCACTCGGCCACCTCCAGGGTCACTTTCGCCGCCACGCTGCCGTCGGCCTTGCGCACGATGATGCCCTCGCCGCCAAAGTCGACCGTGAGCTCGTCGTCGGGAAAGACCGGCGCCGCCAGGCGCACGTCAAACTTTCGGATGGCGTCGGGCCCCACCTGGTCCGCGATCAGGTCGAGGATCAGGGAGGCGGTGAGCGGACCGTGCGCGATCACCGACGGCAGTCCGCGTTTAGCCGCGAAGGCCTCGTCCACGTGCACGGGGTTGAAGTCGCCGACCGCACAGGCGTAGCGCGCGATCTGGAGGCGGCTGATCGGAGCCGTTGTCCGAGATTCCAATGGCATCGTCAGGCTCCGATCGACTCAATGAAGGTGGCGTTCTGACGGTGAATCAGCTGTCCTGACTTGTCGCTGAATTCGGTGACCACCACCCCGAACCGGTTTGTGCCCTTGTCGAAGACTTTCGCGATCAGGACGCGGACGGCGACCGATTCGTCGGCTACGAAGGGCCGCACCCACTCGTAGCTGAGACCCGCGAGAAGAGCGCGGGACAGATCTAGGTCCAATGCTTCGACGAACTGCTTCTCACCGGCGACCGTGGGGCCGAACCACGGGACTAGGGTCGCGGTCTCCGTGGCAGCAGGTGTATCGATCGCCTCGGCCAACTTACGCAGCTGCGTGGCCGACACGATCTCCTCACCCTCATAAACAAGTGTGCCGGCGGCATCGACTCTCATGTTCGGTCCCTCATGTCTCTCCCACTAGGGATGATGACCACGGCCGGGCGCCGCGGCATGATTCTCTTCTCGGGCGGCGCAGACGTACTCACAATGACCAGCCCCCGTCCACGGTGAGCACGGCACCCGTGCAATAGGTCGCGTCAATGGCGAGGAACACCGCGGCCTGCGCAATCTCGTCGGCGGTGCCGAAACGGCGCAGCTGCGTAGCGTGCAGGATCCCCGCCCGACTGCGATCGGGGATCTGCGCGGTCATGTCGGTCTCAACGAAGCCCGGTGCCAGGACATTCGCCCGCGTGCCTTCCCGGCCCACTTCCTTCGCCAGTGAGCGGGCCAGCCCCACCATCGCGGATTTCGCCGACGCGTAGGCGGTGTCACCGGGAAACCCGATCAACGCGACCGCGGAGGAGACGAAGGTGATCGAGCTACCTTCGCGGGCGTTGAGGATCGGCACGGCGGCAGCGGCAAGCCGCCCGGCTCCGCGCAGATTCGCCTCAATGACCGCCCACCAATCGACTGGGTCCATCTCGGTCAACCGCCCGCCGGCCCAAACCCCGGCGTTGAGGACGAGGGCGTCCAGTCCACCCCCCCACACGGCGGTCGAGCGGACAAGCTCCTGCGGGTCAGACTCCAGCAGGTCGTAGTGGAAGGCGGTCGCGCGGCCTGGGGCGCCTTCGCAATCGGCAAGCACCTTCTCTGCCGCATCAAGCGCACCGCGGTAGGTGAAGGCGACATCGATCCCGCGCGCGACGAGCTGGCACACCACGGCGGCCCCGATGCCGCGGGATCCGCCGGTGACCAGTGCCGTCCGAGTCATAACGGCATCGCGCAAGGATGCGCGGGGCTCATCGAACGACCCCGACCGCCTGCCACACCTGCTGGAGGGCCTCGTCATCGTCAAGGTCGTCGCGCCACCCATAGGGCTTCGGGAAGACGAAGACCTGCGCCTCTTTGTAGATCGCGTCCGGTTCATGCATGACGATCGTCAGCGAATGCTCCCCTTCAGCCACCGCGAAGAACTCGCGATAGTCGGACAGGCTCACGTCGAACAGCGTCATTCGCGGATGGGGCCGCGTGACCTCGACCGCCCACGACCCGAGCCGCGCAGCCACCATCAGAGGTAGCGCCGGTTGGCGGTGTCATCCGGCACGGTGATGCCGAGCTTGTCCAGCATCGGCCGGGTATCGGCGATGTACTGCTCGCGCAGCTCAGCGTTGTTCTTCTTGCGCAAGCCCCAACGCACATACGCGTCGGAGAAGGACGAGTCCGACCGACCGAACATGTCCAGCGCGGCAGGCCACCAGATCTTGATCCTCTCATTCGCCTCCGCCAACCCCTCCGGCGTGGCCACGATCCGGCGCAAGTTGTTCATCCCGAACGTCGCGTGGAAGACCTCGTCCTTGTGCAGCCGGTCCGCCACCTCCAGCAACGGCCGGTACGGCACCCCCTCCCAGGTCTCCCCGATGTAACAGCCCACCCGGTCCCCAACGCCATTGAAGAACGCCAGATCACAGAAGGACTCGATCGGCAGGTGGAAAAAATACTGCTGAATCGGCGCATCAATCGGGCCCACCCCCAGACCCTCCAGAATCCGCGCCGTGATCGCCCCGTGCTCGACCTCCTGCTGCATCAACTTCGCGAACGTCACCTTCAACCGCTGATCCGGGATCAGGGTCATCCCCCGCTCCCACAGCTGGTTCAGCAACGCCGTGTACTGCGGATTCGTCGAGTTCTCCAGGTGATGGCTCAACATCCGCACCAGCAGCTCACGGAACTCCGCCGGCATCTCCGGATCACCCTCGGCGTACACCCGCCCCTGCGCCGGGGCAACCCCAGACTCCACCGTCAGCGTCACAGCCGTCCCCTTCCACCGCGTTTGACCAAGCCACACCGTCACACTCAGGCTCCACCCCCCACGGCATATTGTCAACCTTCCAGTCGGATGAAATAATGCCTTGACGACAAGGAGCTCCGTGGACTTCTCAAATACCGAGCGCAGCCGTGACCTGCAGGGACAGGTGCGTGCTTTCTTGCACGAGCGAGTGCTCCCCGCCGAGGCCATCTACCGACAGCAGCTCAACGCCCTCCCAACCCGCCATCACGAGCCGCCTGTAATCGCGGAGCTCAAGCACGACGCGAAG
Source organism: Sporichthya polymorpha DSM 43042 (assembly GCF_000384115.1). Taxonomy (NCBI): domain Bacteria; kingdom Bacillati; phylum Actinomycetota; class Actinomycetes; order Sporichthyales; family Sporichthyaceae; genus Sporichthya; species Sporichthya polymorpha. Next base: position 1,354,205 of record NZ_KB913029.1, read on the forward strand.
GCCGCCGGACTATGGAATCTCTTCATGCCGGATCCGGCATGGGGCCCTGGCCTGTCGAACGCCGAGTACGCACCGTTGGCGGAGCTGATGGGCCGCAGCCTGATCGCGCCCGAGGTGTTCAACTGCAACGCGCCGGACACGGGCAACATGGAGGTGCTTTCCATGTTCGGCACACCCGACCAGCAGGAGCGCTGGCTCCGGCCCCTGCTGGCAGGCGAGATCCGCAGCTGTTTTCTCATGACGGAGCCGGCAGTGGCGAGCTCGGACGCCACCAATATGGGCGCCACGATCCGCCGCGACGGAGACGAGTACGTCCTGAACGGCCGGAAGTGGTGGATCACGAACGGCCCCCGGCCGCACTCCGCCATCGGGATCTTCATGGGGATCAGCGACCCGGAGGCACCTCAGCATCGGCGGCATTCCATGATGCTGGTCGAGCTTGACCGACCTGGCATCCGGATCGAACGAACGCTCAGTGTCTTCGGCTATGACGAAGGCGACGGCCACGCAGAGATCGTGTTCGAGGACGTACGAGTGCCGGCCTCCAACCTGCTGCAGCAAGAGGGCGATGGCTTCCGCATCGCACAGGGCAGGCTCGGGCCGGGCCGCATCCATCACTGCATGCGTGCCGTGGGCCAATCCGAGCGCGCCCTCGAACTGATGATCCGCCGCGCCGCGGAGCGTCAGACGTTCGGGGCCTCGCTCATCGACCGCGACCTAATCCGTTCCTACATCGCCGAGTCCAGGATGGACATCGACCAGAGCCGCCTGCTGACCCTCCACGCGGCGTGGCTGATCGACCAGGTAGGCGCGAAAGCTGCGCGCAAGGAAATCAGCATGATCAAGGTGGCAGTACCGCGAGCCGCCCTTCGGGTGATCGACCGCGCCATGCAGACGTTCGGCGCCGCCGGACTGTCCCAGGACACGCCGTTGGCGCACCACTACGCCCACGCCCGAACGCTGCGCATCGTCGACGGTCCTGACGAGGTGCACATCCTCACCGTGGCCCGCCTGGAGATCGCGCAACAAATGGCCGGCATTTGAACACCGACCCGCCGGGTCGGTTGATTCTCGACCGGCCCCAGGAACTCCTTGACCACATCGGCTTTGGCCTCGGTCCCTCGTCCTGGTACACCGTAGAGCAGAGTGCGGTGGATGCCTTCGCCGACGCGACGGCCGACCGGCAGTGGATCCACGTCGACCCTGAACGGGCCGCCAAGGGACCATTCGGCACGACGATCGCCCACGGGTACATGAGCGTGGGACTCATTACTCCTCTCTTCAGCGAAGTGCTCGTAGTTCACGACCAGAGCATGATCGTCAACTACGGGATGGAGCGAGTCCGTTTTCCGGCGCCAGTGCTGCTACCGGCCCGCGTCCGTCTCACCGGAACGATCGCCCACGCCGAGCCGGTGGCGCGCGGTATCCATCTCGCGAGCGACGTGATCCTCGAGCTTGAGGGCAGCGCAAAACCGGCGTGCGTCGCGCGCGTTCTTTACCGCTACCTGACCTGACCCCTTCGTCCTTCGAACCCTTGGCCTTCACCTCACCTCTTCAACCGTTCGTCTGAACCCTGGGAGAAATCATGCGCGACGCCGTGATCGTCGAGGCAGTACGGACACCCATCGGCAAGCGGAACGGTGGGCTCGCGAGTGTTCACCCCGCCGACCTATCGGCTCAGGTCCTGATCGCCCTGACGCAGCGCAGCGGCATCGACCCGGCCATCGTGGACGACGTGATCTGGGGGTGCGTAAACCAGGTCGGCGAGCAGACCTTCGACCTCGCCCGCACTGCGGCGCTATCGGCGGGCTGGCCGGAGTCAGTACCGGGCACGACCGTGGATCGACAGTGCGGATCCTCGCAACAGGCGGTGCACTTCGCCGCCGCGGGTGTCATCGCCGGACACTACGACATGGTGGTTGCCGGCGGAGTTGAGTCGATGACCCGAGTCCCCATGGGCTCGACGATGATCGCCAACCCACTCGGGCAGAGGTACATCGAGCGTTACGGAGTCGAGTTCCCGAACCAGGGAATCGGTGCCGAGGAGATCGCCGACCGCTGGGGACTGTCACGGGCCCAACTCGACGAGTTCTCGCTCGAGTCCCATGAGAAGGCGGCGCGTGCCACCGACGAGGGCCGATTCCAAGACCAGATCGTTCCGGTTCCGACAGTGGAAGGCCTGATCAGCATCGACGAGGGGATCCGACGCGGCAGCACCGTCACGAAGCTCGCCACGCTCGCACCGGCATTCCGACCCGATGGGTGCATCACGGCGGCGAACTCCTCCCAGATCTCCGACGGAGCGGCCGCCCTCCTCATCACCAGCTCCGAGAACGCCGAGCGTCTCGGACTCCGCCCCCTGGCCCGGATCCACACCGCAGTTCTGGCGGCCCTTTCTCCAATGCCGATGCTCCACGCACCAATGCCGGCCACGGAGAAGGCGCTGGCAAAGTCGGGCCTTCAACTCACGGACATCGGCGCGTTCGAAGTCAACGAAGCGTTCGCCTCGGTGCCACTCGCATGGCTGAAGGACATCGGTGCAGACCCGGCCCTGCTCAATCCGCTCGGAGGCGCGATCGCCTTGGGTCATCCCCTCGGCGGTTCAGGGGCCCGCCTGATGACGACCCTTGTGCACCACATGCGCGACGAGAACATCCGGTATGGCCTCCAGACCATGTGTGAGGGTGGAGGCCAGGCAAACGCGACCATTCTGGAACTGTTGTGAGGATGGCAAATCCGCAGCCGCTGCTCTTCAAGCGCCGAATCGGAACGACGTCGTTGATCGTCCTGGAGCTGACCCGGTTCAGCGGACACGGGATTCATCACAGTCGTGCTGCAGGGCGGCCGGATCGGCCGCGCGGTGGAGCTGACCCGGTTGCGTGGACACTTTGATCTTGGGCTTTGGCCCAGGAGAGGAGTAGCCGATGGGGCGTCCAGCGAAGTACCCGCCGGAGTTCGTGACGCGGCGGTAGAGATGGTGCGCGAGAGCGGCCGGCCCGTCGCCGAGGTGGCCCGCGAGCTCGGGACTTGACCCCAAGGTCAACGAAGGCACGTTGGGCAACTGGATCAGCCGGAACCGCAAGCCTCGCGGCGAGGTCGAGGAGCCCGAGCTCTGCGAGTCGGATCGCCAGGAGCTGGCCCGGTTGCGGGTTGACCCCCGGGTGCGCCCGGCACCGAGGCGCTCGCCGATCCCGGCACGGGCCTGGCCCGGCCCGGCCGAGCGTCATCCCGACCGGGTTGCCGTGGCAGGAGCCCGACCCGCAGTGGGGCACCCGGATCGAGGGGACCGGGCGCTTCCACCTGCACGCGGCCATCGACGGCGAGGGCCGGCGCACCGAGGCCCGCTCGGACATCGACGCCGCCTACGGAGACTGGGACAGCGTGCGCGAGCAGGCCGTGCGCATCGCCGGACGGACCGGTCCGGTCTCGGCGCGTCTGGACGGCGAGGTGGCCGCGGCGCTGCGGGCGGCGGAGTCCGACCCCGCGAACCTGACGAATGCTCAGGCCCTGGCGCTGATGGCCAGCGACGATCCCGAGCTCGCGGCCCTGGTCGCGCTGGCCGACGCCATCCGCCGCGACGTCGTCGGTGATGCGGTCACCTACGTGGTGAACCGGAACATCAACTTCACCAACGTCTGCTACACCGGCTGACGGTTCTGCGCGTTCCCCCAGCGGCGTACCGACGCCGACGCCTACACCCTGTCCGTGAAACAGGTCGGTGACCGCGCGGTGCAGGCGTGGAAGCTCGGAGCAACCGAGGTGTGCATGCAGGGCGGCATCGACCCGGACCCGCCCGGCACGGCGTACTTCGACCTGGCCCGGGAGGACAAGCGGCGCGTCCCGGCATGCACGTCCATGCCTTCAGCCCGATGGAGATCGTCAACGGCGCGGCGCGACCCGGCACCGGGGTCTCGATCCGCGAGTGGCTGACGGAAGCTCAACCGGCGGTCTGGGCAGCATTCCCGGCACCGCCGCGGAGATCCTCGACGACGAGGTCCGCTGGGTGCTGACCAAGGGCAAGCTGCCGGCCCCTGGGTGCACTACTGGAGGACTCCACGATTGCCGCCCAGCTCGTGGTGCGGCGGCTGCCGCTCAGATACCCGCGGGTCCCCATGATCGTGCCGCACCTGGGTGGGGTGATGCCGATCTACCTGGAGCGGATGAACAACCAGCTCGCGCACGCCCTCGAGGACACCGGACTGCGCCCCGGTGACGTCGCCAGACTGCTGTATTACGACAGTGTGTCACACAGCTCGGAAGTGGCCCTCCACGCCGCCTGCCGTTCTCTGGGACCAGATCGGTTGCTCCTCGGCAGCGACTATCCCGCGTTGGAGTACTTCGAGCCTTACCCGCGCAGTACCAACTACATCCGGCAGTCGGGTCCGCCGCCCGCCGACATCGGCGCGATCCTCGCCGGCAACGCCTCGAACCTCTTCCCACCCCAGACGTCGTCGCGTCGTCGCTGACGGATCGACGCCTCTGCCTTCACGAGCCGTGGAAATCCCCTCGAACCATGGAAGGTTGGGTCAGGTATCTGACACTACGTCAGCTCGTATCCATATGTATTCCGTTGGTGCTCGTCCTTGGCTGTGAGGTAAGGCAACGTCGACACTGCCCCACCGGGTCACGTACCTCAAGCTGCTGACCTGGCGGCAGGACCGGACCGGGGGTTCACCGAGTTCGTGCCGTTGCCGTCCGTGCATCACAGCGCGCCGCTCTACCTGGCCGGGGTGGCCCGCCCTGGCCCGACCGCCCGGGATAACCTTGCCATACATGCCATGGCGCGGCGCCGGCGCATCGACCGGGCGCTGTTCGCGGTGGTGATGGAGGCCTACGTCCACGGCGTCTCCACCCGCAAGGTCGATGACCTGGTCCAGAACCTCGGGGTCGGGACCGGCATCTCCAGGAGCGAGGTGTCCCGGATCTGCGGCGAGCTCGACACCGACCTCAAGGCCTTCCGCGAGCGCTCCCTGGCCCACGTGCAGTTCCCTGCACCAGAGTGGAGTCGACGTCTGCGGACGACACAGCCCCCAGTGTGCTCCGAGGTCACCGCCGCCGCTCCTGACGGACCATCATGGCTACGCGCGGACGCTGACGGACCCTGGCGGACGTGGGCGGGAAACGGCCAAGCTGACGGCACGTCAGCACCACCGGAGTCGGACCGCCACCTCACCGCGCTGAGCGCACCGGCACATTCACATCCCCCCGCGCACAGGGCAGCGAAGCTCCCGCGCACTTACTCATCTGGCTCCACAGAGATGTCGACGGCGGTCAGCCAGCCTGCGGCCGACCGGGCGTGAGAAGTTCGAGCGCCGCGGCCGAACGTGCAAGCAACGCTTCCAAAGCGGACTTTCCCTTATCGGCGGTGGCGAGAGACGGCCGGCCAATCACGCCGTGTGGTGTGTAACCGGCCATTCCCAGGGTGTGAAGCAACGAGCGGTCCTCGGACAGGTGGTCCAGCTCGCCGGCCCCGGCGCCCACCAACTCGGGATGGGCATGCATCAGGATCGAAACCTCGAGCTCACCGCCGTGCATGTCCTCGCTGTTGGTGGCCTCCATCCCGGCCTCGCGGCGGGCAGCATCCCAGTCGTACCGGGACGGGTACAGCGCCATCCGCGGCCCGTCGACGTTCGCCTCCTGGACAACGTTGCCGAGGACGTAGTTCCCGCCGTGCCCGTTCACGATCAGCAACTTGTCAGCGCCAGTATGGGCGGCGGAATCGGCGATGTCGGTGACCACCGCGTACAACGTCCGCGCGCTGATGCTGACCGTCCCCGGCCAGGCGGAATGCTCGTGGGAGCAGGAGATCGTGATCGGCGGGAGCAGTAGCAGATCGTGCGCGGCGGCGATCTCGCGTGCGATCACGCACGCGATGACGGTGTCGGTGATCAGCGGGAGATGATCGCCGTGTTGTTCGAAGCTGCCGACCGGCAGGACGGCGATGCGGGCGGCGCGGCGGCGCTCGTCCGCGGTCGTCGCGGTGGTGAGCAGGTGATCCACCCGCCGGCCCTCCTCATGCCGCGCCCTCGCCGGTCAGATCGGCCAGGCCTGCTTCGAACTTCTGAGCACCCCTGACCGTACGCGACCCGGCCAACAGGGCACGCACCTGACGCAGCTGGTCGATCGACCGGGCCGACGGGGCCTGCCGCACCACGTTGGTCGCGTCGAGGCCGACCGCCACACCCGTGTCCAGGTCGCCGCCGACCGCGTGCGCCAGCGCGAGCCGGGACAAGCACAGGCCCCGGTCCCGCTCCTGGTCGGCCGGCCACTGCGTCAGAGCGCTCTCGAGCTGGGCGATAGCGCGGGCCGGAGCGCGCAGCACAATCCAGCACCCACCCGCTTCCGACTGCACGTAGGCCGGGGTGCAGTAGCCCGCCGGGTCCCCTAGGCCTTCCCCGACCGACCCGCTGGCGGCTTCCAGCGCCTGCCCGAGCGCGCGCTCGCAGTCCTGCCGCTCGCCCAGCAACGCCAACGCGTTCGCGCGCTGCCGCAGCGCGACCGCGCGCAACGTGCCCGGCAGCTCGGCCGGGCGGCGGAGGGCCGCCTCGGCCAGACCGATTCCACGGCCGGGACGCCCGGCCTGGGTCGCGATGTTGCTCTTGCGGTGCAGCACGTACGCCATGGCCCGCAGGTCATCGATCTCGTGCGCCGCGTCCAGAGCCCGGTCGGTCCAGGCCATTGCGGCGTCGTGATCCCCGGCCTCCTGGTGCAGCCACCCGGCGAACTCCGCGTACCGGCCGACCAGCCGCAGCAACCCCTCCCGCTGAACCCCGCTCGCCCACCGAGCGCGCGCTTCGAGGAAGCCGGCCTGATCGGTGACGGCCACGAGAAGCGGACGGTGTCCGGCCAGATGATCGAGAGCGGTGTAGCCGGCGAGGATGGTCTCGAACTGAGCCAGCGCGTCGGGCTGTACGGAGGGCCACTCCTCGACCGGCGGCCCCAGGCTGGGCAACGCCATCGGGGCGAACCCGAGGTCGAAGTCGGTCAACCCGAACGCTGCTCGGAACAGCTGGCGGTAGAACTCCTCGGGGACCCGGTGGCCGTTCTCCCACCGCGAGATCGCGGTCCTCATCGTGTCGTCGGCTGGCAACGTCACCCCGACCTCACCTGCGGCCCGCGTCAGCTCGCGCATCAAGCGGGTTTGTGACCAGCCGCGGTTCTCCCGCGCCGCTCGCAGCTTGTTCTTGGCCATCGCCGCCCTCCCCCGGGGGTTCGATGGCCGCCACCTTGCCGCACGAACCGGTCATTTCGGGGGGTTATCCACGGATTGGATAACCCCCCGGCACCTTCCACAGACCCGCACCCCGGGCTTGAGATCGAGGCCATCGCCGCACTCGATGAGCGGAGGCACCGTGCGGATCCACCCGCCATTCCGACCGATTCCCGGCCCGCCACAACGCCCCGTCACACATCGCAGCGAGGCGCCGCGGAGCCGCCGGTGGTGGGCGGGCCATCCGCGACGGACCGGAGCTCGGTACCGGGAGCCGCGCATGCGTTCCCGCCGACGACGACGGCGACGACCCACCGACGATCCCTCGACCTCCAAGGAGAGCCCCGATGATGACCGCCCCGCTGATGACCACGCCCGGATCGACCAGCCCGGTTGCCGACTCCTGCGAATTGGCCTGGCGCCTGCTCGATGAGAACCGAGACCTCCACGCCAGCCTGTCCTTCGCCCGTTTGCGATCCAGCGGCCCCCGCGTCGTCCTGCACACCCGACCGGAGGTCGATGCCCTGCCCGATCTCGCCGACTGGGCCGCCCGGTTCGGCGGCACGATCATCGGCTCCACCGCCACCGATGAGCGCGGCAATCCCTGGCGCTCGTGCCGGGTCGCGTTCGAGTTCCTCGGTGAACGGGTCGAGGTCTGCGCCTACATCCCGCGAGCCGACGGCGGCGTGCCCGATGCCTGAGCCGTCGGAGTTCGGACGAGTTTGTCCGTTTCGCTGCGAACGTCGCGGATTCCCTGATAGGCCTGCTTCGTCACCCGGTCTGCCGAGCGCGGACCGGGCGGGGGATGAGTCGTCGGGGGGCGAGTCATGACAGTTGCGCTGTGCGCAGCGGCGGTGACGTCGGTGATGGTGGCCATGCCGCTCGGAGCCGCTGTCGCCGCGGGCGGACTCGCCGAGGCCGCACCCGCGTGCAGCATCTCGATCGAATCTGAAACTCCCTCAGGCACGGGGCTCGCCGGTCTCGACACCGAACAGACCGCCAATGCGCGCGCGATCGTGGCCACGGTGGCGCAGCGCGACCTGCCGGCCCGGGCTGCCGTGCTCGCGCTTGCCGCCGCGTTGCAGGAATCCTCGCTGCGTAACCTGCGCCACGGCCACGCCGATTCCCTCGGCCTGTTTCAGCAGCGCCCCTCGCAGGGGTGGGGCACCCCGATCCAGGTCCTCGACCCGGTCCACGCCACGCACGCCTTCCTGGACCGGCTTGTCGAGGTTCCGCGGTGGCAGGTCAGACCCCTGACTCGGGTCGTACAGGCGGTGCAGCGCAGCGCTTACCCGGATGCCTATGCTCGCTGGGAACGCACGGCAGACGAGCTCGTCTCCGCCGCGCTGGGCCGGGCCAGCTACGGCCCCGACGCGGACTGGCCGGTCCAGAGCGTTGCCGCCGATGAGACCGGCTCGGCCGGCCCGACGGAGATCCAGGCGGCCGACTGCCTGCCGGCACTCGACGTCGGCTCCGGCTGCGGCTTCGCCTTGGCGCGCGGGAACCCGCGCTCCTGCCAGAACGCGGTGCGCTGGGCGGTGGCGATGACGCAGGGCCCGCCGGTCTGGAAGCGACGGTGCCTGAACTTCGTCGCCCAGGCCTACGGCTACCGCGCCTCGGGGGTCCTGACCGCCGCTGACTTCTGGGTCACTGCGGAGCAGCGGTACGCGCCGATCCCCGAGCCTCCGGTTGGGTCGCTGGTCTTCTGGGCCACCGATGATCCGGCCGGACATGTGGCGCTGTCGTTGGGCGAGGGGATGGTCGTGTCCAACGACGTCCTACGTCCCGGTGCGATCTCCGTCGTCCCGCTGTCCGAAATCGCGGAGCGCTGGGGTGCGTACTACCTCGGCTGGGCCCCACCCCACTTCCCCGACGCTGTCTGATGCCACGTCATTTGCCCGAACCCGGGCCTGCGCGAAGGAGCAAATCATGATCGCAACTGACCTCTCGGTGCTCGCCGCGGAGCTACCGCCCGTCGACCCGGACCGCTCCGGGATGCCCGGCGGACAGGCCATCGACACCCTGATGAGCTGGGCGATGTACCTCGCGCTCACCGCATGCGTGCTCGCGGCCATCGGCGCCGGTGCCGCGATCGCGCTGGGCATGCTCAGCCAACGCCCGATGTGGGCCGAACGCGGGAAGGTCGCCTTGATCTGCTCCGTGCTGGGTGCCGTGGTCGTCGGGTCCGCGGTCACCATCGTCAACACCGGCTTCGCGCTGGCATGAGGACGACGATGGACCCGGGCGCACGGGCGTTGTTGGGCGACCGTCCACGCCGCGGCCTGTCCGCTGTAATCGCCCTGACTGGCTCGACACTCGTGGCCGTCCTCGCGCTCGGCCTGATCCTGCGTGCCGCCTGGCCCGGTAACGACGATGCGCCGGCCGCCGCCCCGGCCGTCGCCGAGCCGATGCCCAGCACCACGCCGGCGCCGAGGATCCCGGCCGCCGGGGAGCCGCTGCTGCTGCCGCAACCGACCGGCACAATGGACGGCGTCGCGATCGGGTTCCCGGCGACTGCCGCAGGTGCGGTCGCCGCCGCATACGCCTACACCCGCATCGCGACCGGCCTCGACGCCGCCGCGACCCTGCGCGCTCTTGAGCAGGTTGCCGAACCGAGGGCCGGATGGCTGGCCCAGCAGCGGACCGCGATCGCCGACGGGGTCGCGGCCCAGCGGGCGTCGCTCGGTCTGGCGCCGGTGGGCCCGTCCGAGTCGGCCACGCTGACTCTGACGCCAGCGGGTTACCAGTTCGAGGGCAAGCCGGGAACCACCACGGCGACCGTGCTGACGCTGGCTGTGCTGTCCGGCACCGCGGTCGACGGGACCCGCACCACCGGCCCGATCGTGTTCCGCTGGGACTTGCGCTGGGACGGCGAGCGGTGGCGGGCGATCCGCCCGCACGTCGACGAGGCCGTGGCCGACCTGGCCGCGGTGCCGCTGACCTCGGAGGCCGCCGCCAAGGGTTGGCGGGAGGCACGCGGTGGATAGCTGCTCGCGGTTCGACCTGCTCTGCCAGGCCCGGAGCGGGGTCGGTGGGGTGGTGTCCGGCGTGGCCGGGAGCGCGTTCGAGCGGATGTGCCAGGCCTTCGCCGACGCCGGCGCGACCGTGCTCAGCGAGGTCGCCGAGACCTTCCTCGCCACCTCAACGGTCGACCTGCAGCGCAGCGGCGTCGACGGGGTCTTCGCGGTGACCGCGTCCATCGGGGCGCTGGTGGCGGTGTTGCTGTTGCTGGGTCAGGTGATCCGGACCGGGCTGACGTTTCGCGGGGAGCACCTCGCGCACGGCGTCGTCGGGGTCCTCAAGGCCGGGCTCGCCATCGGGTGCGTGACCGCGACCGCCGCGCTGCTGCTCGCCGTTGCCGATGACCTCAGCGAGATCATCATGACCGAGACGGTCGGCGGCCGGGACGCCTTCACCGAGCGGTTGGCGAACTCGGTGTCGTTCACCAGCACCGGCGGCAACCCCGCCGCCCCGGCGGCCCTGATGCTCATCTTCGGGCTGGTCGCGATCGTCGTCGGCGTGGTCCTGTTCGCCGAGATGATCTTCCGCCACGCGTTGATCGTCGTGCTCGTCGCGGTGAGCCCCATCGCCGCGGCCGGGATGGTGGCCGGGCATGCCGCGCCGTGGTTCCGCAAGCTCGTCACCGCGGGGCTGCAGCTGATCTTCCTCAAGCCGCTGATCGTGTTGATCTTCGGCGTGTCCTTCAGTGTCGCCGGTTCCGCTACCGGCGTCGTCGCCGTCCTGGCCGGGCTGACGACGCTCGCCCTGGCCGCGTTCGCGTGGCCGCTGCTGGCCAAGGGCTGCACCTGGAGCGCCGGCCAGGTAGGGGCGGCCGGTGGGGCCGGCGCGTTGGTCGGCGGGTTGGCCGGCGCCGGGTCGGTCGCGATGCTGGCCCGCGGCGGGTCCGGGGCCGGTGCGGCATCGATAGTGGACTCCGACCGGGCGACGATGGCGCGTCACCACCTCGCGATGAGCGCCGCATCGGCCGGGGCCGGTCGTATGGGTCCGGCATCGAGCGCCGGGTTCGGGTCGGCCGCGCGCACCGGCGGCGTCGGCGCGCTGGCCATGGCGGGCTCGGCGGCCGGCGGGCAGGTCCGGACCGGCATGGACCGCATGACCGCCTACGCCGGTCTCGACGCCGGCCCTCCCCCGCCACCACCGCCCGCCGTCCCCGGACCGGTTCTTCCGGGTCCGATGCCGCCGCCGCGTCCGTCCGGCCCGTCCCCTGCAGGAGCGTGATCCATGGAAACCTCGACCGCCCCGACGACGCCGCTCCGCTACGGCGGTTGGCAGCGTGAACGCTGCGGGTTCTTGTTCGGGATGTCGGGCGCCCGGTTCGCCCTGGTCGCGCTCGGGCTGCTGTGCCTCATCGCGCCGATCAGCACCCGGTCGCTCGGGGTGATGCTGGTGACCTGGCCCACCGCCGCGGTGCTCGCTGGCTTGGTGTGGCTGCGGGTGGCCGGCCGGACGGCGACGGAGTGGGCCGGGCTCGGGTTGGCGCACACGTGGAACACCGCGCGGCGGCAGAACCTGTTCTTCTCCGGCGCCTTCGCACCGCGGGATCCAGCCGATCCGACCGCCCCGGCGCCGATGGACCTGCCCGGCCCGCTGGCCGCGCTGCGGTTCCTGGAGGCCGACGCCCGAGGGCTGCTCGCGGGGACAGCCGGGCCTGCCGAGGCGATCGCCGTGGTGCACCACCCGCTGGAGGAGACCTACACCGCCATCGCCCGGATCCGCTACCCGGGGATCGCGCTGGCCGACGGCACGCGCCGCGAGACCAGGATCGCCGCGTGGGGCGGCTTGCTCGCCCAGCTGTGCAGCGACGCCAGCCCGTTCGTGCGGATCGCGATCGTGCAGCGCACCGTGCCCGACGACGGGACAGCGCTGCGAGCCTGGCACGCCTCGGCGCTGCGCGCCGACGCACCCGCGGCCGCGGTAGAGGCCGTCACCACGCTGCTCGAACACAGCGCGGCGACCGGCGCGCAGCACGAGGCGTGGTTGGTCCTCACTCTCGACCGGGCCCGGGCCCGGGGGCAGATTCGGGCCGCAGGTGGTGGGGACGCCGGCGCCCTGGCGGTGCTGACCCGGCAGCTCGCCGCGGTCACGCCCGCGGTCGGTGGCGCGCAGCTGGAGATCACCCATTGGCTCGGCGTTCGCGAACTCGCGGCGGTCGTCCGCACCGCGTTCGACCCCTCGGCGGTCGGTCCCTTGGCGGGCCGCTCGTCGCTGGTCGAGGGGGCCCTGGCGCCCGGCCTGGATCCGCGACTCGCCGGCCCGGCAGCGGCGGACGCGCGCTGGTCGTACTACCGGCACGACTCCGGGTTCTCGGTCACGTTCGAGGTATTGAACTGGCCACGGGCGGGCGTGCCGGCGTGGTTCCTCCGCCCCATTCTGACGGCACATCACACCGCACGGCGCAGCGTGGCGCTCGTCGTCGAACCCATCGGAGCCCGCCGGGCCGAGCAGACGGTGATGCGGGCACGCACCCGGCGGTCGGTGGCGGTCGGGCTGCGGCACAAGACCGGCCAGCTGGTGCCCGAGCACGAACGGCAAGCCCTGGCCGAGGCAGAGGACCAGGACCGGTTGCGCGCCGCGGGGCACGGGCTCGTGCGGTTCGTCGCCTACCTCACCGTCACGGTCACCGACGGGGCCGCGCTGGACCTGGCCTGCTCGGAGCTGGAGACCGACGCCGGGCAGTGCGGGCTGGACGTGCGACGGATGTGGGGCGCGCAGGACATCGGCTTCTACGCCGGGGCTCTGCCGTTGGGTCTGGGTCTGCCGAAGATGCGGAGCTGGGCATGACGGCTCGGCGGTGGCGCCGCGATCCGGGTGCCGTGCCGGCGGTGGACATGGCCGGGCTGGTGGGGCTGCCCCTTCCGGTCCCGGCGCCCCGGGCGGCCGCGCAACCGCGACCGGTGACGCGCCCGACGCCGCCGCGACGTGGGTGGCGCGGTCCCGGGGCTGGGCGGGCGGCAGTGCTGTGGAGGCCGGAGGCGCACCGGGCCTCGACAGCGCAGGCCCAGGGGGTGTACCCGTTCCTGGCCGGAGCGGCGATGGCGGCGGTCGGACCGGTGATGGGCTGGGACGTGCTGACCCGGGCAACCTTCACGTGCCATCCGGTCGAGTGGCTACGCCGCGACCTGGTGACCAACCCCAACATGATCTTCACCGGCGTCCCCGGCTCGGGGAAGTCCGCCACGATGAAGGCCCTCGCGCTGCGACTGATGGCCTTCGGGGTCAAGGTCCTGGTGGCGGGCGACCTGAAGAACGAGTACGCGCCGATCGCCACCGCGCTGGGGTGCGCGCCGGTGCAGCTGGGTCTGGGACTACCGACACGGCTCAATCCGCTCGACGCGGGTCCGCTCGGGCAGGGGCTGCCGACCGACCCTGAGTCCGCGCGGGAACGGCTCGCCGAGATCCATCGCCGGCGCGTGACGTTGCTGGACTCGCTGCTGACGATGCAGATCGGGCGTGGGCTCTCTCCGTTGGAGAAGGCGGCGCTGGGACTGGCCGTGCGGCGGTGCAGCGGGGAGCTGGGCGGGGCGTCGACGCTTGTCGACCCGACGATCCCCGAGGTGTGGCGCGTGATCGCCGAGCCGGACGTCGAACTCGCCCGGGACCTGGGCCTGCCGCGGGCCGACGTCGACCTTGCGCGGGACCGGCTGGAGAACCTCCGGCACGGGCTGGGGAACATGGTCGCAGGGCCACTCGGCGGGATCTTCGACGCCCAGTCGACGGTGCGACTGGACTTCGATGCGCCGATCCAGACCGTCGACCTGTCCCGCCTCGACGGCCGCGGAGACGAGTCGGTGGCGATGACGCTCGCCTGCGTGTCCTCATGGGCGCAGGCGGCGATCGACCTGCCCGGTGGGGTGCGGGCCGTCGTGCGTGACGAGGTGTGGCGATCGATGCGGGTGCCGGCGATGATCCGCAAGATCGACTCCGACCTGCGGCTGTCGCGGGCGCACGGGACGATCCAGATGCTCGCCACCCACCGCCTGTCGGACTTCGAGCAGGTCGGTGCCGCAGGCAGCGAGGAGGTCGCGATCGCGCGGCACCTCATCGCCTCCTGTGACACCCGGGTGCAACTCGCGCAGGACACCGGGCCGTTGGCGATGACCCGGGAGGCGATCGGGCTCACCGATGCCGAGTGCGAGCACATCGGGTCCTGGACAGCCGAGCATAAGGGCTACGCGCTGTGGAAGGTCGGGCGGGCGTCGTCGCACATCGTGCGGACGATGCTCACCGCGACCGAGCTGGAGCTCTTCCATACGAACGAGAGGATGGTGGTCTGACGTGCCATCAGGTGTGGTCGTCACGGCTTCCGGTCCAGCAGTCGGAACCCAGCTGTCGGCCGGCATGCTTGTCGTCCTCCTGATTGTGGCACTGCTCGTGAGCGCGGTGTGGCTCAGGGAACGCGGGTCGCGAGCGTCGCGCGGTTTCGCCTCGACGATGCAGCTGCGATCGGTGTTGGGACGGCGAGCGCTGCGCCGCGGGGCGCGTGAGCTGCGGCCCGGCCTGCACCCCAGGCGGAAGGCCGACGCATGAGCACTGCGCCGACGGAGTACGGGTACCGGCTGGGCCGCTCGGTCCGGCCACGTGGCGTCGAACTGTGGTCACGTCTGGACCGCTCGACCCGCGTGATCGGGCCGATGGGCTCGGGCAAGACGATGCGGCTGATCGCCCCGGCGCTACGGGAGGCACCCGGGGCGGCGCTGGCCACGTCGACGAAGGCCGACCTGTACGAGCTGACCGTCGTGCCTCGCCGCGCCCGAGGGCCGGTAGTGGCAATGGACCCGCTCCGGATCGTGCCTGGGGCAGAGCCGCTGCGGTGGTCCCCGATACATGGGGCGGAACGGTCGAGGGTGGCCGAGCACCGCGGCCGCGCGTTTACGGCCGGCGTCCGGACTGGCATGACCGTTGCCAGCGAAGGTGCGATCTTCTACCGGCACCGAGCCGGTTCGCTGATCATGTGTCTATTGCACGCGGCTGCGCTCGATGGCGCCTCCATCCGGCAGGTGCTCGCGTGGTCACGCCGGCCGCACGACCCGGCCCCCCGGCGGATCCTCGACACGCATCCCGGCGCGGAGCCCGGATGGGCGGACAAGCTGGCCGGCATCGTCACCGGCGACGACCGGACCATCGGGAACACCATGGCGACCGTCGAACAGGCCCTCGCCGCGTTCGACCACGAGGAACTCACCGCGGCTATCGACCTGCCAACGGAGAAGTGCACCGACGTGCGCGCGCTGATCCGAGCGAACGGAACGGTGTACGCGCTCGGGAAGGACACCGCCTACGGGTCGGTGGCCCCGCTGGTGACGGCGATTGTCGAGGACGTCCTCGACGCTGCCGAGGAGATCGGCTACGAGCGCCCTGGTGGGCGACTCGACCCACCGTTTCTCGCCGCGCTCGACGAGGCGCCGAGCATCGCGCCGATTCCGACGCTGCGTCAGCGGGTCGCCGACGGCCGCGGGCGAGGGATCTGCGTCATCTACGCCGCCCAGGGCTGGGCCGGAGTCGTCGCGCGGTGGGGCGCTGCGGAGGCCGCCGAACTGGCGGCCATCACGTCCAACCTGGTCGTGTACGGCGGGTGCAAGGACCCGGACTTCCTGCACGAGATGGAGCGGCTGTGCGGACAACGGCGCATCACCGTCGCGAACCGCAGTCGCACCCACGGACGCTACGGATCCGCCTCAGTGTCCACGCAGGAGACCTGGGAGCCGGTGTTGCGAGCCCACGAGATCGGCACCCTCGACGTAGCCCGCGGCAACGCCTTGGTGCTCGCCGAGAACCTCCCGCCAGTGATTGCCCGTCAGACTGCACTCTTCGAACGGCGCCGGCTGTGGCGCAGCGTCGTCGAGCCGGAACTGAAGGAGGTTCGGGCCGAGGCGGCTCGCGTTCGATCCCGGGAGAACCCCGCGCTCTGCGCGTCCCAACGCTCGGCGGGGGCGACGGGTGAGTGACTCCCATACATCTGTCCCCCGCTGGCCGGCACTGCCCCCGACGCTGAGGGACCTGCTGGGCAAGATCGAAGCAGAGACCGAGGACGATCTCCGCCATCCTCGGCCCTGGGACTTGGCATCTCTTCCTGATGAGTTGCATGCGTCGGTCTGGGGCTGGCTGGCCCAGGCCGTTGCATGGATCAACGAGTGCTACGCCTGGCAACCGGAGACCGTGATTCCACCGTGCTGGCGGGAACATCCGCACCTCGCGCTGGAACTGGCCGTTCTTGCGTTCGGGCGCGAGATCGCGCATCGATCGTCGGGCACGCAGGAACCCGCCCAGTGGCACCAGGACCTTCACGACTTCCACAGCCGCATGGCTGCGGCGCTCGGAGCGATCGGGCTGCAGGAGTGTCAGCGAGGCATTCATGGCGAGCGCCCTGCCCGCTACGAGCTCGAAAGGTACGCCAGCTGAAGTGGCTCTGGGCGCCGCGCTCAGCGGGCGCTACCAGGGCGGCGGTCGGCGCGGTCAGGACGAGAGCAGCGATCAGAGCAATCTCGGCGCGTAGCTCACTCCGACGCCTAGCATCCGCCCGCCGACCATGCCTGCGGAGCAGCGATTCGGCAATGGCGCACCGCCTTCCAGCACACACCAGGTGCGCCGCCAGGCCGCCAGGCCAGCCGAACCGTCAGAAGTGGACTGGCGCGGGCCGGTTATCGACGAATGGGTCCGGGGGTGATGTCGCCGGGTGGACGCCGCAAGCGGGTGCGGCTCCGACGTCGGTTTTCCTCGGCCGACCGTCGGCGTTCCGTCCGCTGGTTCGGATGCACCGGGAGCGGCTCCTCCGACGCGCGACGCGTCCGGACATGCTCGGCAAGCACCGACGTGACTCGCTCTGGCCGATCGGCAGCGTCTATGTACGCGCCGAGGTCGCGGAGATCCTCGCGCGCCCGCCGTACCGCCCGGACCACCTCCGGCGACGCGCCGGGCACGACGGGGTGCCAATGCCGGGCGTCAGCGGGCCCGGAGTCGCTCGGACGGCCAAGCAGACGCCGGTCACGATGAGCTGCGGTGAGCGCGTGATCGAGAGCCGCGACGACCGCGGGAACGTCGCGAACCCAGCCATCCAGCCCGCCACGCAGCTTGGCGTGGCCCTCGAGGCGGGACCGGGGGTCGGCGAGGTCGTCGAGCTGGTCGCAGAGCCGATGGAGGATCCGGAACTGGCGGGAGATGTCGCCGCCCAGTACCCGAAGGGTGGAGTCCGGCGATACGTCGTTGAGGGTCGCGAGCGGGGTGTGCAGCAGCTGCTTGAGGTGACCGGCCGTGCTGGCGACGGGGGATACGGCTGGGTCACAGGGAGCCCCGTTCCCGCCGGTGGAGTGCACGCGCGCGGCGAGATCAAGGCCCTCGACCAGCACGCGCGCGGCAGCACGGATCTCGGGCGCGCTGATCTCCGCCGACCGACGGCGGAGCAGCGCGGCGAGGTCCGCATTGGCAGTGGGCAGGTCGTTGATCGTGCGCACCGGACGTACAACGAGCCTTGAGCTTCGACTGACGACGAGGTCGCCGCCCAGGGCGCGGCGGACCGACTCCAACTGGGCCGCGGCAATGCGGAGGGCGCCGTGACGACCGGCGTCGACGACCGGGCCCGCGCGGTGGCGATGAAGGTCGTCGTCGAGGCACGGGACGGCGGTGGCGAGGTTGCCGATGTCGCCGATCACCTTCCACGCGAACGGGCCGGGGAGGTCGGGCAGGGCGTCGCTGTAGGGCTCCAGGAACAGAGCAGCGCGGGCGAGTTCCTGCCACTCCTTCTGTCCGGGGCGCGAGGGGACGGTGAGGATGTCGACGAGGAGCGGCGGGTTCCGTTCGCTCAGCAGCGGCAGGTCCGCGAGCGCGCTGTAGAGCGCGCCAGCGGGATCCGTGGTGATGTCGCGGGCGAGGAAGTTCTCCAGGGTGGGGCCGGTGCCGGTGATCAGCCCGCACATCACGCGCAGCCGCGTGAGCGCGATGTCCCGGGCGGCCAGCGCGATCTCCGGCGGCGTCCGGTCGGCTCGGTGCGACTCCTCGTCGCGGCCGATCAGGGTGGCGAGCGCGCACGCGAAGTTGTCGAGGTCGTCGGCGTAGCTCACGAGCGCCCCCACACCGCCTCAGCGGCGGAGAGGTCGCGCAGCGCGAAGCCGATCGCGATTGCGGCCCGGTCCCCGACGAGCGGCAGGACGTCGCGCAGGGACGCGACCATGTCAGCGAGCTCGGTCCGCGGATCCAGTGGGTGCCTGGGCTCGACCGGTTCCGGCAGAGCGGTCGAGTCGAGCAGGTGATCGGCGGCGGAACTGAGTAGCGCCACGACCCGGCTCGGCAGTTCGGCGCCGTTGCGTTCGAGCAGGTCGGTCAGGCGGGCGTGGGCCTGGTGGACGGCGTCGGTGGGTTGCACGGGCGCTCCCGGTGTCGACGAGTGGGATCTCGTCGATCGTCGGCGGGGCGATCGGCACCCCGACAGGTGCCGCCGGGGTGCCGGGGGTTATCCAGCCGTGCCGGATCCGGCGGGCTCAGCGGCCGATCGTGCGGTCATGCCCGCGGTCGGGTGCGGCACGTCGCTCACGGCGCGGCGAAGCACGGCGGGCGGCGGCCTCGACGTCTCGTCGACGGCGGGGAATCGACGCTGCCCCGGGGGCACCGTCGCGTGGCGAGCCGTCGTTCCGCCCGCTCGGCGGATCGGTTGGAGCCTGCCGCGGGGCGGCGGCCACGACCTCGTCCAGCACGGTGCGGCGGTCGAGATCCAACCGGTCCGCCAGTGCTGCGATACGCACGCCCACTTCCTCGGTCGGGAGTTCGGCAACCAGCGGTGCGACGTCACGCAGGGCGGCGACCCGGCCCTCGACCCAGCGCAGCTGGTCGCCGCGGGCGGCAAGGCGGTGCTCGATCACGTCGTCGATCAGCGGTCGCGAGGCGTCGAGTCTGCGCAGCAGCGCGTCCGGTCCCGCCGCGGCGAGGTAACTGGCCGGGTCGGCCCCGTCGGGCAGCCGCAGGGCACGCGGGAGCGGGGACAACTCGCGGGCCCTCGGGTAGGCCCGGGCTGCGGCGGATTGGCCGGCGGGGTCGGCGTCGAAGGCCACGATGATGTCGCGCACGACTCCGACCAGCTGAGCCAACGCGTGAAGGTGACGGTCTGTCACAGCAGTGCCCAGCGGGGCGAGGCCGACGTACCTACCGGCACCGGCGCGAGTGATTGCGGCGGCGTCGAGCGCACCTTCAGCGAGGACGGGTATCGCTCCCCCGCGGAGCGCGTCGGCCTGCTCGCCGAGGCCGTAGAGCAGGTGGCCCTTGGAGTAGAGGTCGGTCTGCGGGGTGTTCAGCCACTTCGGTGCCAGCGTTGCGGACGGGTGCGCGCGGCCCAGGAAGGCGACCGGGTCGATCTCGTCGCGGATCGGCAGGATCAGTCGGCCGCGCAGCCGGTCGATCAGCGTGCCGTCGCGGCTGGGGGTGAGCAGGCCGGCGGCGATGAGCTCCTCATCGCCGAAGCCACGGGAGCGAAGGTGGTCTCGCAAGGCGGTGGGCTCAGGTGGGGCGTAGCCCGCGCCGGGCAGGTCGGCCAGCGTGAGGCCGCGGCCGGCCAGGTACGCCGGGACCCACACCGGGTGCGGCTGGGCGGCGTAGAACTCGGCCGCCGCCGCGACCGCGGCGCGTAGCCGCTCCGCCGCAATCCCGGCGGGCTGGTCGACGGCCGGGGCGGGCCGAGGGGTCGAAATCAAATCTCGCGGGGAGGTGGCGCGGACCAGTTCCAGAGAGACCATCGGCTCCGGGGTGGTCGTGATGGCGGCGGCGAGACCTTCGACCGCGCGCTTCCGCACCGCGGCCGGGTCAGACTGAGGCGCCGGGCCGAGGCGGAGCTGGGCGATCTCGTCCTCGACCTGGTCCAGGCCGATGAACAGGTGCAATTCGTTCCGGTGCCGGGTGAGCGCTGGGTAGGCGGCGTTGGCGTCCATCCCGGCCGGGTACACCAGCGCGACGTCGGCGGTCTGGCCTTGGGCGGCGTGGTCGGTAATGGCGTAGCCGTGCGAGAGCGCGCCGCGGGCAATCTCGGCGGCGGTGACCACCGTGTTCCGGACCGGCTCGTCGCCGAGGGTCCAAGTGACGGTGATCGACCCGTTGCGGTGCAGCGCGCTGATCAGGCCGCGGTGGCCGTTGAGCAGGGCCTTGTCCGGGTCGGTGCGCGACCACAGATTCGTCCGGACCCGGACAGTGTCCCCGACCGCCAGGGCAAGGGTGTCCCCGCCGGCGAGGTGGTAGGTCCGCTCGGCGGTGCTGACCTCGCCGGCCTGCTGGAGCAGGGCGCGGGCGCCGTGGTTGAGGGCGGTGACGTCGGCGTTGGTGTACGCGATCATCAGCACCTGCCGCAGCCGCTGCTGCGGGTCGGGGTAGCCGGCGCGGTGGTCAAGGAAGGCAGTGACCATCGCGACGAGGGCGTCCTCGCGGGTGGCGGTGGCGTGAACGTGTCCGCGGGCGGCCCAGTCGCGCAGGGCGTCGGCGTAGCGGCCGTCGCGGGCGAGCGCGACGGCGGCGCGGTCGGCGGGGTCGCGCTGACGACGGTTGGTCGTGAGGGTGAGTCCGTCGATGATGTGGTGGACGTGGGCGAAGGACCCGCCGGGGCCAGCGGCGCGTAGCTGCTTCGGGTCACCGATCGCGACGATCTTCGTGCCCTGCTGTCCCGCCGCGGCGACAAGCGCGGCCATGGCGCGCTCGTCGACCATCGCGGCCTCGTCAACGATCAGCACGTCGCCGAGGACATGGGCGCCGTGCAGCAAAGCGGCAATGGTCGTGGTGGGGATGCCGGCTTCGGCGCGCAGGTGCTGGGCGGCCACGGCAGCGGTGGCCGTGCCGGTGACGGTGTACCCGGCGGCGTGCCAGGCTTCGCGAGCGGCGGCGATGATCGCGGTCTTGCCGCTGCCGGCGACGCCGATCAGGGCGTCGATGCCGTGGCCGCCGCCGACGAGGCGGTGGTAGGCGGCGCGTTGCTCGTCGGACAGGGTCCGGCCGGTGCGGGCTTCGTAGGCGCCCAGGGCCGCGGTGGCGACCGGGCCCGGGACGGCCGCGGCGCCGACGCCGATGCGGTCGCGGGCGGAGGACAGGACCGTCTGCTCGGCGGTGACGAGGTCGGCGGTGGTGTAGCGGGCGACGTCGGACATGTGTTGCGGGCCGGCGGGCGGCAGGGCGATCGCCTGCGGGGATCGGTCCAGGATGGCGTCGACGATGCGGTCGGCGGTGGGGAGGTCAGGGACGCCGTCGGGGAGGAGCTCGAGGATGCGGGCGAAGGCGGCGGCGCGGTCGAAGATCTTGCGGTTGGCGGTCAGCCCGGTCGCGGGGTCGAAGACGCGGGCGGCGATCGCGTTGAGGTCGAGCGGGTGCGGGGGTCGTCCGCGGAGGCGTCGGACGATCGCGACGATCCGGGCCGGGTCGTCGCCGTAGGCGCGGGCTTCGGCGTGCCAGCGGGCGCGGAGGTCGGCGTCAGAGACTGCGGCGTCGGGGTCCTTGACGTCGCGGGTGGCGTCGCGGGCGGTGCGCCGAACGCCCAGGCTGGCGCCGTCCCAGGTCAGGCCGAGCCGGTGCAGGAACGAGCGGATCTGGTCGTCTCGCTTGGAGAACAGGCGGATCGTCGCGGGCGGGATCCCGTCGATCTCCCACTGTCCGGAGTCGAGGTTGCGGCTGCAGGTGATGCCGAACCGGGTGTGCAGCAGGTCGCGGGTGCGGGCTTCGAAGTAGGCGCCGATGGCGTGGGTGTGGCGCATCAGATCCCGACCGCCGGCGGCGATCGCCGACCACTGTCCGTCCGTGCCGTTCGTCATGTTGGCGATGCAGAGGTGGACATGGTGGTGCGGGTCGCCGGCCCGGCTGGTCCGGTGGATCAGTGACCAACCCACGAATCCGGAGCCGTCGATTCGCTCGGCGGAACGGCCGTCGCCGTGGTGGCCGCGCATCCCGTAGGCGGCGACGGACTCGGCGTAGCGCAGGGTGTCGTGGACGGCGCCGTCGAAGACCTGCCGTTCGAGGTCCGCGGCCAGGGCGGGCGGGGCGAAGGCGAGCAGGACGGAGAAGGATTTCGGCAAGGTCAGGGCGATGTCGTAGCCGCGGTTGCGGACGTCGATGCGGTCGTTGCGATGACGCAAGGCGTCGGTGAACGTCTGGCCCCAGATCGCAGGGGGGTCCAGTCCGGCGGCTTCGGCGAGCGGGGCGGCGAGGTCGACGTGGAGCGCGTACAGCTCGCCGCGGGCCCGGACGCCGCGCTCGAGACGGCGAAGCAACTGGCGGTGGCGGTCAGTGCTGAGCAGCTCGTCGGGGTCGAGGTCGCGGCGGTTCGCTTCGGCCCGGATTGCCTGGAGCAGCGGGGCGCCGGGAACCTTGGCCGACGGGGCCGCCTCCACCTTCGCCGCGACGAGCCGCTCGCCGGTCCGCCAGTCGACCCCGTCCATGAGCTGACGGGCCTTGGCGAGGTCTCCGGCCCGGAACGGAGCGCCTTCGATCACGCCATAGTCAGCGCACCCGGCACCGACCCAGCGGAGGGGTCGCTCACCGTCGGCGCGGTAGTCGATCTGGGGATCAGAGCTTGTGCCCTGGTCGACGGCGGAGGGCGGGGCAGCGTCCGCGCCCGCTGGCGGATCGGTAGCTGACGGGCCGTCGAAATCGGGTCGCATCTGCGTCCCGCAGCCCGCCCCCGCCACAAGCCGGTACTCGACCTGGGCCACCGACGGACCGATGCGCGTGACGTACGCCATCGCTCCCCCAGCCCGTCGAGTTTCCGGGCCAGCGGCCCGGCGTATCGCCATGCGATACCTGAGCCCTCCGACTCGACAACTGGGATTCGAACGGGGCGCCGGACAATGGCACCCGTCGACAAAAGGCGCCGAAGAATGATCACGCCGTTGTGGGCGACGTAGCCGTGCGCCGTCTGATACTCCTGGGTCGTGGCATCCGACCCGTTCGTCGTCGTCGATGTCACCGCCTGGCCCGTGAGGCTCGACGAGCCCGCCGGCGGAGAGGAGAAGTGGGGCTGGTTGGAGGCTCCCGACGGTCAGCTTTGGCTGTTCAAGCCTCGGTCGCAGCGCGACGGACGAACCCAGGGAGAGGACTGGGCGGAGAAGATCGCCGCCGAACTCGGGAAGCTTGTCGGCCTGCCCTGCGCCACCGTTGAGCTCGCGATCAGGGGTGGGCGTGTGGGCACGCTGTCGTTGGATCTCAGGCCCGAGCGGTGGTCGCTGCATTCGGGAGCACAATTGCTGGCGGGCGCGGACCCGGACTACGTCCCGCGCACGAAAGCGAGCGACGGCACAGTCGTCGGACGCGACCGTCGCGGTCACTCCCTAATGAACATTCAGCGAGCTCTCGCCGGGGTAGCGCCACCACCCGGGGCCGGCGTCCCGCCAGGCTTCGGGGCGTTCGACGTCTTCACGGCCTATGTCATGTTCGACGCCTGGATCGCCAACCAGGATCGTCATGAAGAGAATTGGGCGGTGCTCCGGGGCCCGACCGTCCACGAGCCGGACCGGTTGGCTGGCTCCTTCGACCACGGCTCCTCGCTCAGCTACCGCCTCCCAGATTCCGAGCGTCTCGACCACCTCCATCACAAAACCGTGGGAGCTTGGGCCGCCAAGGGGAAGGCAGCAAAGTTCGAGCGCCACCCGAGCGGGCGACGATGGGGTTTGGTCGAGCACGCCGCCCACGCGTTTTCCCTGGTCAGACCCGAAGTGCGTGCATACTGGACCCAACGGTTACAGGAAGTGACTCCGCCCAGGACCGACGAGATTCTGCACCGGGTTCCGGACTTGTCAGACCCGACCCGTACGTTTTTGGCTGCGTTGTTGGCGATCAACCAAAGGAGGCTGCTCGATGCATGTTGACGCATTTCCAGCCGCCTCGACGAGCACGACGACCCAGTGGGACTGTGCCCTGATCGTCGCCTGGCAGCATCCCGAGACTCGCTCCATCAGCCCGGTCGGACTGCTCGAACGACGCGGCGACGACTACCGGTTCCGCTACCTGCGCGTCGCAGAAGACGTCGCGGGATTCCGTCCGTTCCTTAACTTTCCCGAGCTACGGGCGAACTACGTGGCGAAAACTCTGTTCCCGCTTTTCGGTGAGCGCGTCATGAGTCCGCGCCGCCCCGACTTCGGCCGCTACTTGGCGACCCTGCATCTGGATGCGGACTCCACTCCGATGGAAATTCTCGCGCGGTCCGAGGGCCGGCGCGAGGCAGACAACGTTCAACTGCTCCCCATCCCCGATGTCGACGCCGACGGCCGCACCACCTGTCGGTTCCTCGTCCATGGCGTTCGACACGCAATACGGCAGGACCCACGAGCCGAGGCGCGCATCAGCTCCCTGCAGGCGGGGAACCGGTTAGTGCTCGTCCCCGAGCCCACCAACCCGAAGAACCCGCATGCCCTGCTCACCTGCACCTCGGATGACGCGCAGCACAGCATCGGGTGGGCCCCAGACCTCTTGGTTCCCTACTTGCACGCGGTGCGCAGCGTGGCCGAACCCGAGATCACCGTGGAACACGTGAACGGCCCTGAGGTCCCCGCCCATCTACGCGTACTCGCCCGGCTCTCCGGCCGGATGCCGGTCGGTTTTCGCCCATTCTCTGGACCCGAGTGGTCCACGTTCAGCGACTGAGAGTCCGGCTCCGCTCCCCCGCGGATCGGCGGAGCCCAGGCCAGTTCGCTCTGGGTCCCCAGAAGCGAGGCAGCGAAAAGGCATCAAAAGCGTCGCCACCCAGTGACTCCTGCCGACACCGGTCGACACGAACATCAAGCTCAGCGACATAATCGGCCATCGGCCGATACCTGTCGACAGGCTGTATCCGCGTTCGGGACGAAGAGGTCGTGGGTTCAAATCCCGCCACCCCGACAAAACCGCAGGTCAGGGGCCCTTTCCGGGATACGGAGAGGGCCCTTGACCTCTTCGCACGGGACGGAGAGGTCACGGCCAGCGTCGGATCAGACCGCCGGCCTCTACATGGACCCGGCCACCGCCGCCTCGACGCCGTCCTGTCCTCTGCTGGTTCACCGGGTCGAAAAGGCCGTTAGCGCCAGCGAGTACGGACTGGCCAGTACCCCAACGCACGCGCCGCCCGCGCGGGTTCATGCCGGCGCCCAGATGAGCCGCTACCGCTCAAGAAGGCGATCGTCGTCCGCTCAGCTCACGCACTGCCCGCGCGACGAGCTCGAACTTCTTCACCCGCCCGGTCACGGTCATGGGGATGTCGCCAGCGGCGGTGAAGAGCACCGCTGCGGGCACCTTGAACCGCGCCAGTCGCTCCTTGCAGTGGGCGATCAGCGCCTCAGGCTCCGGCACCTGGCCCGGATCAGCCGGCACGATCCAGGCGCATCCGACCTCTCCCATACGGTCGTGCGGAATCCCGACGACGTGCACAGCCGCGACTCCGGGAAACCCGGAGAGCACTTCCTCGACCTCGCTGGGGAGCACGAGTTCGCCACCGCACCGGTAGGACTCCTTCTTCCGGCCGGTGAGCCTGATGTAGCCGTACTCGTCGAAAGACCCGAGATCGCCCGTGTGCAGCCACCCCTCGGCGTCGATCAGCTCCGCGGTTTCCGCGGGCTTGTCGAAATAGCCGCGGGTGACGATGGGGCCACGCACGATCAACGCGCCGATCTCGCCCGGCGGCAGTTCCTCGCCCTGGGGGCCAACCACCTTGTAGCGGGCGAGCACCCCGCCGAGTGCGGGATCGCCCGCGATCCCCGCCGGTTTGTGGCACCCCAACGTCGTCTGGAGTGTGTCGACGGAGTCCCCGGGCTGGACGCACGTGGTCGAGGCCGTGGTCTCGGTCTGCCCGTAGGCAGTGAAGAGTCGGGATACCCCGAGGACCTCCTTCATCTCGGCGAACATGCCGGGACGATGCGCCGCACCGGAGGAGAACATCGTCGTCAGGCTGCCGAGGTCGTAGCTTCCCGACCGCGCCTCGTCGAGCATCGGGGCGGTCATCGCCGGGACCGCCATCAACTCGGCCAGCTGATGCCGGCCCACGGCTCCCAGCAGGTCAGCGGCGTCGAAGGTCGGTTTCGGGCAGATGGCCCCGCCGACCCACGGCACCGACATCGTCGCCTCGACGTAGCCGAACACGTGATAGATCGGCATCGCGAATCCGATGCGGTAACCGTCGTCCATCGCGCGGGTGTACGCGCTCGCGTAGGCGGTCCGCAGCACGCCGTCGTGCGTGAGCATCGCGCCCTTGGCGGCACCGGTGGTGCCCGAGGTGTACAGCAGGTCGGAGACCGAGTGTGGATCGACCGCGCCGGTCCGCGCCAGCACCTCGGTGTTAGAGATGTGCCCACCCGACTCGACGAGTGCGTCCAGGGACCGACCACGCCCGGCAGCCCTCGCACCTGTCGGATGCACGAACACCCCCGTCAGGTCGGGCAACCCGGTGAAGTCTCCGGACTCCCATCCCGGAGCGAGCCCGTCCAGCGCCGCGAGGTAGTCGAGGTCGCGGAAGGTGTCCATCGTGATCAGCAACTTCGCCCGAGACTGCCGCAGGACGTAACCGAGTTCCTCCTGCCGGAGCAGGAAGTTGATCGACACGGTGGTCGCGCCGAGCCGGCCAACGGCGTACTTCAGTGCCACGGTCTCCGGGAAGTTCGCCAGGTCGACCGCCACGTGGTCACCCGGTCCGATTCCCTGTGATGCGAGTCCGGCAGCCAGACGTACCGACCACGCCGCGATGTCGGCGTACGAGTACGCCCGCTCGTCGGTCAGCACGTACGGCCGGTCGGGATGCTCGTCCGCCACCGTGTCGATCAACTGCGGGATGGTCCGTGGCTGCCAGATCTTCCACCGATCCTCGAGTGCCTGCCGTCGCTCCGCGGCCTCGGCGACGGCCACCTGGTCAGTGTCGGGACGCGCGCTCACGCCGAGGTCCCCACTCGAAGAGAACGTCCGCTGCGATCGCTTCATCGGGTGTACTCCTCGGTGATCTTCGCGATGTCGTCGGCCGAGAATCCAGCCTCGGCAAGAACTTCGTCGGTGTGCTCACCGACGACGGGCGGCTGACGAAGCGGAGCCGACCGCTCGTTGTCCATCGGCAGGTGCAGCTGCTGCAGATCAGGAATCCGGCCCGGCTCCGCGCTGGCCAGCAGGCCGCGTTCCTTGGTGAGCGGATCCGCGAGAGCAGCCGCAAGATCGTGCACGGGCCCCGCCGGAACCCCTGCCGCCCAGAGCCTTTCCAGCCAGTCGCCCGCCCCGCGCGTTCCCAGGACAGCACCGATCTCGGCCGCCAGCACGTCCCGGTGGGCGAGCCGGTCCGGCATGGTGCGGTATCGCGGGTCGTCGGCCAAGTCCGGCCGTTCGAGGACACGGCACAACGTCGTGTAGGTCCGATCGGTGGACGTCGCGATCATGATCGGACGGTCCGCGGTGTTCCAGACCTGATACGGCGCCGCACTCGGGGCCGCCGAGCCGAGCCGCGTCGGGGACGTGCCGGCGCCGAGGTACCCCATGATCTGGTGGGTCATCAGAAACAGACCGGTATCGACGAGCGTCGCTTCCAACTGCTGGGGTCCGGGCTCTGAGTCGCGCCGGTGCAGCGCCGCCTGAACCGCCAAGGCGGCCCACATGCCGGTTGTCATGTCGATGATCGACGGAGCGGCCCGGCACGGCCCGCCGCCCGGTTCACCGGTGGCGTCGAGAATTCCGCTGAACGCCTGGATGAGCGCGTCATAGCCGGCGCGATCGTGCCCGATGGGACCGGTGCCGAAGGCCGAGACCGCACAGTGGACGAGCCGGTCGTTGACGGCGGCAAACGCCTCGAAATCCAAGCCGAGGCGGGTGGCCACGCCCGGCCGGAAGGACTCGACGACGACATCGACATCCCGTCCGATGCGCAGCACCGCGTCCCTCGCCTCCGGTCGGCGGACGTCGATGGCCAGGCTCCGCTTGTTGCGATTGAACCCAAGGAAGACCGTCGCTTCTCCCCCGTCCGCAGAGTCCCAGCGCGGCGGGAGGGTCCGGGTGGCGTCACCGGTCCCCGGGCGCTCCACCTTGACCACGTCCGCGCCGAGATCGGCCAGGATCATGCAGGCCAGCGGCCCCGCGATGTTCTCGCTCAGATCGAGCACGCGCAGGCCGGAGTACGTCTGCACGAACGGCATCGCGCCTCCAAACGAACGGTGGTTCGCCCACCGTACTATGACCTACGTCCCAGTCAAGGGCCTGCGCCACTGACTGGCCACCTGCGCTCAATTGACAGCGCACGGGCGCCGACCTAGCGTTCGTTCGGTAACCGAACCCGCAGGAGGGGGGCCCGTCGTGGCCGAGGTTTACGTCGCAGGCGCCGCGATGACGCCCTTCGGCAAAGCGGACGGCACGGTCTCCGATCTCGCCGGGGCGGCGGTGCGCGGCGCGCTCTCCGACGCCGGTGTCGAACCAGCCGAGGTGCAGCAGGTCTTCTTCGGCAACTCGGCCTCCGGTCTTCTGCAGGGCCAGGAGATGATCCGCGGGCAGGTCTACCTCGCCGAGACCGGGCTGCTGGGCGCCGCGATCGTGAACGTCGAGAACGCCTGCGCCGCCTCGTCCTCCGCCTTCTCGCTCGCTTGCGCCGCGGTCGGGTCGGGGCAGGCCGACGTCGCGCTGGCCGTCGGCGCGGAGAAGCTGGTGGTGCCTCAGAAGGTGCGCGCTTTCGCGGCGCTGGCCTCTGCCACGGACCTCGAACGCCGCCCGGAGATGCGCGAACTCGTCTGGGACCTCGCCCTCGGTGGGAGCCCGGAACCGACGATGCCCTCGAGCTCGCCGTTGATGGTGCACTACGCCGAGAAGGGCGCGGCTTACCTCGAGCGATCCGGCGGCACCGTCGAGGACCTGGCGCGCGTGGTCGTCAAGAGCCGCCACGCCGGTTCGCTCAGCCCCTACGCCCAGTTCCGCACACCGGTCACGATCGACGAAGTCCTGGCCGGCCGGCTCATCCATCCCCCGCTGCACATGGCGATGTGTTCCCCGCTCTCCGACGGCGCCGCTGCACTCGTCGTGATGAGCGCGGACGCAGCCCGCCGCCGCGGACGCGCAAACCTGCGCGTGCGTGCCACCGCAATCGCGTCCAACAACCCGCTCTCCGGAGTGACGCCGACTCAGGCGGCCTCCACGGCGGCCTACGAGCGAGCCGGGCTCGGTCCCGCCGATCTCGACGTCGTGGAGGTCCACGACGCGGCCGCCCCCGCAGAACTCCTCCTGATCGAAGAACTGGGGCTGACACCGCCAGGAACGGCGATCAAGCTGCTGCGCGACGGGGAGACCGCGCTGGGCGGGTCCATCCCGGTCAACACCGGCGGCGGCCTGCTGTCGCGCGGCCATCCCATCGGCGCCACCGGCGCCGCACAGATCGTGGAAATCGCCGACCAGCTCCGCGGACGTGCGGGGCCACGACAGGTCACCGGCGCCCGGATCGGCCTCGCGCAGAACGGCGGCGGGGTCTTCTTCGACGACGAGGCGACGGTGACGATCACGATCCTCGAACGCGTCGACGCCGCGGGTATCTCGGCATGACGGTGACGAAGAGCGCATCGCGTGCCCCGCACGCGGTGCCCGACACCATCGTGCGTGAGGCGATCCGGTTGTTCGGCGAGAAAAGCTACCCCGTCGTCGGGATGCGCGACCTCAGCAAGGCGGTGGGAGTCCAACCCGGCAGCCTTTACGCGCACATCAGCAGCAAGGAGGCGCTGCTGATGGCGATCGTCGAGGAGGGCATCACCAACTACATCGACGCCATAACCGCGGCGACGGCAACAGACGACACCATCGAAGCACGCATGCGCGCGGCGATCCGCGCGCACATGCGCGTCCTCGCGGACACGACCGAGCAGACGAAGGTGACGTTCGGTCAGTGGCACTTCCTGGGCCCGGAGAACAAGGAACGGGTCATCAAGCTGCGCCAGC
Source organism: Sporichthya polymorpha DSM 43042 (assembly GCF_000384115.1). Lineage (NCBI taxonomy): Bacteria > Bacillati > Actinomycetota > Actinomycetes > Sporichthyales > Sporichthyaceae > Sporichthya > Sporichthya polymorpha. The sequence continues at coordinate 1,384,293 of NZ_KB913029.1, forward strand.
AGTACGAGAGCATCTTCCTGGAGATCGCTCAGGAAGGCATTGCGTCCGGCGCACTCCGCCCCGTCCCCCATCTGAAGGCGACGTTGCTCGGTGTCATCGGCGGGTTGACCTTCGCTGCCGAGTGGTACTCCCCCGCGAAGTCGGACGGCCCAGACGGCATTGCCGACGCGATCTGCGATGTCCTTCTCCGGGGGTTGATCGCGGACGAGCGCTGAGTCGGCCGGCTATTCTCCGAACCCCTGGTTGAAGCGCGGGGCACGCTTTTCCAGGAAAGCCTCGACGGCTTCCAGCAGATCGGGTTGCCGGTGCAACGCGTCGGTGACCTGGTAGCTGGTGTTCATGGCGGTGGCGAAGTCCTGGGTCCAGGACGCCCGCAACGCCTGTTTCGTCGCCTCCAACGCCCGCCAGGGCTTGTTCGCGATCCGCGCCGCGAGTTCCAGCGCCGTCGGCAGCAGCTGCTCGGGCTCCACCACCCGGGAGACCAGGCCCAGCTCCAATGCGCGGCTGGCGTTGATCACGTCGCCGGTGAGGGCGAGCTCGGCAGCCACGCCGGACCCCACGAGCTTCGGCAGCAGCCAGCTCCCGCCGTTCCCGGGGGCGAGGCCCATGTTGATGTAGGTCTCCCCCAGTTTGGCGGCCGTTGAGGCGATCCGAAGGTCACAGGCGAGCGCGAAGTCGAGTCCGCCCGCGGTGGCGCCCCCGTTGATCGCCGCGACGAAGACCAGTCGGGACGCCAACAGACGCTGCGTCAGCGGGAACAATGCCCGTGCGTTGAACGGCTCGTTCCGGACCGGGAGCTCGTGCAGGAGGTACTCGCGCATTGCGACCAGGTCCGCGCCGGCGGAGAACTGCTTGCCCGCTCCCGTCAGCACCACCACGCGGACCGACGGATCGGGCTCCCAGGCGTCGAGCACCTCGAACAGATCGCGCACGAGTTCCACGACGACCCCGTTGCCGCGCTCAGGCCGGTTCAGGGTCACCAGTCCGACACCCGGCGCGGGGCGCTCGTGGTAGAGCGTCTCGAGGTCGACGCGCTTGTTCTCCGTCACGAGGAACTTCCCCCGGCGATGCCTCGGTCGGCGCCCCAGTAGCGGGCGCGGACCTCGCGACGCAGCACCTTGCCGTACGCGGACGTCGGCAGTTCGTCGACGAAGTCGACGTTCTTCGGCTTTTTGTAACCGGCCATGAACCCGGCGCAGTAGTCGATGAGTTCCTTCGCCGTCGGCTCGGTACCGGGCTCGGGCACGACCACCGCGTGCACCGCCTCGCCCCAGTAGTCGTCAGGGATCCCGACCACACACACATGAGCAACGGACGGATGGGTGATGAGGACCTCCTCCACCTCCCGCGGATACACGTTGTTCCCGCCCGAGATGATCATGTCCTTCGTGCGGTCGAGAAGGAACAGGTAGCCGCCCTCGTCGAACTGGCCCACGTCCCCGGTGTGGAGCCAGCCGCCGCGCAGGGTCTCCGCGGTGGCCTCCGGGTTGTCCCAGTACCCGGCCATCACGATGTCGCCGCGCACCACGATCTCGCCCGAGACGCCGGGCGGGCACTCGAGATCGTTCTCGTCGAAGACCTTGACCTCGACGTCGGTCCGGACGAATCCCGCCGACGCCAGCCGGGGGTCGTCGTTCTTGACCAGCTCGAGGTGCTCCTCCCGCGGAAGCACCGTCGCGGTGATCGGGCATTCTCCCTGGCCGTAGATCTGCACCCATACCGGGCCGAAGGTTTCCACCGCCTGCCTGAGATGCTCGACGTAGATCGGGGCGCCGCCGTAACAGGTTGCCTGCCAGGTCGAGAGGTCGTACTTTCCCGGGACGAATTCCTCCAGGCACTTCACGATCTGTGTCGGTGCCATGAAGGCGATGTGGGTGACGCCGAGCCTCTCGACGTCCGCGAAGGTCGAGTCGGGCGAGAAGCTGGCGGACGTCGAGATAGCGTTGTTCGCTCCGCGGGCGACCGCCGGCAGCGCCACGATGCCCGAGCCGTGCGAGAGCGGGGCCACGTGCAGCAGCACGTCGTCGGAGGTGATGTTGTAGCAGTCGGCCAGGTAGTTCATGACGCAGACGCGGACCACGCGGTGGGTCCACGTGGCGCCCTTGGGCTTCCCGGTGGTGCCGGACGTGTAGAACAGCCAGCACGCGTCGGTGTCGGTGACGTCGACCGGGGCGGCCAGCGCTCGCGGACTGGTCGTCAGTTCCGTGTAGGGCGTGAGCGCTTCGGAGCATTCGACGCCGAAGCGCAGCTCAACTCCGCCGAACTGGGTCCAGTGCTGGTTCAGCGGCGCCTCGAACTCGCCGGTGTGGATGAGCGCCCGCGCACCTGAGTTATGGACGAGGTACGCCATCTCGAGCGGATGGAGCCGCGCGTTCATCGGAACGACGACCAGACCAGCCGCGAAGCATCCAAAGATGACCTCGAGGATCTCCGGGCGGTTCGACATCGCGAACGCGACCCGGTCACCCTTCTTCAGCCCACGGGCGAGCAGCCCACCCCCGATCGAGAGCGCGCGGTCGGCGAACTGACGGTACGTCGTCACCTCGTCGCCGTACTGCAGCGCCGGTCGCTCCGGGAAGCGCACGGCGGACTTTGTGAGGAAGGTCGCGGCGTTCATCAGGCGGCGGTGAACCAGGCGGCGGCGCGCTCGGCGATCTCTCCGGCATCGGCAGGGGCGAAACGCACCCGCTGGTCGCACGCGTAGGAGTCCCAGGTCCCGTCCGGGCCCGGGTGCAGGCGGCACATAAGCTGCGGACCCTCGTCGAGCTCCACGATGCCGATGCCGTAGGGCGGGTCGACCGCGAACGAACTGGGCGGCCCCATGCGCAGGATCGTGAACGTCTGCAGCTGACCCTCACCGGAGACCTGCTGCCAGCCGAGGTTGCCACTGAAGCACGCCGGACACCGGTACTTCGGGTACATGATCAACTGCGCGCAGTCGTTGCACTTCTGCACGACCAGACGGCCCTCGGCCAACGCGGCCGCGAACGGAGCCGTCAGCTCGTCCGCGTTCTGGATATAGCCGGTGTCAACGCTCATCGGGTGGCCCTTTCCAACATCATGATCTGCGCGTCCATGTACGAGCCGCCGGTTCCGCCGACGATGCAGCGCTGGGCGTTGGGGACCTGACGGTCGGGGCCGGCGCGGTGCAGGAGCTGGCGGATGCCCTCGATGAGGAGCGCGGTGCCGCCGCCGACACCGGTGTGGCCGGCGGAGAGCAGGCCGCCGTTGGTGTTGAGCGGGAATTCCCCACCCGGGGAGAAGCGGCCCTTGTGGAACTCACGCGCGGCCTCGCCCTTCGGTGAGATCTGCAGTCCCTCCAACGCGATGGCGAGGACCGCGGCGTAGGAGTCGTAGACCTCGCCGAGGTCGGCGTCCTCGGGCCCCCAACTCGCAGCCTCGTACGCCTCCTTCGCCGCCTCGACCCAGCCGAGGACCCCGAGATCGGCGTCCTGCCCGGCCGAGTAGTGCGATACGCACCCACCCGAACCGCCGATGCGTACCCAGGCGTCGTGCTTCTTCCGCGCCTCGGTCGCACTGGTCATCACGAATGCACCGGCGCCGTCGGCGAGGAACGGACACTCGAAGGCGTGGATGGGGTCCGAGATCATCTTCGAGTTGAGGATCTTCTCGATCGTCAACTTCTTGGAGTAGTACATGGCGTTCGGGTTCAGGTTTGCCCAGTCCCGCAGCGCGACACAGATCGCCGCCATCTCCTCGGCCGTCGACCCCGACTGATGCATGTACCGCTGCGTGATCAGGCCGCCGATGGCGTTGAACTGCAGACCGGTCGGAGCTTCCCACTCACGGGGAATGCCGTTCACCGACAGCATGTCGATCATCGCTTGGAGGTCGGCCGAGCCCCACCGCTCCGAGTAAACGACGAGCACGTTGCGCGCCTGGCCGGAAGCGATGAGGCCCGCGGCCATACGCGTCGCGTTGTCGGACGTCGAACCCCCGGAGTGGACCATGACCGAACTCTTGGCGCGGCCGTGCAGACCGAGCTCCTCCACGACGCGACTGAAGATCAGGTCAGCCTGGTCCGGGATGCCATGCAGGCAGGGGATCAGCACGATCTGGTCGATGTCGGTGTGCTGCAACTGCGCGTCCGCGATCGCCCGTGCGGAAGCCTCGACGATCTGCGCCATGAAGCCGCGCTCACGGTAGACACCGGACGGAATCTCGCCGATACCGATGAACGCGGCGTCGTTCGCGCTCCCCGGCTCGGGGTACGGCGGGGTCCACTCACTCATCAGATCTCCAGGGGCGTGCGACGGCGGGCCAACATGACCCAGTGGAAGTTCATGACCGACTCGTCCTTCTGGTTGATCACGTCGTACCCGACGTGGAGGACGCCGTACTTGGGACTCTTGTGCGGCTCGGTCTCGAGGACGGTGGCCCGCACACGCAGGGTGTCGCCCGATCGGACCGGTGCGGTGGCTCGCATTGAGCGGCACTCGATCAGCGCCTCGATGCAGTCCGAGTACCAGCCGGTCAGGGCGACGAGCCCCACCGCTATGCTGAAGGTCAGCGGCCCGTGGGCGATGCGCTCACCGAATCGCCCGGTCTCGGCCCACATCGCGTTCACGTGCAGCGGGTAGTTGTCGCCGGTCAGGCCGGCGAACAAGTTGATGTCCGCCTGGTCGACGGTGCGGCCACCGGTCAGGATTTCCTGCCCGACCGGGAAGTCCTCGAAGTAGCGCTCCTCTGGCGCCCAGGTGCTCGTCACCGCGGGTCACTCAGACCCATGTGCCGGGCGATGACCGTCTTCTGGATCTCGTTGGCGCCGCCACCGACCATGCCGTGCTTGGCCTCGCGGAAGTAGCGCTCCATGTCGTACTCCGGGAGCTGGGCATAACCGCCGTAGGCCTGCATCCCGTTCGTCGCGATCCGGAAGAACGTCTCGGCGGCGAACACCTTGGCCATCGAGACCTCCTTCGAGGCCTTCTCGCCGCGTAGCATCTTCGTGGCGGCGTTGTAAACCAGCAGCCGCGCGGCCGTCAGTGCCGTCTCGTCCTCCGCCATGCGGTGCTTGAGGACCTGGAGGCTCGACAGCGGACGACCGAAGGCGATGCGGTCCTTCGTGTAGGCGATCGTGTCGTCGAGCGCGGTCCGTGCGTTGCCGACGTAGGAAGCGGCGAGGCCGAGACGCTCGTAGTCGAGGTGCTCGCCGATGTACTCCCAGCCCTTGCCGATCTCACCGATCACGTTCGAGTCGGGAACCCGGACGTCCGTCAAGAAGATCTCGGTGGTGCCAAGGCTCCGGCGAACCATCGTCGGCATCTTGCGGATGTCGAGACCCTCGGCGGTGTTGGGCATGAGGAACGTGCTGAGGCCCGCGTGCCGTTCCGGCCCGGTCCGCGCCAGCATGACGATCCAGGCGCCGGGAAGGTGCGCACCGGAGCACCAGGTCTTGTTGCCGTTGAGGACCCAGTCTCGTCCGTCGTGGACCGCCTTGGTGCTGACGTTGGCGGCATCGGACCCGGCCTGCGGTTCGGAGATCGAGATCGAAAAGCGGCGCTCCCCCTTGAGGAAGGCCGGGATGTGCTCGTCCTTCTGCTCTTGGGTCCCGTGGTAGACGACGTTGCTGATCGTGAACATCGACGTCATCAGACAGGCCGCAGTGTCGAGGCTGTACTTGGCGATGGCCTCACAGAAGATCGCGTACATGACCGGGTCCGCGGCGACGCCACCGAGTTCCTCGGGCACCAGCAGTCCCAGCCACCCGTTGTCGGCGCACTTCCGGTAGAGCTCGTCGGGGAACTCTCGGTCCTGGTCGTGCTCTCGCGTGTACTCGCGCCCCACCTCCTTTTCCATGAAGCGGTGCAGCGTGTCCTTCCAGGCCAGCTGGTCCTCGGTGTGCCGGAAGTCCACGGCGAACTCCTTCGCGAGAGCGGGGGCGACTTGCGATCAACCCTAGACAATCGTTCGTTCGAGCGGAAGAGTAGCGGACAACACATCTCCAGCCGCTTGTGTGCCATCTTCCGGAAGGAACTCTTGCCGTGACGCGCATCGCCCCGCAGTTCTCTGACTATCAGGACAAGTACGCGAACGTTGCGTTCGAGCGGAACGACGGCATCCTCGAGATGACGCTCCATACGGAGGGCAAGCCGCTCGTCTGGAGTGCGACCTCCCACGACGAGATCGCCTACGCGTTCGGGGACGTCGCCAACGACCCGGACAACAAGGTCGTCATCGTGACCGGGGCCGGCGACGCCTGGTGCCCCGAGATCGATTTCAGTTCGTTCAACCTGGCGACGGCGGCGGCGTGGGCCGAGATCATTTACGAGGGCCAGCGCCTGATCAACAACATGCTCGCCATTCAGGTGCCGGTCATCACCGCCGTGAACGGCCCGGTGCTCAACCACCCGGAGCTGCCGGTCCTCGGCGACATCGTCCTCGCCTCGGAGAACGCGACCTTCTCCGACTCGCCCCACTTCGCCTCGGGCATCGTTCCCGGCGACGGCGCGCACATCGTCTGGACTCACTTGTTGGGCCCCAACCGGGGGCGCTACTTCCTGCTGACCGGACAGACGCTCGACGCCCAGCAAGCGCTGGATTACGGCGTCGTCAGCGAGGTGCTGCCGGCCGACCAGCTGCTCCCCCGCGCCCGCGAGCACGCTGCGAACATCGCGGCGAAGACGCCGATTGCGCGCCGGTACGCCAGGGCTGTCGTCACTCGCGAGTGGAAGCGGCTCATGGAGGCCAACCTCGGCTTCGGCCTGGCACACGAGGCGCTCGGTGTGCTCGACCTGATGGACGTGATGAAGGCGCAAGCCGAGAGTTGATCTGAGTCCGATTCATCGGAGGGACGTGGGCGACGGCTCGCGTCCCTCCGATCGCGCTCAGCGCCAGTGATGCAGCGGGAGCCCGGCGACCGGGCTGCGCAGCGAATGCACCGCCGAGTTTCCGAGGCCGCCGAGGTAGATGGTCTTCAGATCCGGCCCCCCGAAGGCGAGGCTGGACAGGTTGGCCACCCTCGAGCCGCGGCTCCGGGCGATCTGATCGAAGGTCAGAGTCCCGCGGGCGTAGGACTCAATCGCCTCGGACCCACCGGGGCCGAGGTCCTCGAAGAGGACCTTCCAGCTCAGATCCGGCGTTACCCGGATCAGGCGGTTGGTGATGACGCTGGTGACCCAAAGCGCGCCCTCGCTGTCGAAGGCGAGGCCGTCCGGGAAGGTGTCCTTCGAAAACTCGATCCGCGTTGGTTCGGACAGGCCGCCGTCATCCGCGACGACATACCGGGTCGTGCGACACGCGAAGGTCTCGTTGACGAAAAGGTAACGGCCATCGGGCGAGAGCCGGAGCTCGTTGGTCCAGTTCAACCCTTCCGCCGCGACGCTGACCTTGCCGTCCTGTACGAGGAGGATCTGACCACTTCGCTCGTCGGCGGTGTAGTGATCGTGCGCACGTGTTCGGGCGCTGATGGTGATCCAGGCGCGTTCGCCGTCCAGCAGCACGAAATTCGCGTGCGGTACGCGGTCACCGTCGAGCTCAGTGGCGAACGGGCGCGGGTCGCCGGCGGGGCCAACGCGCCAGACCCCTCCACCCCGGCCCAGGTTGGCGAACAGGAAGTCGCCGCCGGCCGTCAACGCGATGCCGTTCGGCCGGAATCCCTGCCCGATCAGGTCTGCCTCGACAGCCGGAACCGTGGTCCCGTCGGGGGCGATGCGCGCGATGCCCACCGTCCAGTCGCCGGTGTAGAGCGATCCGTCGGGGGCAGCCAGCACACACTCGGGCCGGTTCAGACCGCTGCCGACTTGTGCCAGGTCCGCGGGCCGGAACGGTCCGATCTCGGTGAGTGTCACAAAGCTAGGTAGCCGCCGTCGACCGGGATCGTGACCCCGGTGACGTACGACGACATGTCGGAGGCCAGGAAGACGGCCGGGCCGGCGATCTCGTCGGTTTCGCCCAACCGGCCGAGCGGCACGCGCTCGAGGTACTTCGCGTGTCCCGCACCGTCGGCGACCAGGCCACTGAACATCCGTCCCGGCGCCAGTCCGTTTGCTCGGCCACCCGTGGGACCAAGGGTTCGCGCGAAGTACTGGACCAGCGAACGGATCCCCGCCTTCGTCGCGCCGTAGGCGGCGCTGGACCGCGGCGCGGCAAAGCCGGCGATCGAGGACAGGAAGATCATGCTCGCCCCGGGGTGCTTCATGGCCTCCAGCACGGAGACGCTCATGTCCCACTGCCCGGTGAGGTTGACGCTCACAACCTGGTCCCACACCTGCATCTGGTCGGGATCGCCGGGCCGGCTGCGGGGCGAGATTCCGGCGTTGTTGACCAGCACGTCGATCTTGCCGTGCTGGTCGGAGATGCGGGCGCCGAAGGCCATCACCTTCTCCCGGTCCGCGATGTCGAGCGTCTCGGCGGCGGCCGAGCCGCCGGACGCCGCGATCTTCTCAGCCATCTGCTCCGCCGCGTCGGCGTGCCGGTCGACGACCAGGACGTGCGCGCCCTCCAACGCGAGCGCGGTTGAGATGGCCGCGCCCAGGCCGCCACCGCCGCCGGTCACGACCGCCGTCTTGCCCGACAGCAGGTCCATTGCGTGCTCCTTCTCCAGCGAAACCGTGCACCGGGGCGAGGGCCCGGTCAGGACATGACGTAGCCCGCGTAGTCGCGCTCGCGCACGTCGTCGCAGTAGGCCCGGAACCGGGCGTTCCCGCCGACGAACAGCAGCACCTCGCGCTTGTCCCGGCCCTCGATGTTCTGGTTCACCCCGGTGAACCACGAGTTGGTCTGGCCCAGCAGCAGCTTGTTCTGCAGCTTGGCCGCATAGGCCGTGAAGGCTTCCGCCGCTTCGACCTCGGCCTCGATCCGCTCGACACCGTTCTTCTTCGCGTAGATCATCATCTCGCTCAGCCAGTCGATGGCCAGGGCCGAACAGCGCGGAATGTTGCAGAAGGTGGCGCCGCTCTGCGGACCGACCAGCATGAAGAAGTTGGGGAACCCGGGGCACTGCATGCCCATGTAGGTCTTGATGCCCTTGTCCCACTCCTCCTTCAGCGATTTCCCCTCCGTGCCGCGGATGTCGATGTGGTTCCACGCGCCCTTGATCGCGTCGAATCCGGTCGCGTAGATGATGACGTCGAATTCGTGCAGACCTTCGGTGGTTTCGATGCCCTCGGGGGTGATGCGGGTGATCGACGTCGCGTGCAGGTCGACGACCGAAACGTTGTCTTGGTTGTAGACCTCGTAGTAGTTGGTCTCGAGCGGGACCCGCTTCATCCCGAAGCCGTGGTCCTTGGGGATGAGGATTTCGGCGATTCGCGGGTCCTTGACGCGCTGGCGGATCTTGTTCGCCACGAATTCCGACACGTACTTGTTCGCGTCGGGGTCCGACAGGACGTCCTGATACGAGCCGAGCCACAGGGAGAAGCCCGGGCCCTGATAGAGCTCCTCCAGCTTGGCGTCGCGCTCTTCCTTCGGCACGTCGAACAAATTCTGCGGGATGAACTCGTGGCGGTAGCCAGCGAGAGAGTTGTCGCACTTGGCAATGAACTCGTGGTAATTCGCCTTGATGGAGTCCATCCGCTCCTGGGTCATCGGCCCGTTGCCGAGCGGGGTGCACCAGTTCGGTTCGCGCACGAAGACCGTCAGGTGACCAGCGACTTTGGCCATCTCCTGGATCACCTGCACGCCGGTTGAGCCCACGCCGATCACCGCGACGCGCTTGCCGGTGAAGTCCAAGGGCGCCGGGCCGAAGCCGTTCGGGTCACGGGGCCACCGGGCCGTGTGGATGCTCTCGCCCTTGAACGTGTGGATTCCCGGGATCTTCGGCATCTGTGGCCACGACAGGGGGCCCAGCGCCGAGAACACGAAGCGCGCGGTCACCGGAGCGCGGTCCGGCTGGACGAAGCCCAGCTTCCACAGCTTGTTCTTCTCGTCCCAGATCGCGCTGTCGACCTTGGCGTTGAAGAGGTAGTCCTTGCGGATGTCCATGATCTCGGCAGCGCGGTGGAGGTAGGCCAGGACGTCGGGCTGCGCGGCGAAGCGCTCCGGCCAGTTCCACTCCTGCATGAGCTGGTCGTTCCAGAAGTAGCCGTAAATCTCGCTCTCGGAGTCGGTGCGACAGCCCGGGTAGCGGTTGTGGTGCCAAACGCCCCCAATGTCGTCGGAGCCTTCGATCCCCAACACGCGGTAGCCCATCTCACGCAACCGGTAGGCCTGGTAGAGGCCACTGATACCCGCGCCGATCACGACTGCGTCGAAGTCTGGTTCCTGCGTCATGCGTACTTCCCCTTCAATGCGTCGGCGCCGGTATCACGAACGGCGCGCGCTCATCCCTTCGGCGCTCCCGGGAACCCGACGAACGAACGTTCGTATCAGCGTCGCATCGGCATCGCCCACGGTCAAGCCCGTGCCGGGGACGGACGAGACGGAATTTGCCGAACGCGACGACATTCACGCTTGCCACCCGCCAACTCCGCCGCAACCGCGCAGCTTCCCGGACCCCTTGACACCCGCACCCAACGAACGTACGTTCGCCGCAGTGACCGACCCCACAGAGAGCGGAGCGAACCCATGTCCGGACGCCTAGACGGCAAGGTTTCGATCATCACGGGCGCCGGGTCAGGAATCGGCGCGGCGACGGCCCGGCGCTTTCACGCCGAAGGCGCCAAGGTTGTGCTCGCGGACATCTCCGGAGCGCAGGAGGCCCTGGCCAAGGAGCTCGGCGACGGTGCCCTTGCCGTTCACGCCGATGTGTCCAAGGGCGAGAGCGTCCAGGCGATGGTGCAGTCCGCCGTCGAGACCTTCGGCGGCTTGCACGTCCTCTACAACAACGCCGGCATCGACGGCGAGATTGCCGCTGTGGCCGACATGTCCGAGGAGGGCTGGGACCAGGTCCAGGCCATCAACCTGCGCGGCGTCTTCCTCGGTATCAAGTACGCGGTTCCGGCGATGATCGCCTCCGGCGGTGGCTCGATCATCAACACCGCCTCGATGGCGGCAACGGTTGCCTTTCCCCAGATGGCCAGCTACTGCGCGGCCAAGGGCGGCGTCGTGATGCTGACCAAGACGGCGGCCGCGGAGTACGCCGCCCAGAAGATCCGGGTGAACTCGATCAGCCCGGGCACCATCCAGACGGCGATCACCGAGCACCTTCCGCAGGACATGATCACCGCGATCATCGCCCGCAACCCGGTCGGCCGGATCGCCGACGCCGGCGAGGTCGCGAGCCTCGCGTTGTTCCTGGCCAGTGACGAGTCCGCGTTCATCACCGGCTCCGACTACCTGATCGACGGCGGCTACACGCTGCTCTAGTCCCTCTTTCGCACGAGCTCGCCCGGCCCCAGGAGGTACACCCGCAATGGGCTTCAAAGCACAGGAAACCGAGTTCCACCCACCGACGCAGGCCGACATCGAGGAATCGATCGCCAAGTACGGCCGCGACATCTACAACGACTTCGACCTCGACGCGCCCGTCTTCAACGAGAAGCACGTTGAGATCATCGACGACCTGGTCAACAAGTGCCCGATCGCCCATTCGAAGGTGGGCGAGGGCTACTACCTGGTCTCCCAGAACAAGCTCGTGCGCGAGGTCGGTCAGAACTGGCGCACGTTCTCCGCGGCCAAGGGATACATGCCGAACCGCCCGGACGGGTTGCCGTACCTGTACCCCGAGGAGTCGGACCCGCCGCTGCACACCGCGTGGCGGCAGTCACTGAACCCCTTCATGGGTCCCTCGACCATCGCGCCGTACGAGGCCACCATCCGGGCCGACGCGAACGCCCTGATCGACCGCTTCATCGACAAGGGCGAGTGCGAGTTCGTCTCCGAGTTCGCGGCGCTCCTCCCGGGGTGGGCGTTCTTCAAGAACGTGCTCGGGGTGCCGATCGACGACCTCGACCGCCTTGTCGACGGCGTCGAGGACGGGACCTTCAACCCCGACCCCGAGGTCCGAGCCGCCAAGTTCGGCTACGTCTTCCAGTACCTCGGCGACTACTTGGAGAAGCGCTCCAAGGAGCCGCCGCGCGGCGACATGGTCGACATGATCGCCGCGGGCGTGACCTACGAGGACGGCACCGAGTCAGCCTGGGCCGACCGCGTCTCGGTCCTGGTCGACATGACCTTCGGCGGTATCGCGACCACGACGTACGTCATGGCTTCCGGTATGCACTGGCTGGCGGAGAACCCCGACGCCCGCAAGCTGCTGATCGAGGATCCGGACACCTACATGCCGCGGGCGATCGAGGAGTTCGCCCGCGTCTTCGCCCCCGTCGTCGCCCTCGGGCGCACGTGCACCAAGGACGTCGAACTCGGCGGGCGGCAGCTCAAAGCCGGCGACTTCGTGATGATGGTCTACGCCGGTGCCTCGCGCGACCCCCGTGTCGTCGAGGATCCCCAGCGCATCGACATCACCCGGGAGACTGTGCTGCACTCCGCCTTCGGCGTCGGCATCCACCGCTGCATCGGGTCGAACCTCGCGCGCCTCGAGCTGCGCACGACGTTCGAGGAGTTCCTGCGCCGCATCCCGGACTACAAGGTCAAGCCGGGCGGTGAGCCGACCTACGTCTCCGGGTTCCTGCGCTCGATGCGTTCCGTCACGTTCGAGTGGTGAGTGCGGTGAAGGCACACATCGCCATCGGCATCGACGGCGGTCAGCAAGGCTGCACCGGGCACGGCCGTTGCGCGGTCATGGCCGGTGACGTGTACGAACTCGACGACAATGGCTACAACATTGCGCGCGGCAGCTACGTCGAGGTTCCGCCAGGTCTCGAGGAGTCCGCGCGCTACGGGGCCCGGGTCTGCCCCGAGCGGGTCATCACCATCGAGGAATAGACACCAGGGTCGCCAGTGGGCCGGTCGGAGACTTCCGGCCGGCCCACTGCCGTATTTCGAGAGGAGCACGTCGTGGGACGGCTGGACAACAAGGTTGCGTTCATCACCGGTGCTGCCCGTGGCCAGGGCCGCGCGCACGCCATTCGAATGGCCGAGGAGGGCGCGGACATCATCGGGGTCGACATCTGCGAGCCCATCGGCACGGTCCCCTACGAGCTCGGGACGATGGAGGAGCTCGAGGAGACCGCCGCCACGGTGGAGAAGCTGGACCGGCGCATGGTGATCGCGAAGGCGGACGTCCGAGATCTGAGCTCGCTGCAGGCCGCGGTCGAACACGGCGTCGCGGAACTCGGTCGGCTCGACATCGTCAGCTCGAACGCCGGCATCTGGTCCGCCGGTCTGTTCACGGATATGGACGAGCAGACCTACCGCGACATGATCGACGTGCAGATGCACGGGGCGTACTACACCTGCAAGGCGACGGTTCCGAAGCTGATCGAACAGGGTTCAGGTGGCTCGATCGTCCTCACCAGCTCGGTCGCGGGACTCAAGGGGTTCCCCAACCAGGTGCACTACAACATGGCCAAGCACGCCGTCGTCGGCCTGATGCGGACGCTGGCGAACGAGCTGGCCCCGCACTTTATCCGCGTCAACAGCGTGCACCCCAGCTCGACGTTCACCAAGATGATCGACAACGCGGCGATCCACTCGGCCTTCGCCCCCGGCGTCGAGAACCCGAAGCTCGAGGACTTCGGCGACACCTTCACCGCGATGAATCTGCTCCCGATCCCCTGGATGGAGGCCGTCGACATCTCCAACGCCGTCCTATGGCTCGCCTCCGACGAGGCCCGCTACGTCACCGGAGTTACGCTTCCGGTCGACGCGGGCTTCATGGCCAAGCTCTGACCGCAGCAGCGTGGAGCTGCGCACCACCGATCCCGACGCCGCGGCGGCGGCCCTGGCTGACGAGTACACCGACGTCACGATCCAGGCGCCGCGCGGACGTCGCTTCGTCATGGAGTTGGACGCGTTCCCCTTGCCGCAGTTGCGGTACGGCCAGCTCATCTTTTCGGAGTCGCGAGTGCTGACCCGCGCGTACCCCAGCTACAACCTGTGCGTCCCGGTCGGCGGCTCCCTGCTCGCGACTGCTGACGACGTCGACGACGTCGTCAGCGGAACCGACCTGGTGATGATCTCGCCGGGCAGCCGCATCGACGCCCGGTATCCGCTCGACGGCGTCGTTCTGCGAACGGTGCAGTTCGACGCCGATCTCGCGCTGACGGAGCTGTCCGCCCTGCTCGGGCGCTGCGTGGCGACTCCGCCGCGATTTCGCTTTGCGATGCGGCCGGCCGCATCCGCCTCGATTCGCCGCGCCGTGGCCATCCTGAACGACGAGCTTCGGGCCGCCACGCCCATCGCCGGCGAGCCGGTGCTGATCGATCGACTGAGCCGCGTGATCATCTCCGCTCTACTGCTCGGCCAGACGCACACGTACTCGGCAGAACTGCAGGGCCGACCCTACGTCGAGGGTCCCCGCACGATCCGGGCGCTGGTTTCCCGCTTGGAAGCCGATCCCCTAGCCTTCGCCACCGTCGGGGACCTTGCGGCGGCGGCCGGTCTGAGCGTCCGCGCCCTCCAGGACGGCTTCCGGCGTCACCTCGGTGTCTCCCCGATGCGCCATCTGCGCCAAGCTCGGTTGGACCGGGCGCACCAGGCTCTCCTGGCTGCAGATCCCAGGGCCGTTACGGCGACGGCGATTGCGCACGCGTGGGGCTTCGCCCACTACGGGCGGTTCGCCGGCGAGTACCGCGCACGGTTCGGCGTAACTCCGACTCAATCGCTTCGCCGAACCCGAGCGGACGAGCATCGTTAATCGGACTGAGGTGCGCGCAATCCGGCTGTTCCCAGCCGACGCCTCATCGTAACTTGCTCGACATGAAGGCCCTCACCGTCGTCCCACTGGCGTGCGCCCTCGCGCTCGCTCCGCTGGCGGTCGCGACCGGATACCCCGCCAGTGCCGACTCCACGGCAATCGCGGATTCCGCGGTGCCCAGAGCGACCTGCGGCCCGGGGAGCTCGCCGGAGACCGGCCTCCAAGGTCAGGTGCCACTGAGGGACCGGCAGAGCGGCCGCAGCCAGCAGGGGTACTGGTGCAACCTGGAGCTGCTGGGACAGCACCAAGGTGAAGGCACCACCTGGGTGAACCCGCAGTACAAACACTGCGCCTACAACGCCACCGCGTTTGCCGGCATCCCGACCAAGAAGTCCCAAGGCGTGCAGGTGATCGACGTCGGCAACCCGCGCAAGCCCCGACTGACCGCCAATCTCACGAGCCCGGCGATGTTGGCCGGGACGTGGGAGACGCTCAAGGTCAACGAGGAGCGCGGATTGCTCGCCGGGGTAAGCGTCGGCCCAGTCGTCGGCGCGCTGTCCTTCGACGTCTACGACATCTCGACCGACTGCACGCGCCCGAAGCTGCTGAACTCCTTCTCATCCGCGGACTTCACGCTTCCCGCGTCGACCATCAATCACGAGGGCCAGTGGTCCCCCGACGGCAGGACCTACTGGTCCTCCTCTCTCGCCGGCGGCGGACTCACCGCCATCGACGTCAGCGACCCGACCAAGCCGCGGATCGCCGGGGTGGGCACGGTCGGGGTTGCGAACCACGGCTTCGAGTTGAGCGAGGACGGCAACCGGCTGTACCTGAGCACCGCGTTCGGAGCCGGCGTCATCATCCTCGACGTCAGCGAGGTGCAGGCGCGCAACCCGGTGCCGGTGATCCGCCAGCTCGGCAGCGTCTTCTGGGGCGGCCCGGCGTCGGTCGGCCAGCACACCATCCCGGTGACGTGGAGCGGCAAGCCGTACCTGATCGCCGTCGACGAGTTCGCCGGCGAGGGCGTACACATCATCGACATAAGCGACGAGACCCGGCCTCGCATCGTCCGCCAACTGCAGCTCGAGATTCAGCAGCCGCAGAACGCGGCGGTGAGCGCCGAGGACACCAAGGGCAACGGGCTGTTCGGATACGACGCGCACTACTGCACCGTCGACCGCAGAACAGATCCGACCGCGCTGGCCTGCGGAATGATGCAGTCCGGCGTCCGCGTCTTCGACGTCCGTAACCCCCTGACCCCCCGCGAGATCGCCTACTACAACCCACCGGCGCAGGTCGGACGGAACGCCGATCTCTCCGGTTCGGAGCACGCGACCTACAACTTCATCTCGCAGAGCTCCAACGTCTCCGACATCCGCGACGCCGGCCCCTCCGTGCTCCTCGGAGCCAGCCCGTACGCCAATCTCACTGCCGACTGGTGCAGCTCGCCCCCTCGGTTCGTGGGCAAGGACCAGCTCTGGGTGAGCTGCCAGGACAACGGCTTCCTCGCACTCAAGTTCACCAACAAGGCTTACCGACGTCCATGACGAGCCGCCTCATGACGCCCGCTTTGGCTGCGATTGGCGCTCTGGTCCTCGGACTCGGCGCCGGCCTGGCCGCGGGAAGCGATGCCGAAAGCGCGACCACCGCCACCGCGCCGGGACCCGTCGACATCGGCTTCAGCCAGGACATGATCGTGCACCACGAACAGGCCGTGCTGATGGCGCAGCTGGTCCGCGCACGGACCCGCGACGCCACAGTCGCCGCGCTGGCCGACGGCATCATCGCCGATCAACTCCTCGATATCGGAACCCTGCGCGGCTACCTCGCGCTTTGGCAAGCTCCGGTCCTGCCGACAGGAGGCCCGATGAGTTGGATGGCAGCGAGTCACGAACACGTTCACGCCGGCGCCGGCGCCGGAAGCATGCCGGGAATGGCCACCGCCGCCGAGCTCAACTCCCTCCGGACCGCGACAATCAACAGAGTGGACCGCGTCTTCCTCACGCTCATGAGTCGGCACCACGCCGGCGGACTGGCAATGCTCACTCACGCCGGCCTCAACGCGACCGTGCCGGCCATCCGCAACCTGGCCAACCGCATCGGGTTCCACCAACAGGAGGAGATGCGCACGATCCACCTCCTGTCGGCGGCTTAGACCGAGCGGACAGCCTTCGTCAAAGGCACCGCCGGATCGGCGAGGAGGTGCGGGTCGAGGACCGACCCACCCAGAATCGCCATCTGCGCCTGCACGTTCTCGCGAGGGAGGTCGGCGATGAGCGCCGCGGAGAGCGTGTCGTCATCACCGAGCCACAGTGCCGTCCATGACCCGTCTTCCCGCTCGCGGAACAGCAGGCGGTCCTGGTCGGTGTGCCGGCCCACGTACTGCAGTTTGTGCCCGAGTTGGTCGCTCCAGAAATAGGGAACCGGGTCGTGCGGCTCGACCTCACCGAGCCCGGGCGCGAGGAGCGCCGCCACCGCGACCGCGGGGGCCGCGGAAGCGTCGTCCCAGTGCTCGACCCGCATGCGAGCCTGGTACCGGCGGGACCACCAGGCGGCGCAGTCGCCGACGGCCACGATGCCCGGGCCCGCGCGCAGCCACTCGTCCGTGACCACGCCGGCGTCGATCTCGAGTCCGCTGTCGGCGAGCCAGCCCGTCGCCGGTCGAACGCCGACGCCGGTCACCACGACATCGGCCGGCAAAGTCTCCCCGTCGGCCAATTCGACCCCGTCCGAGGTGACCGCGGCGACCGCGGTCCCCAACCGAAGATCGATCCCTTCCCACCAGGACAGCAGTCGCTTGCCGACCTCCGAGCCCATCAAGCGCGCCAGCGGCAGCGCGTCGAGATCGACGCACGTCACGTGACATCCGCGTGTGCGCGCGGCAGTCGCGACCTCGGCGCCGATCCAGCCGGCGCCAATCACCACAACCCGCGCTTCGGGTCGGAGTCGCTGACGTAACGACAGCGCGTCGTCCAGAGTCCGCAGGGTGAGCTGCTCACCCTCGCCCGGGATCCGGATCGGGTCAGCGCCGGTGGCCAGGATCAAGCCGTCGTAGCCAATCTGCCCGGCGTCGGTGACGAGAACCCGATCGACCGGTCGCAGTCCAATCGCGCGGACACCGGCGCGCACGTCGACACGAAGTTCGTCGTAGTCGACGCGGAGGGTCGAGGTATCCGCAGCCCCGATCAACACCTCCTTCGACAGCGGCGGCCGGTCGTAGGGCAGATGGCTCTCAGCACCAACCAGCGTGATCCGCCCGGCATGGCCCTGCTCACGCAGCTGCTCGCAGCTACGCGCGCCTGCCAATCCGCCACCCACCACGACCACATGCGCCAACTGCGTCACGTGCCTGCCTCCGATCGCCTCGATGTGGAAGCCCCTGCTTGCTCGCCATCCTCCACGCGGTCGCACATACTCTCGAACCACCACGTGACCGCACCCGGACCCAAGGCCGCGCTGATCGGCATGGCTTCGGTGCGGACCGCGGCCAGCAGGAACTCCTCCGCCTCCTCGCGTCGATCGGCATCCACCTCATAGATCGCCAGGTAGGGGGCCGGTGGCGGATTGCGCGAGAGTTTGCTCGGCACGAAATGAAAGCGCTGCGCCGCCGTGAAACCGGCGGCGGCGAGAACGTCGCCCAGGTGTCGGTTGGTGTACCAGTCGTTGTACTGGTCCTCGCGGCCCGGGATCGGTTCGGTGAGGACCACCAACAGAGCGATTGCCATGGAGGTCGAGCCTTCGGCTAGAGATGGAACGAGCGCCGTACTCGCGGTTTTGTCTGCCTTGCTGCGGCGCCAACGCAGGTGTGCCGGGCGCGCAGGCGCCCGGCACACGTCGCTAGCTCTCTACTTCTGTCAGCCCTTCGCCTGCGGGTCGCTCGGCGCGACGATGTCCGTGCAGGTCGGCTTTGAGGTCACCGACTTCCAGCTGTTCCCGTCCTCGCTGGAGATCGCGGCGAACAGGCAGTACGGGACCCGGGGATTCTGGTCCTTGCCAAAGATGCGAGGCCCGGTGAGCCCACCGAGTTCGGTGAACTTCTGGCCCTTGAACTGCCACAGCGTGTCCAGCAACTGTTGGGTCGTCGGCTTGTCCGGCGAGAGACCCGCGGAGGCCGCCAGCATCAGCGCGCCGGCCGTCCAGCCGAGGCTCGCGGCACCGCCGGTGTCGAAGCCGGGGTCGAACTTGCGAACCTGCGCCTGGTAGTACTTCTCGGCCGGAGTCGAGCTCGCCATCCAACCGAACACATTCAGCGGCACATAGGAGTTTCCGAGCCATTTGCTGCCCAGGAACTGCTTCTCGTTGCCGACGCCCAGCGGGTGACCCATGGCCTTCGGGAAGAACCCGACCTGTTCACACGAGCGCGCGATGCGTTTCATGGAGGCGGCGTCCATGTTGAGGCCCACCGCTTCGACGCCGGCGTTCTTCATCTCCAGGCACTGCTGGACGAAGGACGGCTGTGTCAGGGAGACCTGGGAAGAGACCTTGACGACTGCGCCCATCTTCGGGGCCAGGTCGTTGAACGCGCGCGCGGTGTCGGAGCAGGAACGCGGAACCTCGATGCAGTAGAAGAGGCCGACGTTCTTCACCTTGTAGTGCTTCGTCGCGCCGTAGAGGAATCCGTACGCGATCGACTGCTGCGGAGCGCCCTGCGGGAACATCAACGGGTTCGTGAACCAGGTGCTGTTCGTGACGTCGGAGCCGATGATCGGGATGCCGGTGCGCCTGATGATCGGCGCCACCGCGTCGACGGTCAGGACCTGAATGTTGCCCACGAAAGCAAGGATCTTCTTGCTCGAGATCATGTTCTGGACCTTGGTCGACGCTGTCGACGGGTCGCCTTGGTCGTCGTCGAAGTACAGCTTGATCTTGTGGCCGTTCAGGCCCCCACACGCGTTGGTGGAGGCGACCCACACGTTCAGCGCGTTGACGACGGGGGAGAACAGTTCGCCCAGCACGCCGGAGAGGGTGCTGACGTTGCCCAGCGGCACTTCGGACAACGTGGCCGGCTTGCACGGACCGTTGCCACCGAACATGGGGTGGCTCGCCACCAGCTTCTCGACCGGCGAACCGCTCGCGGCGGCGGCGCCGGCCGCGTTTCCACCGGCGGGCTTCTTGCCGCCCTGATTGCCCGCGGGCTGGTTCGCGGTGGTGTCACCCGCGGGGGCTGCACCGTCGGTAGTCGTGGTTCCGGGGGCGGTTCCGCCGGTCGTGCCGGTCGTCGCGACCGCGGCCGGGACCTCGGCACCTGTCTCGGTCGAGGTCGTGCCCGGGTCGGTGACCGCGCCCGGTTCGGTCTGGACGGTAGAACCATCCGTTCCGGTGGCGGCGTCCGTGACGTCCGAGCCGCCACAACCGGCCACGAGCGCGAGCGCGCAGACGCCGGCGACCGCGGCGGTCGTCAACTTCCGCAATCTTGGTGTTGCCATGGGGGGCTCCTTCGTCAGGGGCGACAAGCGGTGGGACGGGGCACGAGGCCGCCGTCGGCGCGTGATGGAAATAACTTACGAACGACCGTTCGAGGCGCGTCAAGGGTGATCTCGGAACCAGGAGAAATCGTTATCAAACGGCTGGGAACGACCGTTCGCTCTCCGGGGCGGTGCGTCTACGCAGCGTGCGAGCTCGCGAACCGCGTGAACAGGAAGTGGGAGCCGACGAGGGCGGCACCGGCGACGAGGAGCATGGCGTAGAGCCATTCGCTGTGCTCGCCCGTTTGCCCAGCAACGGGCACGAAGCCGAGCGTCCTGGGCAGCTCTTCACCGGACGCTGTTCCGACGATGTCACTTGGTACCGGAGCGAGCGTTCCGCCCTCGGTAATGGTGGCGACGGTGGCGGGAGTTCCGGCCGCCTCCGTCGCCAACTCGGGCGAGAGGCCGGCGGCATCCAGTCCGGAGACGTTGTCAGTCACGTCGGAACCTGCGCCGGCGTCGGCTGATGCCCCGTCAACATTGCCGCCAACATTGCCGGCAGATGGGGAGTTGTTCGTGGTGCCGTATCCCAAGGTCGCCACCGAGGCGCCCACCTTCGCCCGGCCGAGGATGTACTTGACGGTGAAGGTGCCGGCACCTGTCGGACTGGCTTGAGTGGCGGTGACCATCAGACCCCCGATGGAGTAGATGGTCTTGCCGGTGGCGTCCTTGCTGGTGACGACCGGCGCGAGATCGATCTGGATGCCGGCGTTCTTCAGGGCGCTGTTGGCTTGACCGAGGGCATCCTTGCTGGACATCCCCTGGCCGAGGTAGCGGAAGCCGTTCTGGTCGAAGCCGAACTCCTGGCCGTTGACCGCGAAGCGACCGAACGTCTTGCTCTCGATCTTGGCCGGTTTACCGACGGTCTGGGTAATGGAGGCCAGGGCGGTGGAGTTGCCGACCTCCAAAGGACCGGTGACAAATCCCGCCGAGCTGCCCGAAGCGACCGCTGAGACCGAGGTGCCCTTGCTCTCGGTGGCGGCGTTCGCGGTCTGTTGCTGGTTCGGCGCTGGAATCGTGGCCGGGGCACCGTAGGAGGCGGAGGAGGTGGCACTGGTCGGAGTACTGACCGACTTGATGCGCCCGTATCCGAAGTCCTCCTCGGCCTCCGGGGTTCCGCTGGAGGACGTGGACACGTAGCCGGGGAGCACAGCGAAGGGCAACTGCACCTGGCCGAGCCCGAACTGGTTCGGAACACCGTTGACGGTGCCCGGCGCATGCTGCGCGGTGCTGCCCCAGTACGGCATTCCGGCAAAGCCGTCGCTGCCACCACTGTTGGTCGTCCGGGCGGACGCGGTGAGCGAACCGGCGTCGTTGTTGGGCGAGACGGGGATCTCGTCGCCGTTGACCTCGAAGTAGAAGGCGTCCCCGCGTGCTTCGAGGTTGAACCGGGTGTCCTCGGCAGAGGCGGTGCCCGACAGGCCGACGATCATCGCCGAGGCACCGATCGTCCCGAGCGCGGTGAGGGCAAGTGCCCAACGAGGCGCCCTCATGACGCCAGGGACCCGAGGTAGCTGTTCATGATTGTCTCCTCACTGATTTCGGCGGGTTCACCGGCGAAACTGATGCGTCCTCGATCGAGGATGTAGACGTAATCGGCCATCTTCAGCGCCTGTCCGACGTACTGCTCGACCAGCAACTGGGCGATGCCCTGCCGCCCGAGATCGGTCAGGTAGTCGAAGATCTCTTCGACGATCTTGGGGGCCAGACCCATCGAGACCTCGTCGAGAAGCACCACGCGCGGGTTGCCGACGTAGGCGTGGGCCAGGGCGAGCATCTGCTGTTCGCCCCCGCTCATGGTCCCGGCGATCTGGCGGGCTCGCTCGCCCAGACGCGGGAAGGTGCCGGTAGCGGTGGCGAAGGCCTTCCGGAACTCGCCGGGCGGGCTCTGCAGGAGCAGGTTGTCCCCGACCGTCAACGACGGGAAGATCCCGCGACCTTCCGGGACGTGGATGATTCCCTGACGCGCCATCTTGTAGGGGGCGTAGCTGGTGACATCCCGACCGTCGATCACGATATGACCCGAGTAGGGCTTCAGCAGGCCGGAAGCGACCCGGAGCAAGGTGGTCTTTCCCGCGCCGTTGGGGCCGAGCAGGGCGACGGTCGCGTTGTCCGGAACCACCAGCGAGACGTCCCGGAGCACCGTCCCGGTGTCGTAGCCGGCCGTGATGTTGCGCAACTCAAGCAACGGAGACCTCCCCGAGGTAGGCAGCCTTGACCAGATCGCTGCTCAGGGCCTCGCGCGTGGTCCCGGAGTAGATGATCTTGCCGAAGTCCAGGACGTAGATCTGTTGGCAGATCTCGGAGACCAAGGCCATGTCGTGCTCGACGATGAGGATGCCGTTCCCGGTCTCGGACACCCAGTCGGTCAGGACCTTGCCGAACGCGTGTGTCTCGGACACGTCCAGGCCCGACGAAGGCTCATCGAGCAATAGGAACTTGAAGGGGGTCGCAATGGCCCGAGCCAGCTCGACCAGGCGACGCTGGCCCGTCGAGAGGTCGCCCACCACCCGGTCTCCGAGCCCGCTGAGTCCGCAGCGGTCCAGCGCTTCCTCGGCGCGCGCGTGGATCTGCCGGGTCTCCTTACGGGTCGAGTACAGCAGGCCCAGTGGGCGTAAGCTCGAGTAGAAGGCCGACGGCCCGCACCGCACGTTCTCCCGCACCGACAGGCTTTCGAACAGTTCCATCCGCTGGAACGTCCGGCCGAGCCCGTGATGAGCCCGGTTCGAGGTGCGGTGCCCGTGCAGGTCGTGATCACCGAGCCGGACGGTGCCCGACAACGGACGATTCCGCCCGGTACAGGCGTTGAAGAACGTGGTCTTGCCGGCACCGTTGGGGCCGATCAACCCCGTGATCTGACCCGCTTTGGCGTACAGCGACACATCGTTGACGGCGACGATGCCGCCGAAGCGCACCGTCACGTTGGCGACATCCAGGTCGACAGTCATGACCGCGACGCCTCCTGCGATCCGGCGAGGACCAATGACCGATCGTCATCCTGACGCACCGTCACGACCTGGATCGGTGGCGCGTTCAACCGGGACGGGAATCCCAACGTTCCAAGCTCCCCGTCCTCGCGCTCGACGGCTCGACGGCCACGCAGCGCACCGAAGTTGAGGGCGGGCCAGATTGCCACCAGGATCGCCAGCGCTCCGAACATCACGCCCCGATACTCGATCATCGTGGGGTGGTCGAACGGCGGGTAGATCTTCACGACCTGGAAGGCGAACGCAGCCAGCAGGGGGGACAGGATCGGTCGACGTCCGCAGAAGCCCAGGACCGCCACGAAGATCAACGAGGTGGTGTAGTCGAACGTGCCACCGGAGGATCCACTGGCCGACTGGGTCACCCCGGCCAGAACACCCCCGCCGATGCCGGCGATGAAGGCCGACAGGCAGAAGACGATCACGCGCATCGCGTTGGTGTTGGCCCCGTGCGCGGACAGTGCGACCGGCGAGTCCGACATGGCGCGGAGGAGGGTTCCGAGGCGGCTCCGCCGAACAACCAGCACGATCGCGGCCACCAGGAACAGGACGGCCAACGCGAGGTAGTAGTAGTTCCGCTCGTTGTTGAAGTCGACCCCGAACAGCGGCGCGGCCGTCCCTTCGATCGGCTCGGCCGTGGCCGTGCCGGGCACGTAGAAATCCGTTCCCGGCCGCGGATGCTGGACCAGTGCACCGGTGTCGAACATGACCGGGGCCAGGTAGAACGCCTGCTGGAGCAGGATTCCGAAACCGAACGTGGCCACGGCGACGTAGATCCCGGCCAGACGGATGGCGGGGATCGCCACGATCGCCCCGAAGGGAACCGCGATCAGGCCGCCGAGCAGGATCGCCACCGGCCAGGAGACGGTGTTCCCACCGACGAAGGGCAGCCAGTCGAAGAACCCGAACGTCATCAACTTGCCCGACGCCACCGCCCCGATCGCCGCGAAGCCCATGTGCGCCAGCGAGATCATGCCGGACATGTAGAGCAACATGCCGAGCGACAGGAAGATGATCCCGTAAGCGACGAAGGCGCTGTACACGGTGATGTCGGCATCCCGCACGACGTGAGGAACCGCGAGCAGGGTCACGGCGAGCGCCGTCAAGCCGGCGGCGGTCACCCGCGGCGAGAACGCCCGCGGGGGCTCGAAGCGCCGCGCGTTACGTACTCCGCGTTCGGTGAGGAGGCGAGCCGGCACCAGGAGGAAGACCAGCAGCAACACGAGGAACGGAATGTTGCGCGGCAGGCTCTGCAGGAACAGCGAATCGGTCTTCTGCGTCAACGACGGGAAGTAGTTGACCATGATGCCGATGGCGAAGGCACCACCGACGGTGAGCGGCAGGTTCTCGAACAGCCCGACCGCGGCCGCGCCGTATGCGGCGATGACGATCAGAACCAGAACGTTGACCGAGACGCCCAGCTTGGGGGCCAGCAGCATTCCGGAGGTCGAGGCGAAGCAGCAGCCGAGCACCCAGGAGAGTCGACGGACGGCCGACGGGTTCGACTTCTGCAACGCCAGCAGGTTGGGGTCGTCCACCACGGCCGTCATGGCCTTGCCCATCCGTGTGCGGCCGAAGAACAGGAACAGCGCGAGCGCCGCGCCCAGGCAGAACGCCGTCACCATCATGTCGCCGTAGGAGATCGTCACGTCCCCCACGCGCGGACCGTTGGTCGGCAGGAAGTCCCCGGCCTTCTTGTCCGCCGATCCGTAGATCGCCGTCATCAGCGACTGCAGGAGGACCAGGAGGCCGACCGTCGCCACGACCGTTGTCACCGTGGGCGCCGCGGCGAGCAAGGTCGCCAGGCGTTCCAACAGCAACCCGCCGACGACACCGACCAGCAGCAGACTCAGCACGAACGCGACCGGCCAGGGCCAGTTCTGCTCGACGTAACCCTCGTAGAACAAGTAGGCCGCCGTGGCCGCCAAGGCGCCGTGCGCGAAGTTGAACACCCCGGAGGTCTTGTAGGTCAGCACGAGGCCCAGTGCTGCCAGCGCGTACACGGACCCGTCGGCGATGCCGGGGACCAGATAGTTCAGGAACTCATTCACGGCTTGCACACCCCGCACGCTCGACGACCTGCACGCTCATGAACCGCCCGCTCGGCCGCTGCCCACGCACGACCCGTCGCCATCGGACAGTCCGCGCGGTGGAAGTGGACCAACCCGTCCCCCGCGACCAGCGCGGTCGACTCCGCGGGGACCGCCACGACCGGCACCTCGACCGCGGCGGCCGGAACCGCTCCCAGCACCCGAATCCGACGCGTCGTCACCGCGCGACGGCCCGCGACCAGTAGGAGAGCCCCGGCTGCGTTCCCGACCAGCACACCGGCGATGGCGATGTTCATCCCGGGGACTTGGTCGTCGTACAGCTTCTCGTCGGCCACCATGCCGGTGCCGGTCAGGAACAGAGCCGCGCCCACGAGCGTCAGCACCCCGAAGATCACATACGCCGACATCGGCCACGGGGATCCCGCCGTCGCCGTCGACTCGATCCGCCCCGTAGGGGCGCGGTGGACGCTCGCCCCGCGCGCCGGACTACGCGTGCTCACGGGAGCGAACCGAGTGCGCGAGGGTGCTGTCGAGATCGGTGGCCGACCCGTTCTCGGGCGCAACGGGGGCGCTCTCGCGCCCCGTTGACGTGCCCGCCGACGCAGGAGCGTCCATCCACCGCAGGACCCCGTCCGCGAGCGCCCGCTCGATCCGGTCCAGCTTGCGCCACTCGTCGCGCAGATCGGCGGAGATCCACAGGGTGGCACCCAGGCCCAGCAGGTACAGCCCGCCGAGACCGCCGGAGGTGATGAATCGCGTCTGCTCGGCCAGGAACTTGGAGTCCGCCACCTGCAGATAGCCGGCGATGAGGGAAACCGCACCGGCGAGCATCAGGCCGACGGCCGCGACCCGATCCCATTGACTCTTCAGGACCTTCCAGTCCACGACATCTCCCGAGATAGGCGGTGCGGGCCTGCGCGACCCGCGCTTGTAGGTGTTCCACGTAACAAACGAACGCCCGTTCGGTGAGTCTGGGCGACGAACCGGTCGGTGTCAACACATTCCGGGCGGTGGTGCTGTCTCGCCCGCGCGGAGGCCGAGCACCGGCGCCGGGCGGCGCGGCAAGGGCGTTCGTCGGCGCCGTTTCTGCACGGACCCGATGGGTCGACGGGGCGCGGACGGGGACGTTGCGCACCGGCATTGACTAGCGGCGACGGTCACGGTGAGTGATCAGGGACCTGCTGCGCGCCGCTAAGATCGGTCACGCGTCGGGCGCCGTGCCGAAGCGCAATTTCGCGCCCGGCGGGCTCAATAACGCAGAATGGCAGCGACGTTTCCGCCGCAGCGAGGCGACGGCCCCCGTCACGGCCCAGCACGGACCCGCAAGCGAGGAGACCGAGGGATGGCCATCGCCAAGCGATCGGCGCACGGATCGTCCACCCGCCCCGCTGTTCCGGAAGCGATCGTCCGCGAAGCCATCCGGCTGTTCGGGGAGCACAGCTATCCCGTGGTCGGGATGCGCGACCTGAGCAAAGCCGTCGGGTTGCAACCCGGCAGCCTGTACGCGCACATCCGCAGCAAGGAGGAACTGCTCCTCGCGATCGTCGAAGAGGGCATCACCAACTACATCGACGCGATTTCCGAAGCGATCGATACCGACGAGCCGGCCGACATCAAACTGCGCGCCGCCATCCGCGCGCACATGCGGGTCCTCGCGGAGACGGTCGAACAGACCAAGGTCACCTTTAACCAGTGGCGCTACCTGGGCCCCGACGGCCAGGCCCGGGCCCTGGCGCTGCGGCAGGAGTACGAAGACCTGTTCCTCGGCGTGGCGCAGCAGGGGATCAAGGACGGGGTCCTGCGTCCCGTGCCGCACCTTAAGGCGGCTCTGTTGTCCATCATCGGCGGGCTGAACTTCGCCGCTGAGTGGTACAACCCGGCCAAGCCGGAGACCCCGGAGGGCCTGGCCGACGCCGTGGCGGATCTCCTCCTCGAGGGGCTCGCCACGAATCGGACGTCCCGTAGCTCGGCTGCCCGGGCGAAGACATCGGCCAACGGCAGGACCAAGGCCACGAAGGACCCCGCCCCGCCCGCCGACCAGGCCGCCAGCAGGCGGCGACGCTGACGGCGTACGGAGTGCTCGCGAGGCATCGAAAAGGCATCAAGAACTCCGACAACCGCTGACATCCGTCGGCGCCGACTGACACGAGCGCCCAGCTCAACGGCATGATCCAGTGCCGTCCGATACTGGCTGATTCGCTGTATCCGCGTTCGGGACGAAGAGGTCGTGGGTTCAAATCCCGCCACCCCGACAGATAAAACCGCAGCTCAGAGGCCCTTTTCCGTCCGGGAAGAGGGCCTCGGTGCTGTGCGAACTCATCAGAAACTCATCAAAACTCATCGAGAGTCATCGGCGTGACGAAGCCGCAGTCACGCCCTCGGCCGCCATGCGCTCGTCAACGATCGAGAGCGCACGAACGCTGACCTGCACCTTTGCCGCCGGCCGTTCTGAGAATCCCCTCATTTCGTGGAGGGTTCCGTTATGCAGCTGATGGTGCGTCAGTGAGCATCATTTCGTATCGGACCGGTGGCAGTCCAGCCGCGGTGGTGTGCCGGCGGCGATGGTTGTAGAACTCGTAGCACCAAGGTCCGATGACCGCGCGGGCTTCGGCCTTTGTCGCGAACGTGTGCCGGGACAGGACCTCGTGTTCAAGGGTGGAGAAGAACGATTCCGCGGCTGCGTTGTCGAAACACGACCCGACCCTGCCCATCGACTGGCGGATCCCGAGCTGCTCGGCGCACAGGCGCCGGAAGTCCTTGGCGGTGTAGGTCGAGCCGCGGTCGGTGTGGAAGATGACACCCTCGATCACCGACCGGCCACCGCGCACAGCAGCGGCGATCTTGATCGCATCCGCAGCCAGCACCGCGTCCGGGTGCTCGCTCATCGCCGCGGCCAGCAGCCGCCGCGAGTACAGGTCGATCACGGTCGCCAGGTAGAGCTTGCCCTCCCCGGTCGGGACCTCGGTCATGTCCCCGCACCACTTGCGGTTCGGCGCCGCTGCGCTGAAGTCACGGCCCAGCAGGTCCGGGAACTTCGGCGCGGCCTTGTCCTGGCGCGTCAATCCCTTATACCGCTTGGGTTTGCGCCCGAACAGGTACTGGCGGCGCATCGAGTCCGCGACGGTGTTCACGCTGACCTGCCAGCCGGCCTCAACCAGATCCAGATGGATCCGCGGCGATCCGTAAATGCCCCCCGAGGCCTCGAAGCACCGCCGCACCTCAGCATCGAGCAGGGCCCGGCGCTGGGCCCGCACCGTCGGGGCCGGGTTCCCGACCCGCGCCAGCCACTTGTAGAACCACGACACGCTCACCCCGAGGATGGCGCAGCAGACCGCGTGGGGCACCCGATAGGAGGTCCTCTGGTCGGCGATGAAGCCCGCCACGCTCACTTCGTCGCCTCCTTCACCCACAGGACCACGGAGCGCTTGAGGACATCACGTTCCATCCGCAGCTCGGCGACCTCCGCGCGCAGCCGCTTGAGCTCGGCCAGGTCATCGGCCGTGAGCTGCCCGTTCCCGCCCTCGCTGGCCCGGTCCCGGGCGACCCAGTTCCCCAGCGTGCCCTCGTTGATGCCCAAGTCCCGCGCGATCGCCGCGATGGACTTGCCCGGGTTCTCCCGGACCAGCCGCACCGCCCCCTCACGGAACTCGGCGTCGAACTTCCTTCTCGTCTCTGACATGGCTACTCCTCATAGCTCATGCCTCCACGGAAGTGGGGGATTTCCATTCCGGTCGGCAGCTCCACGCGGCCGATTTCCTTGGCGCCATGCTTCGTCGCTGACGAGGTTGTCGTAAACGTGCGGACCATGCCCGTGGACGGACGTGGCAGCGAGACCCGTGCCCGCGTTTTCGTCGCAGCGCGTGGTGTCAGAGGTCCAGCGGGAGCTCTTGCTCGGTCGCTGTCTTGCCCCGACGCCGCCGGTCGGGTGCCGGCGGAAACGTACGGCCAGGGCCGTACTCCACACCCGGTCCACGTTGCGCCTGGGAGGTCTTGACCAACAGTTCGCGGTCAACCTGGCCGGCGAGGATCTGTCGAGCACGAGGCATGGATACGTTGAAGAGGTTCTGCACGGTCGCGTTGGTGATTCGCCCGTACTCCCGAACGTGGGCGATGACGCGTCGATCGATCTCGTCCATCGTGCGTCGGGCGTAGGTGATCGCACTGCCCAGCTGCCTCAACGGCTCTTCCCGGAGGCGGTAGTGCGGGTGGGCGGCTCGCATGGATTGCCGAGTCGGCTCGACGATCGCGAACGGCTCAGACGCAAGCCGGCGCAACGCTGCCTCGGCTTCCGCCGCGCTCTTCTGGAGCAGCGAAGCCAAGGTCGGGGCGTGCACCGTCTTCGTGCCACACAAGCGCAGGAGGATGAGCATGGCGTCGGTGTCATCGCGGATGGACGCCGGCAACGTGCCCACGTAACGGGCGACGTTGACGTCCGGGGCGCCCCCAACCAGGGCAACCCGCACACTGTCCAAGCCGGCGTCGATGGTGGGAGCCGGTCGGCCAGATCGAATCATCTCCCGATACATGCGATCCACCCCGCGACCGATCTCCTCCGCCAACTCCAACAAGCGCACCGCGGATGTCAGGGAGCGGTTTCGCGGGGTCGAGGGGTGAGTGAGGATGTTGTCGACGGTCACACCGGCGACCAGTGGGCCCGGCGAGGTGATCACAAGCACCGACGGCGAATGTTCCACCACGACCGGCGCGGGCGATGCCAAGTCTCGGTGCATGAGGGCATTGATGAGTGCCTCGCGGATCGCCAGCTCAGGGAAGTCCTCGACTTGAAGTTGTTGTCCGTCCGGCAACGTGACCGGGGTGAACTGACGTCGCAGTTCGAACAGCCGCATGATGTGGTCGAACGCGACGATCAGCGGCTCCTGGAAACGTTCCACCATCCTGGGCTCGCCACCCGGTGAGTCCCGGTAAAGGTAGTGAACTGTCGTACCGGCCCCCAGCAGATATTCGCCTGCCAACAGCAACCGACCATCGCCGTCGGTGAGACCGAGCGCGCGCAACAGGTCCTCGTCCGACAGCTTGGCCAGCCCGTTGCTCACCGGGCTGAGCGATGCTTGGAGGCGCTGACGGGCGCGCGCCAGCGCCCCGTTGTCGACCGCAGAGTTGTTCGCGGGTCCGGCTGACCGGTCGAAGCCTCGACGCTCGTCGCGCACGCGTTGGGCGGTCGCCGGATCCATGCCGACACAGTCCGAGCCGATCCGGTAAGGCGCGCGGCCCTTTGTGTCGGCGTAGATCTCGTCATCCGTCCGCACCGAGATCACCACTAGGCGATGGCCGCGATAGTCGATCTCCTCGACGTCGACCAGCAGCCGCGGCCTGCTGTTGTCGTAAATGTATTTCCGAAGCGCCGTGGGGTCCAGGCTCGTACCGACGAATGCCTCGCGCCCACGAACGGCGTCCTGAACTCCAAAAACGATTGAGCCCCCAGCCGTATTGGCCAGACAAAGGGCCGCGTCGAGCGCGACCCGGCCCGACTCCTTCACCGTCGCAGCGTCCTCCTTGAGGTCCAGTCGGACATCCTCGATGCTGCGTGCAAGCGCGCCGCCCCACACGGAATCAAGCGCGACCCGCACAGCATCGACCGCAGCCACGTTTCGCTCCACTTTGATAGATCACTCCACACAGTGAAGGGTACTATCAAACTTGCCACAAACTCCAGACCCGGCCGGGAGCGGGCACGACTTGCGCAGGCAGCTCGCGGAGCTCCGAAGGGAGAACGAGCGCCTCAAGAAGCTTCTGCGAATGACCAAGCACGAAGCCACACCGGCGAACAGCACACAAACAGCCTGGTTCGACCGAACACCCGGACCGGTGACGGCAGGTTCGTCGCCGGAGGCCAAGGTCGCCTTCTACTCCGCGTTGTTCGGAGCTCGCCGCGACGTGTACTCCATCCGGTGGGAGAACGAACGGCTCGGCAAGTCTGGCTGGATGCCCGCGGTCGAAGGAGGCTGGAGCAAGAGCAAGAAGGACAACCCGCGCTACCTCCCGCTGACGCCGGATGTTGTGGCCGCCCATCTGCGGGGGTCGCTACACATCGGCCTGTATCCGATGCTGCCCGGCGACGAGACCTGCTGCCTCGCAGCGGACTTCGACGGCGCCGCGGCGATGCTGGATGCACTCGCCTACCTCAAGGCAGCACGCGCACTCGGAGCACCGGCTGCACTGGAGGTCTCGCGCTCGGGGGTCGGTGCGCATGTGTGGATCCTCTTCACCGGTCCGGTCGCAGCAGCCACGGCCCGCCAACTGGGAACCGGGCTGATCCGGGAGGCGATCGCCCTTCGCGGCCGCATGGACCTCAGTTGCTACGACCGCCTCTTCCCGTCCCAAGACACGGTGCCGATTGGACGGTTCGGCAATCTGATCGCCGCGCCCTTGCATGGGATCAGCCGACGAGAGCACGGCACCACCGTGTTTCTCGAACTAGCCACACTGGAGCCGTACGACGACCAGTGGGAGTACTTGTCGACTCTCGACCGCCTGAAATCGAAACAGGTCACAGCGATCGCTGGTCGACTTCGCGAACCGACAGCCGGCGTCAAGGTTCAGCGGCTCCACACGAGAGCAGCAACGAAAACCCAGCCGCGTGCGTCGGCGCGTGTGCACCTCACCCTGAATGGCGGTGTTCATCTGCCAAGTGAGGAACTGACGCCGGCTCAGTACTCGACCCTCAAGCACGCCGCGTCGATGTCGAACCCAGACTTCTACGACCGGCAGCGCCGTCGGCAGTCGACGTGGAACATCCCGCGCTTCATCCAGTCCTTTGACGAGACCCTCGACGGTCAGCTTGTCCTGCCACGCGGCCTCCTCGACACCGTCGCCCGCGTCATCGACGAAGCTGGCAGCAAGGTCGAAGTCGACGACCAGCGGTCAAGCGGCTCGCGAATAGACGCCACGCTGACCGTCGAACTGACCTCGGCGCAACGTGTTGCCGTTGAGAATGCGCTCCCGCACGATCTCGGCGTGCTCGTCGCCCGACCGGGCTCCGGCAAGACCGTCATGGCCTGCGCAGCCATTGCCGCGCACTCCGTCTCCACCCTGGTGCTCGTGGACCGCAAGACGCTGGCGGACCAATGGCGCAGCCAGATCCAGTCGCTCCTCGGAGTGAAGCCCGGCCAGCTCGGCGGAGGCCGTTCGAAACTCAGCGGCATCGTCGACATTGCGACGCTCCAAACCCTCGCGCGACGCGACGATCTCGATGACAAGCTCGCCGGATACGGCTTGGTCGTCGTCGACGAATGCCACCACATCCCCGCTGCTGCCTTCGAGGCAGCCGTTCGCACCATCCCGGCCCGTCGCTGGCTCGGCCTCACCGCCACGCCGTACCGCCGCGACCAACTGAATGACCTCATCGCCTTCCAGTTGGGCCCGGTCCGGTACGAGTTCGGTCCTGCGGGAAGCGGGACGCTGGAGAGCTCAGCCGCCAATAGACCCGAACCCGTCCTGGTGGTCCACCCGACGGACTTCGCATGCGAGTCGCCGATCGACTTCTCCGTCCCCGGCGCCATCGCCGGCGTCCATCGCGCCCTGGCTCACGGGCGCAGAACTGACACCGGCTCAGTTCTCGACCCGGTGACCGCGTCATTAGCGGATAGGCCCGCTGCGCCTCCCTGTCGTGCTCGAGGAACAGGCCTTCCAGCGCCACGCCCACGTTGTTGCTGAGGTAGTCGATGGTGAGCTCACGCCTTTCAACTGCTCCGCGATGCGTCCCAGCCGTTCCGGGCGGTCGGCGCCTTGGCGAAGCTCGGCATCTGGAGTTAGGTGACGGCCCGGGCATACGCGAGGAGTAACGACGCGTACTCGTCGACGCACTCGCCGAGCTCGGGCGCGGTGACGGCCAGAACCTCGATCCCGTGTTCCCGCAGTTGATCACATTTCAGACGTACGTCGGATGGCGCAGACACTTTGCCCTCCCACACCAACGGACGGGGTGCGGCCTGTGCTCAGCCCACGACCCCCCGGGTCACCCGCAACCAGGTTTGTCTGCGCCCGCGATATTTACTATCGCGATACCCCGAATCCCTTCACCACCGGGAAGTATCGGTGTCCTCGCGAAGTGCCCACTGCGGCCGTGATCGAGGGTTGCGTCTTGGATTTCGCCATTGCCGACCTGCTCGAGCTGCCTCTGCTCCAGGCGAGCCGGGTGCTGAACGAGGGTGCGTTCGATCCGTACCGTCCGGTGGCCGCGTCGCTGCTGAGTGACCAGGGCTGCGAGGGCCGCGGCCTGTTCCACTCCGTCGGCTCCGACTCCCTGGACCGCGCGCTGACCGACCGTTCGGGTTGGCCCGTCCTCTGCCTGGTCGGGCCGGGCCAGGCCCCGCAGGGCCCGGAACTGACGACGCTGTTCCGCCGGGCGGCCTCCCGGCGGATCGCCCTGCTGTGGCTGGAGACGACGAGCTCAGTGGCGGAACTGCAGCCGCGTCTGCACCGCGAGCTGCTGGTGTACCACCAGGCCCAGATCGAGGCGAGCCTGCGCATCCAGCGCCGGCTGCAGGAGATCGTCGTGACCGGCGGGACCATGCAGACCATCTGCCGTGCGCTGGCCCTGGCCACCGGCAATCCCGTCAGCATCAAGACGTGTTACAACGAGGTGGTCGCGTTCTACGACGTCGGCAATCCGGACTCGGCGCGCCGGCGGACGAACGAGGCCGGGCGCGTTCCGGCCGACATCGTGACCGCCCTCAACCGCGCGGACCTGCCCGAGCAGCTGCAGCGGGAGGTGGGCGCGTTCCGCTTCGGGCCGCTGCCGGAGATCGACTACCACTCCCGCGTCATGGCCTCGATCCGCACCGAGTCCGCCCTCTGGGGCTACATCTCCATCGCCGAGACGTCCCGCAAGCTGGGCATCCTGTACCTGCAGGCCGTCGAGGCCGCCGCCAACTGCGCCTCGCTCCTGGTCTGGAAGGGCCGGGCGCTGGAGCAGCGGGCCCGAGAGCAACAGGCGCAGTACATCGGTGACCTGCTGTTCGCCGAGCAGGACCCGGAGGCGGTCGCCGCGCGCGCCGTCATGCTGGGTTACGACATCAACGACGCGGCCTCTGCCGTCGTCTTCGAGTGGGTGCCCTCGCGGCGCGCCGGACGGGTCGAGAACGGGCCGACCGATGGTCAGCTGCGCGAAGCGGCGCGGTTCATCGACACCCATCTCGCCGCGCACGGCGCGCGGGCGCTCGTCCGCTCCGTCGTGGTCGGTGGTCGCGTGGTCTGCCTGTGGCCGACCTCGGCCGACGATCCGCAGGAGGGCGCCGGCAGCGTGCTGAAGCGACTGAACACGCCCGGCTTCGACGGCGTCCGCGCCGGGATCGGCAGCCCCATCCTGCCCGGCTCCCCCTCGGAATCGGCCGCGCAGTCGTACCGGCGGGCGCTCCTGGCGTGCCGACTCACCGCCCCCGAGGTCCGCGTCGCGTCCTACGAGGACCTCGGCCTGGCGCGCATCATCGTGGAGAACCTCAGCGACGCGGAGCTGCGCGGCCTGGCGGACCGTTACCTGTGCGCGATCGAGGAGTACGACCAGCTCCACCGCGGGGAGTTGATGAGCACGCTCGCCGCGTTCTTCGCGAGCGGACGCAATTTCCCGCGGACGGCGGAGCAACTGGTCGTCCACGCGAACACGGTCAAGTACCGGCTGCGGCGCTGCTCGGAGGTCTCCGGGTTCGACCTGGAGGACCCGGCGACCGCCCTGAACGTCGAGATCGCTCTGGTGGTCCGCAACGTGCTACGGGCCACCAGAGCGAAGTAGGCTCAGCCTGGCGTCAGGCCCCTCAGCCCAGCGGCATCTGACTGAGGTCGAAGTACTCCTCGATCCGGTCGATGTGGCCGTTGCTGCACTCGACCTTCAGGATCGCCGGGCAGCGGATCTCGGAGCCGTCGGGCTTCTGCCCCCGGATCACGTGCTGCTGGATGAACGCCCCCGGGATGTAATACCGGCGGACCTCCTCGAACCGGAACCCTGGCACGTTGGCGGACACCCACCCCAGCACCTGGAGGTTCTCCTCCCGTGTGGAGGCGTAGTCGTCGAAGTTGTGCCAGATCCGGGCGTCCGGGGAGTAGATCTCCCGTACTGCGTCGATGTTGCCGGCCTCCACCGCGGCGAAGAACCGGTCCGCGACGTCGTCGAGCGCCTTGATCTCAGTGTCCTCGACAACGATTGTGCTCGTCATGTGATGCCCTTTCAGCAGATCGGTGGATACGCGGTCGTCCCGCCGAGCCCGGCGACGACGGAGTCAGTCGCCGCGGAGCAGGGCGAGCAGGTCGGACTCCTGGAAGCCGGCGGGCGCCGGGAGTTCGACGATGCGCTCACCGACGTCGTCGAACTCCAGCCGGAGCGCCCGGGAGACCATGGCGTGCAGGTGGTAGGACGCCGCGACGATCGTCAGTTCCAGGATCGCGGTGTCCGACAGGAACGCCCGCAGGGCGTCGAAGGTGGGGTCCTGGACCCGGCCGTTCTGGAGGACCAGCTCGTCGACGTACGCGAGCACGGCCCGTTGTTCCCGGCTCAGGTCCTCCGAGCTCGCCCACGCCGAGATGGCCTCCACCTCGGCCTTGCTCAGCCCGACCGCCCGGGCCACCTTGGAGTGCTGGGAGTAGACGAACTGACTTTCCGTCACGAATCCGGCCCGGACGATCGCGATCTCCCGGAGCTGTTCGGGCAGCTCCCGCGCGGCACTGTTGAAGGCTCCGAACTGTGCCGTGAGGGTGGCGAGGAGGTCCGGCGAGAGCGCCATCGTCGTCCACCAGTCGCCCCGACTCCCCGTGTCCGTCCCCGGGTCCGCGACCGGGTCGCGGTCCCCGAAGACGGCCGAGTAGACCTCCTGGATGGCCGGCGGGGCATCCGCGCGGCTGACCGGCGTCAACCGGCCCATCAGTGCGCGAACTCGATGATCGCCAGCATGGCGTCCTCGCCGTCGCCGTAGGCCTTGTGGCTGGTCTCACCGGGCTGGACGAGGATGTCGCCGGACTCGAGGTGCACGTCGCACACCTCGCGGTCGGTCTTGGACTCCTTGACCACGAAGCGCATCTGGCCGTTGAGGAGAACGATGGTCTCGGCCTCGTCGTTGTCGTGGCCCTCCCACGGGAACTCCTCGTCCTCCTGGGAGGCGAGCATGAGCAGGGGCCCGACGTGCCCGACCACGTGCACCGTCCACAGCGCTTCGAGCTTGGATAGGTGGTCCCGCAGGTTGAACAGGCGGAAGCGCCAGGCCTGCTCAGGATCGGTGATCTCGAGCTTGCCGTACTTGATGTCGAGGTTCTCCCAGCGGGCCGCGCGGGGAGCCGGGATGTTGTTGAACAGGACCCGGGTAGGGAAGTCGCGGTTGTTCATTTCGCCGCCTCCAGCAGTCGATCGATGAAGAAGTGCTCGGAGAACTCACCGGGTTGCGGCAGACGCCCGGCCGGCGAGAGGTGGCCGTTCCTGGTGTGAGGAGCGGCCATGTTCGCGACCCACCGGCAGAAGTCCGCGGCCTCGCCCATCGGGAACCGCTCGGTGTAGGGCGTGCGCGTGGAGTCGGCGTGCAACTGCGCGAAGCCGAACTCCCACGTCAGGCCACCGTCGGTCTCGGTGATGGTGAAATCGCCCTCCATCCGGAAGGCGTCGAAGCCGCGCATCCAGTCCAGCATCCGGACGAATCCGCGGAAGACCTGCGAGGTCCGGATCTCCGAGGTGTCGCCGGGGTAGTGAATGGTCGTCATCTCCGGCCCGACCTCGAACGTGATGGACCCGATGCGCGCGCGGTTCGTCGCGACGTAGTCGGGGCGGACGATCTGGGGAGCGGTCATGATCAGCCTTCCTCTACGGCGCTGGCCTCGCGGGTCCGGAAATGCAGGTACAGCGCAGCCGCATCGCCGTCGGACCGGATCTGGTACGACAGCGCCCGCGGCAGCAGCAGGACCTCGCCGTCGACCGCGGTGGCGCTCGCGACCGGCTTGCCGTTCTCGGTGAACTGGACGGCGATCGCGCCCTGGACGACCAGGAGCAGTTCGTCATCGGCATCGGCGCGCCGGGTGACGTCGCCCCCCTCGGCCTTCACCAGGTCCACGCGGTGGCTCGGGTAGCCCACGATCTCGATGGGCTCGAAGGAGCTCATCAACGGCAGCGAGTCGTACATGTTGAAGAACTGGGTCCGCGCTTCGTACGCGGTCAGCTTCCAGTCGATCGTCCCGCGGGGCGGGGCGAGTTGGGTACTCATCGGAGTCCTTCCTTCGTGGGAACTATCGAGCGGTGCCGGTGGCCCGGAACAGCGCCAGCCGGCGGGAGGGCAGGGAGCGCCCGAGCAGGTCTTCGAGGTGCGCGCTGCAGGCGGCGATGCGGTCGAGGTCGACGCCGGGTGGGCGACCGAGGTCGTCCAGCGCGCCGATGACCTCCTCACTGGCGACGTTGCCGGCCGCGCCCTTGCCGGCGAACGGGCAGCCGCCGAGGCCACCGAGCGAGGAGTCGAGGCCGTCGACCCCCGCCTCGACCGCGGCCAAGGCGTTCACCAGTCCCATCCCTCGGGTGTCGTGCGCGTGGAAGCCGAGGTCGAGCCCGGGATGACGCTCGCGGGTTCGCGCGACCAACTGCGCGACCGCCGCGGGGTGGGCCGCGCCGACGGTGTCGGCGAGCGTGACGCGAGTGGCACCGGCGGCGACGACGCGGTCGACCAGCCCGAGGCTGACCTCCGGCTCCACCGGACCTTCGTACGGACAGGCGAAGGCCGTCGCAATGATGGCGGCCACGCGCAGCTCGTCACCGCGCCCGCTGGCCTTCTCCACGATGCCGACGGCCTCGTCGACCGTGCACCCGGCGTTGCGCGCGTTCATGGTCTCGGTGGTGGCGACGACGATGTTGACGACATCGGCACCAGCCGCCGCCGCCTGCTCCACGCCGCGGACGTTGGCCGCCAGCACCTGCAGCTCGGCCCGGACCCGGCCGCGGAGCGCGTCCATCACCGCCCCGGTGTCGGCCATGGACGGCACCGCCCGGGGCGAGACGAAGCTGCCCACCTCGATGCGGCGGTAGCCGGCCTGGTCGAACGCCACGGCGAGCTCGATCTTCACCGTGGTCGGGATCGTCGCGGCCTCCAGTTGGAGCCCGTCCCGCAACCCGACCTCGGTGAGGACGAGATCGCGCGGCGCCTTCTCCGTCGATGCCGTCACGGCTTACAACGCCGCCAGTCCGGCCTCCGCCACCTTCATGTCGTCGGTGTAGTGGCCGCCGCTGACGCCGATGCCGCCGACCATTTCGCCATCGATCACGATCGGGTAGCCACCGCCGAAGACGACGAGGCGGCGCACGGTCGGGATGCCGGTGGCGAGGGGCGGGTCGTCCTTGATGAAGTCGTGCCAGGCGTGCGTCGGGATGCCGAAGGAGATGGCCGTGTAGGCCTTGTCCTGCGCGAGGTCCACGGACAGCAGCGGGGCACCGTCCATCCGGCAGAACGCGACGAGGGCGCCGGACTCGTCGGTGACCGCGATGGACATCGGCTTGCCCATGCCCGTCGCGGCCTCACGGGCGGCCGCGATGGCCGCCTCCGCCGCGCCGGCGGTGATCGAGCGCTTGGTGCGGGTGGTTTCCATGTCGGTGTGCCTTTCTCCGTGGTGGTGCACGTGGTGGTGCACGTGGTGATTCAGGTCGTCAGACGATCGCCCAGACACCCGGGCCGCCGATGGCCACGGCGAGCAACCCGCCGATCAGGGCGACGTTGAACTCGTAGCCCGGCATCGCGAACACCGGGCTGCCGTCGTCCTGCTGGCCGACGATGTTGATGTTGGGGAAGCCGAACCGGCCGTGGACGTAGAAGATGGCACCCGCCATCAGCGCGATCATCGCGATGGCCCCGACCTGCGCTCCGAGGCCCAGGATCATCGCCAGGCCGGCCAGGGTCTGAGCGACACCGGCCAGCGGGGCACTGATCTGCGCTATCGGAACCTTGAAGGCGGCGAAGAAGTCGATCGTGCGTTGCTTGCCCGCAGTGAGAATGTCGAGCCCGTGGGCGAAGAAGAGCAGACCGATGACCAATCGCACGGCGAACAACCCGCCGCCGGTTTCTTCCCACATGTGTCATCCTTTTTCGGCAGTCGATTGACGGTCCGTCAGCCCAGGCCGAGGTACTCCCGGGTCTCGTCCGGACTCGCCGGTGTGCGTCCCAGCGCGGCCGCGAGCGGGACGAACCGCTTGACCAGGTCGGCGGTCGTGGGGTTGCCCTGGTCCGCGTAGTGGTAGTCCTCGAGGCCGAGTCGGACGTTGCCGCCCATCGCCGTGGCGGCGAGCGCGATCGGGAACTCGTCGACGCCGAAGGTCAGGACCTCCCAGATGCAGTCGAGGTCGTCCGGGATCCGGTCGACGAAGCCCTTGAGGTTCTCGATCGTGGGCGTGACGCCGGAGACGATCGGTCCGCCGCAGAACGCGAAGTCGAGGAAGACCGGCGTACGGATCAGGCCCTTGTCGACCATCCGCAGCACGTTGT
Organism: Sporichthya polymorpha DSM 43042; assembly: GCF_000384115.1. Lineage (NCBI taxonomy): Bacteria > Bacillati > Actinomycetota > Actinomycetes > Sporichthyales > Sporichthyaceae > Sporichthya > Sporichthya polymorpha. The sequence continues at coordinate 1,423,899 of NZ_KB913029.1, forward strand.
ACAGGTGTCCGTACTCGAAGCAGCAGATGACGGGCTTGACGTCGTACTGGTTGCAGGTGTCGAGGAACATCTCGAAGTTGGCGTTCGAGTTGCTGAAGATCAGGTTGCCCAGCGTCCACTGCTTGGTCCTCTGGTCGTAGAAGTCAAGGTTCACCGACCCGGCCGTCAGTTCGGCGAGCTCGGGCTTCGAGCCCTGCGGCATCGACGCGAGCGCCGGGATGATGCCGATGCGCTCCTCGGGCGTGATCATGCCGCCGCCGCCGGTCGTCGGGTTGCAGAGCATGTTCGTCTGGGCGTGGATCAGCCGGTGGCTCTGACCGAACAGCTCAGCCTCGTGGACGTTGGTACCGTCCTCGAGCCGCGTGTGCGTGTGCGCGATGGACGCACCCTGGTCGTAGGCCTCCTTCTGCGCGAGGGCGATCTCCTCGGGCGTGTACGGCGTGGTGGGGTTGCCCTCCCACGGGATGCCGGGCCGCTTCTCGCGCATGGTGAACGGGCCGTTGACGGCAGCGGTGATGACGATCTTCTTCGGGTCCTGCGTGATCATGTCGTTCGCCTTTCCCGTCGTGAGTAGTGCTACTTGGTCGCGGGCTCTCCGGCGACCACGCCGGCGCGCCGCAGGGCGTCGATGTCCGCGTTGCTGAGTCCGAGCAGGTCGCCGAGGACCTCGTCGTTGTGCTGGCCGTGCGCCGGTCCGGTGCTGCGGACCGACCCGGGCGTCGCGCTCAGGCGCGGGAACGGCGCCTGCATGTGCATCTCACCGAGGACCGGGTGAACGGTCTGGATCAGACTCTCCCGGGCGGCGAAGTGCGGATCGGTGAGCATCTCCTTGGCGGTGTAGATGCCGCTCGCCGGGACCCCGTGCTCGGAGAGCACCTCGACCAGCTTCTCGGCGCTCAGACCCCGCGCCCATGCGCCGATCAACTCGTCGAGGTCCTGCGCGTGCTCACCCCGGGCGAGGTGGGTGGCGAAGCGCGGGTCCTCGGCCAGTTGCGGCTGCTCCATCACCTCGACGAGCCGCCGGAACGGCGCATCGGCGTTGGCGGCGATGAGCACCCAGACCCCGTCGGCCGCGCGGTAGATGTTCGACGGCGCGACGTTGGGCAGCGTCGATCCGGTCCGACCACGGACGTGCCCGGTGAGCTCGTAGTCCAGGACGAGGCTCTCCATCAAGGCCAGCACGGCCTCGTAGATGGCGACGTCGACGACCTGACCACCGGTGCGCGGCGGCCCGTGCCCGTTCGAGGACGGCATTCCGGACGTCGCGGCGCGGGTCCGCTCCCGGTGCACCAACGACATCGCCACGCCGTAGGCGGCGAACACGCCGGCCAGGGCGTCGCCCAGGCTCACCCCGACGCGGGACGGCGGTCGGTCCGGCTCACCGGTGACGTGCCGGATCCCGCCCATGGCCTCGCCGATGCTGCCGAATCCGGCGCGGCGCGCGTACGGTCCGGTCTGGCCGTAGCCGCTGACGCGGGCGACGATCAGGTCCGGCCGCACCTCCTGGAGCTCGGCCGGGTCGAGCCCCCACCGCTCCAGGGTGCCGGGGCGGAAGTTCTCCAGCAGGACGTCCGCCCGCTCGAGCACGAGTCGCCGGACGAGTGCCTGCCCCTCGGGTTGGCGGAGGTCCACGGTGACCGACTTCTTGTTCCGGCCGAGCACCTCCCACCACAGGCTGTAGCCCTCGGGGCGTACCGGCCCCCAGTGCCGCATGGGGTCGCCGCCGGTCGGCTGCTCGATCTTGATGACCTCGGCGCCGAAGTCACCCAGCAGCTGACCCGCGAAGGGGCCGGCGACGTGGGTGCCCACTTCGACGACGCGGATCCCGGCCAGGGGCCCGACATTTTCGGTGTCCATGTCAGCTCCCGCTGCCGACGATCTGGTCGGCGATCTTGGTGACGAAGCACTCGCTGCCGTACCGCTTCTCGAAGCGGTCGGTGCCGACGTACGGCGTGGCCGGGGTGCGGAACGCGGCGCGCTTGACCGGGTCGTAGTCCCACTTCGCCCACCAGGTCTGGCCGCTGCCCTGCTTGCAGTTCGGCGCGAGGCTGTTGATCGGCGGGCTGATACCGGTCTCGAACTTCTTGATCCCCTGCAGGTGCTTGACGAGCGCCTCGCGGGTGAACGTCGGGGCGATGTTCTTCAGCGCGTCGGCCAGCAGCTGCATCCCGATGTAGTAGGCGAGGGTCGCCGAGGACTCCAGCGAGCCCGGGTTGTTGCCCATCGAGGGGTAGTACTTCTTCAGCGCGGCCTCGTAGGCGGCGTGCGCGGCCGTGCGCTTGCGCGGCTTGCCGTCCGGCTGGTCGGCGAGGTTCATCGCAATGATGCCCTTGACGCTCGGCCCGACGATCGTGGCCACCCCGGCCGCACTGGCCGGCCAGCCGCCCATGCCCATCGGCGGCTTCCACCCGAGGCGATCCATCGCGCCGACGCACAACGGCCAGGCGAGGGTCTCGAAGTCCCAGAAGTCGATCCCGGCGTTCCGCATCTTCAGCGCGACCGAGGTGCAGTCCCCGTCGGACAGCGTCAGCGGCTCCATCACCGTGACCTCGGCCCCGAACTCCTGCCAGGTCTGCTTGAAGTGCTCGGTGTACGGCCGTCCGTCGAAGAACCCGGTGTCGTAGATGATCCCGACCTTCCTCGGCTTGATGTTCATGTGTTGCGTGACGGCCTCGGCCAACTGCTCGTTCCAGGTCAGGATGTTGTTCTGGAGCGGGAAGACCGTGGGGTACTTCGACGAGTAGGTCGGCGCGGTGACGCCGAGGGTGAGGACCGGAATGCCCTTCTGCGTCAGGAACGGCAGCGCCGCGTCCGACCACAGGGAGAACATCGCGAAGACCTTGTCCTGCTCGACCAGGCGCTTCACGTTCGCCAGCACCTGCGCCGGCTCGAACCGGTCGTCGTAGCTGACGATCCGGATCTTGCGGCCGTCGATGCCCCCGGCCGCGTTGACGGTCTTGGCGTACGAGTCGGCGCCCGCGATCATCTCCTGGCCGTAGAACCCGAAGACCCCGGACAGCGGCCCGGTCAGACCCAGCAGGATCTCGGTGTCGGTCACGCCCGGGCCGTTGACCGCCTGCTTGGTGGCACCGGCGGTGCCGCCCGACCGCCCTTGCGGAGCGGCCGGCCCGGACTGCGCCGTCCCGGCGGTGGTTGCACCGTCCGAATTGGTCGTGACCGCACCCGCCGCGGGTTGCGGACCGCTCGTCGATGCCTCGGCGCCCGGCTGCGTCGGCACCTCGGCACCGGGCACGACGGCGGACGGCTGCGTGCCCGCGGCGACGTCGCCACCGGTGAGGTTCTGGATCGCGCTCGCCCGTTCGGCGCGGATCTGCGCCGCTTCCTCGGCGGACTTCTGCGATCCACATCCCGTCATGGCCAACGCCGCGCACACGACGACGGCCAGGTAGCGCATGGAACTTCGCGTCATCGGGAAACCTCCAGAGTGTCGGCGAGGTACGCCTTCTCGATGACCTCACCGGACAACGTGTCCCGCGGGTCTCCGGATCGGACGACGTGGCCCTTGTCCAGGACGTAGGCCCGATCGGCCACGGTCGCCACCAGGTCGACGTACTGCTCGACGATGAGCAGCGCGAGACCGTCGGCGGCGAGCCGGCGAAAGGTGTCGTAGAGGGACTCGCACACGATCGGCGAGAGGCCGAACGACGGCTCGTCGAGGAGGAGCAGTCGTGGCTTGGCCATCAGGGCCCGGGCGACCACGAGCATCTGCTGCTCGCCGCCCGACATGCTGCCGGCGTTCTGACGCAGTCGAGTGCGCAGCACCGGGAAGTACTCCATGGCCTCGTCCATGGCCGACCGTGACTGACGGCGGCTCAGGCGGCGGACATGAGCGCCGACCTCCAGGTTCTCCGCCACGCTGAGGTGGGGGAACAGTCCCCGGCCCTCGGGAACGTGCACCAGGCCGCGGGCGACCAGGTCCTCGGTGGTGGTCGTACGGCGGAGGGGTTCCCCGTCGAGCCGCACCGACCCGGCCCGCGCGCGGATCATGGCGCTCGCGACCCGCAGCGTCGAGGTCTTGCCGGCACCGTTGCGTCCCAGCAGGGCGACCGTCTCCCCGGCCTGCACCGTCAGATCGATGCCGCCCAGGGCGCGCACCGATCCGTACCCGGCCTCGACTCCCTGGAGCTCAAGCATGACCGGCTCCCAGCGTGCCCAGGTAGATCCGCCGGACCTCGGGGTCGACGAGCACGTCGGCCGGGAGTCCGGATCTCAGCAGGCGACCCTGATTGAGCACGTGGACGTAGTCGGCGAAGGGCCGGACGAACGACATGTCGTGCTCGACCACGAGCACCGAGACGCCGAGTCGATCGACGATGCGCACGATGAGGTGTCCGAGTTCGGCCGTCTCCTCGGCGTCCATGCCGGCGGACGGCTCGTCGAGCAGCAGCAGGCGCGGACCGGCGGCGAGTGCCCGCGCGAGTTCGACGTGACGCCGCTTGCCGTACGGCAGATTGCCGGCCAGCTCACGCGTGTAGGGACCGAGGTCGCAGAGACCGATCGCACGGACGGCGACCTCACGCAGCCGCTCGTCGGCCTGGAAGACACCGGGCACCGGCGCCATCGCGCGGAGGAACCCCCACCTCACGTACTGCGTCGTGCCGAGCAGGACGTTGTCCAGCACGGTCGCGGTGTCGACGAGTTCGAGGTTCTGGAAGGTGCGGGCCAGCCCGCGACGTGCCCGGTCGCTGACCGAGCTCCGGGTGATGTCCCGGTCCTCGAAGAGGATCGTCCCCGCGGCCGGGGTGATGGCGCCGGAGACGACATTGAACATCGTCGTCTTGCCGGCGCCGTTCGGTCCGATGAGGGCGGTGACGCAACCCCGCGGAACGACCAGGGAGACCGAGTCGTTCGCCGTCACCCCGCCGAAGCGCACGGTCACGTCCTCGACACGGAGCAGCGGATCACCGAGCGGCCGCGGGGTGCGCGCCTCGGTCACCGCCGGCGCGGGACGCACCCCGGCGTCGATCCGGCGCCGCAGCGCGGTGTCCGCGCGGCCCCGGAGCAGGCGGCGCGCCGCGGGCGGTCGTCGGGTGGCGGAGGGCGTGGTCATCAGCGGCGGTCCGCAGCGGGCAGGTCGAGCCGGGCGGCGAGCGCGTCGAGTTCGGCGGCGAGCGCCATCTCCAGCTCGTCGAGCCGCCACGTCAGCGCCGTCGTGAGCTGGGTCTCGAGATGCTCGACCCGACGCGCCAGTACGTCGCGCTGCCGGCGGTCCTCGGCGTGCTCGTGGGCGACGTACACCGCAATGCCGAGCCCGACCAGGATCGCACCGCCGAAGCCACCGCTGATGAGGTAGGGCATCTGCTCCCAGACCTCGACCTTGGTGCTGACGCCGATCCAGCCGACCAGCAGCGCGATCACACCGGCGGCGGCGAGCCCGATGGCGACCATCTGCTGGGGTTTGAGGTGCACGCCGGCGCGGCCCCGACGGCGCACCGCGGTGGTCGCCGGTGACTCCGGCACGGACGCGTCCACGGCCTCGGTGACCGGCTGCTCGTCCAGCATCAACGGATGAGCCGCGGCCGCACTGCGGCCCGATCGACTGTCCTTCGTCGACATCGACGGCCTTCCCTTCTCTTCGGACGATTGACGGGCTCGGCTCATGGCTCCGCCCGCCGACGGCCCATCAGCAGGGCGAAGGTCGCGAGCGCGAGGACACTGACGGCGCCGGCGAGGTAGAGGTCCTGGAAGCGCTCCAGGGCGCGGTGCTGCAGGGCGTTGTTGCCGGCGAGGAGGCTGGGATCCAGGAAGGGTCGGTACGCCTCGCGCGGTCCGGGGGCGGCGCCGGTCGGCGCGGCGGGCAGGGGACCGCTCGCGACACCACCCGGCACGTTCCCCGCCGGAGAGCCCAGCGGCAGTCCGGGCAGGGCGGCGGCGTCGGCGACACCGCCGGTGGTCGAGGGCAGCGTTCCGGGCGCGGTCTGGCCGGTGGCCGGCGTGATCGCGCCGGGTTCGGTGGTGCCCACCGTGCCGAAGTCCGCCGCGGGGATCGCGTAGGCGGAGGCTTTCGCGTGGGCGAGCGTGAACGTCGTCCCCTGGCCCGTGTCCGGGTCGACCATCTCGAAGACGAAACCGGACTGCTCGGCCACTGCGGTGCTGCCGTCCTTCGCGACGGTGATCGTCGGCGGCTCCACCGGCCGCAGCACGACACCGGAGGCACGCAGGGCGCCGGCGAGCGGTTGCAGGTTCTTGATCAGCTCGGCGAGATCGAGCTCGGGCGGCGTCGGAGCAGGCTGGCCCTGGACGGTGACGCCGTTGAAGGTGAGGCTCGAGGTCGCGTCCGCGCCGCCCGGTCGCCCGTCGGTCGCCGCGGAGGCCGTCGCCTTGATCTGATCGAACATCAGCGCGCCGCCACCGATGCTCACCTTCTGCAGCACGACCTCGGTCACGTTCCGCTGGACGCCCTCGACGATCTCGCTCGAGGACTGCGATCGCGCCGATCCGACGGAGAACTGGAAGGCGCCGCTCTGGTACCCGGAGAAGGTGGCCACGCCGCGGGCGGCGGTGCCGTCGGTCTGCGCCGGGTCTCCCGAGGCGAAGGCCTGGCCCTTCCCGCTGGAGACTCCGTCACCGAGGGCGATCGGCAGCAGCGGTTGCAGACCGCACTCCGCGCTGGCCGCGCCCGGGAAGAAGGCGTAGCAGTAGTTCGGCAGCGGGGAGGGGACGCCGAACTGGGCGACCACCTCGCCGAGCGGGACGTCCACCACGCCGGCGTAGCCGATGGCCCGGGGCTGGGAGTCGATGTTGCTCCGGGTGCGGGGAAGGAAGTACTCGATCGGCAGCGGCAGCGCGGCGGCGACCCGGGACTGCGACCCGATCGCGTAGGAGTCGGCCGAGCCTTCGAACGCCTGGAAGGAGGAGTCCGCGCGGGCCGGCCCGGCCGTCCCGACCGCGATGCCCAGTCCGGCGGTCACGGCCAGCACGGCAGCCGTTCCGGCACCGAGGACACGGAATGGTCGGTTCATGACACCAACTCCCTCGATCGCTTCAGGGGTCGGGCAGCGGGAGCCGGCGCGGGCTCCGGGTGGGTCGGCGTGGCCGCCGCTGCCGGGGTCGGGGAACTCGGGGTGGGCGCGACGCGGCGCGCGGTTCCGCGGGGCCGCCACCGGGCGACCAGGTCGGCGAGACCGGTCGGGAAGAACGCGAGGATCGCGACGACCGCGACGCCGGAGATGATGCTGGGGATGGCCGTGGCGTTCGTCTGCGACGTCGTGTAGATCGCGGGCCCGTACCCGAACAGCAGCACGACGACGACCGGGCCGAGCAACGAGGCGCGGCCGCACGTCACGACGTAGAGCAGCAGGGAGATCGAGAGCAGGACGCCGAACATGCTCGGCTGAAGCACCGTCAGGTAGAGACCGTAGAGCGCGCCGGCGACGCCGGTCATGAACCCGGAGAGCACCCACGCCTGGAAGCGCACGAGATGCGGGTTCGCACCGAAGTGCTCGGCGACGCTGTCCGAGCGGGCCACCGCCTGCAGTGCCCGGCCCCACGGTCCGTGCCGCAACAGCACGGTGACCAGCGTGAACAGCGCCGCGGCGCCCAGGAGGACCGCGAACAGCCGCCGGTCGTCCATCAGGTTGTCCGGGCGTTGGACGGACCGTTCGAGCCAGCCGAGTTCGAAGAGCCAGTTCGATCCCGCCGCGGCGACGGCGAGGGTGACGATGATCAGCTGCGCACCGCGCAGCCGGAGCCCGACCAGCGACACCAGGCCCGCGACCACGGCGGCCGTGATTCCGGCGAGCAGGACCGCGACGGCGAGCGGGAGGTCCCAGCGGTCGAGGTACTCCGCGAGCCCGAAGGCGCCGACGCCCAGCAGCATCCCGTGCATCAGGGACAGCTGGCCGGCCCAGCCGGTGAGCAGCACCAGGGCGAGGGCCGCGATGCCGTAGACCAACGCGACGATGCCGACCGAGGCCCAGTACGTGTCGGTGAGAGACCGGTACACCGCCCAGCCGGCGAGGCCGAGGATCACCAGCAGGCCGGGTCCGAACGGGCGCCGCGCCGCGCCGGCGTCCTCGATCGACGCGGCCGCGGTCAGGTCGGCCGGCCAGCGCCGCCGGACGATCAGGAGCAGCAGCACCAGCCCGAGCACGGCGACGGACCGGATGCCGATCGTGCTGGTCTGATTCGCCGCCAGGGCCTCGAGCGCGCCGACGGAGAATCCGCCGACGACCGCGAGCGTCAGACCACCGACGGCGCCGAACAGGGAACCGGCGAGCGCGCCCAGGAGCAGGCCGGGGAACGTCGCGACCGAGATGATCGTCAGCGGGGCGATGAGGACGCCGGCCACCGACGCCAGGAACGCACCCGCGCCCCAGTTCAGGCGGGCGATCCGTACGCGGTCGATGCCGACGAGACGCGAGCCGCCGGGGCTCTGCGCGGACGCCCGCACCGCGAGCCCCAGCCGGGTCCGGGTGAGGAAGGCGGCCAGCAGCGCGACCAGTACCGCGGTCGTGCCCAGCACCAACAACTGCTGGTAGCTGATCCCCAGGTCGCCGAGGAAGATCGAGCCCTCGGGGGCGAGCGACTCCGCCGCCTTCGGCTGGAAGCCGAACAGTTGCAGAACGACGCCCTGCGTCACGGCCAGGACCCCGACGGTGGCCACCATCCGCGTGACCGGGGAACTCTCGGCGATCTGACGGATGACGATGCGTTCGACCGCCAGCCCGTAGACGGTGCCGATCGCGACCGCCACCAGCGCGGCCAGCCAGGGGTTCCACTGCTTCTCCGCCGACGCCCAGGAGTAGAAGTAGGCCGCGAACATCGCGAACGCGGCCTGGGCGAAACTGAGGACCCCGGTCGTGGAGAAGATCAGGCTGACCCCGAGCGCGAGCAGGGCATAGGAACCGCCGACCACCACACCGACGACCAGCGCCTGGAGCAGTTCCATCGGGACCTCGCATCGTTGCGCGACCTCGGGACCCCTCGATCCTTCGGGCGTTCACCTGCGGTGAGTACGACGGAATCGCAAGAAAACGTGCGCGCGTCTTGGCGCTTTCGCCAAGACGCCGGGGCCAAGGCCGGCCGCGCACCTTCGCCGGGGGGCCAGGGATGCCACCCCGGGCCGGAGCGTTGGAGCGGCCGGTTTACCTGATGTTCCGTCAGAAAATTGTGATGTGTGGGGTGAATGAGGTTTTCCAAGTACTAGAACATGTGTTCGAATACAGGTAGAGATGTGGTATGTCCGCAGGGGTGGGGACGCATCCGGCACTGGCGCTGATCGCCGGTGCGGTCGACGACGTCCGCAAGGCGGCGGCGATGCTGACCGCGGACGAGGTGTGGACGTTCTCGGACGCGGACCTGGAGTTGATGATCCGGGCGCAGTCCCAGCTGGACTCCGCCTGTGCGGCCGTCGGGGTCCGCGCGGTCCGCGAGGCGGATGTGCGGGGGCTCTCGCTGCAGGACGGGAAGGTCTCGACCGCGACGTGGCTCTCGCACAAGCTGGATCTGCATCCGGTGGAGGCGCGTCAGCGGGTCCAGGAGGCCGACATCCTGTCGCGCAAGGGCACTGCGACGCTGGAGGCGTTGACCCAGGGGCGGATCAACCCCGGGCAGGCCCGCGCCCTGGCCCGGGGGTTGGTCAAGATCGAACCGATCGCCTCGGTCGAGGAGTTCGGTGATTTGGAGACCCTGCTGCTGCGGGAGGGGATCGGGCTGCACCCGGGGCAGATCACCCGCCTGACCCGCCACGCCGAGGAGGCCATCGACCCCGACGGCAAAGAACCGGCGTCCGACCCGGAGGACCCGGACTCGGGCGCGGACACCCGCCGCGCCGCCCGGGCGTACAAGAAGCGGAACTTCTCGATCACCGACCTGGGGACCGGGTTGCACCGGATCCGGGGCGAGGTGACCGACGAGGTCGCTGCCCTGATCAACGCCGCCCTCGACCCCCTCGCCGCCCCCCGCCCGGCCGTGAACGGGGTCCGTGACGAGCGGTCGGCGCCGCAGCGCCGCCACGACGCCCTCGGTGAGGTGTTCGAGCAGTTCCTGCGCTTCGGCGATCTCGGGGTCGCCCACGGGGTCCGCCCCCACATTCATGTCACCGCCTCAGTTCAGACGATGCAGGGCGACACCGGGCACCCGTTCGCCCGCACCGCCACCGGTCAGGACCTGGACATCGCCACCTTGCGCCGCCTTGCGTGTGATGCCGGGATCACCCCGATCCTTCTCGACACCCTCGGCGTGCCGCTGGCGATGGGCCGCGAGGTCCGCACCGCCACCCCGGCCCAGTGGGCGGCCCTGGTCGCCCGGGACATCGGTTGCATCGGCGAGGGCTGCACCCGGCCGGCGGCCTGGTGTCAGGCCCACCACATCGAGTAGTGGGGCCGGGATGAGGGCCCGACCGATGTGGACAAGATGGCCCTGGTCTGCTCGCACGAGCATTATCTGATCCACCATCAGGGGTGGGAAGTGCGGATGGGGCCCGACGGGCACCCGGAGATGATCCCCCCCCCCCCCCCCGACCTGGGTTGACCCGACCCAACGCCCCCGGCGCAACGCCCACTGGAAACTCCTCCGCGACGACCTCAAAACCGCCGCCCACCCACCTGACGCCCCACCAGATCAGCCGTCATCACCTGACCCCCCGTAACGTCAGCGGAACCGGTCGCTATAGCGCGCGCTTTCGCTGACGCTGTGCGCGTCGAGCTCAGTTCGTGTTGTCCGCCGACCTGCCTCAGTAGTCCAGCGGCCCCTGGGTGGGGCTCGAAGAACGACGTTCCCGGCCCGCCGACACCTACTCGAACAGGGCGGGCCGGTCCGGATCGGCGGCGTGGGCGAAGGCCTCGGCGAGGACGCGGGCCCGGGTCCGGTGCCCGCACAGCGGCGGGATCCGGTCGGAGGGGAAGAACCCGACGGCGTCGGTCTCGCCGTCCCCGCCAGGCACGCCGCCGGGCACCCCGCCGGCCCTCCCGCCGACGACCCGGCCCGCGAAGACCACCTGATAGGCGCTGAACGTCGAGCGCGGGTTGTGGCCGTCGAAGACGCCGACCAGCTTGGTGAGCTCCACCTCGAAGCCCGACTCCTCCCGGACCTCGCGGACGGCGGCCCGGGCCGGGGAGTCACCGACGTCGGCCCAACCCCCGGGCAGGCACCACCGGTCCGCCGCGACCTCGTGCACCAGCAGGACCCGGCCGGCTTCGTCGAAGATCGCCGCGCGGACGTCGACCTTCGGCGTCACGTACCCCTCGGTCGGGGCGTACAGCTCGGGCACCTCCACGACCGGACACGCGTGGAGCTCGGCGAACATCTCCTTCGCCATCGCCCCGAGTTCCGCGTAGCGGCGGACCTCGTGCGGATCGACGGCGGACGCCGCGCCGATCCGCGCCATCGCGTCGAGCCGACGCGCCCACTCGAGCCAGGGCGAAGCCGGCGGTTCCACCACCGCCAGCGGGGGCGAACCCGGCCGCCGCCTCCGCGACGGCACCGACGGCGGACCGATCCCGGTCGGGGCCAACGCACTCATGCGACTCCTCCGGTTCGACGAAGCGGCGCGGCGGCGGTCCGGTGCCCGAGCGTCGTCAGGGCCTCGCGCACCGCGTTCGGGGCCTCGTGGATCACGAGATGACCCACCCCGGGCAGTTCGACGTACTTGGCGCCGGGGATCAGCCGCGCCAGGCGCATTCCGTTGCCCACCGGCATCAGCGGGTCCCGGGTGCCGTGCAGCACGACGGTCGGGACTGCGATGTGCCCGCACCGATGGGCTCCGTGCCACCCGGCGACCGCCCGAATCTGCGCGAGGACCCCGGCGTAGGGCGTGGGCCGGCGCACCACCTGGTCGACGAGCTCGTCCAGCACCTCCGGGTGCGTCGCGGCGAAACCCGGGGCGGCGAGCACACTCCAGGTCGCGCGGACGTGGTCGGCCAGCGACTGGCCGGGGGCGGGCGGACGCATGGCGACCGCGAGGGTGTGGCGATCCCCGGGCACGTGCGCCGCCGCGGGCGGGCGGGTTCCGACGAGCACCAACCCGGTGACGAGGTCGGGGTGCCGCAGCGCGAGTTCCTGCGCGACCATCCCGCCCATCGAGAACCCGAGCACGATCGCCGACTCGACGCCGCCGGCGCGCAGCACCGCGGCGGCGTCGTCGGCGAGGTCGGCGACGGTGAACGGCGCGGGCGCACTCCGGGACCAACCCGCACCCCGGTTGTCCATGCGGAGAACGCGATGACGCTGCTCCAGATCGGCGAGCCAGTCCGAGGGCCAGAGCAGCCCGCTCGCGGTCCAGCCGTTGAGCAGCAGCAGCGGTTTCCCGCTCCCGCCGTCGTGCCAGTGCACGGGCGCGGACGCCCGGCCGAGCACGGCGGCGACCCCGCGCCGCGCGCCGTCGCCGGGTGCGCGGGCGCACCGCTCGACCCGGATGCCGAGGTCGACCAGGGCCGATCCGCCTCGGCGGTCGGCGGCGGGCGCGACGGCGAGGGCCGCCGCCGCCTGGGCACGTCGGACGGCGGTGCGCAGGGGGTTCCGGGAACTGGTCATGTCAGCTCGCTCCGCAGCACCTTGCCGGTGGCGTTGCGCGGCAGTTCCGCGACGAACGCCACCGTCCGGGGCACCTTGTAACTCGCCAGGCGGGTCCGCACGTGCTCGCGCAGATCCTCGCCGTCCACCGTCGCGCCCGGGCGGGGCACAACGAAAGCCTTCAGGGCCTGCCCGAAGCGCTCGTCGGGGACACCGACCACGACGACCTCGGCGACGTCGGGGTGCTGACCGAGCAGTTCCTCGACCTCCGCCGGGTACACGTTCTCCCCGCCGGAGACGATCATGTCGTCCTCCCGGCCGTCGATGTGGAGGTGCCCCGAGGGGTCGACATGGCCGAGGTCCCCGGTGGAGAGCAACCCGTGACGCGATTCCTTCTCCCCACCGTCGGAGTAGCCCTCGAAGCTCGACGCGCTGCCCACGAACACGCGGCCGGGAACTCCGGGCGGCAGCGGATCCCCGTCCTCGTCGAGCACCCGCACGCGGATCCCGGGCGCCGGTCGGCCCGCGGTCGTCGCGCACCGGCGCAGGTCGTCCGGCGTGGCGATGGTCGCCGTAGCGACCTCCGTCGAGCCGTAGACGTTGTAGAGCACCGGCCCGAACCGGTCGAGGATCTCCGTGGCGAGCCGGCCGGGCAACGCCGAACCACTGCAGGCGATGACACGCAGGGACGCCGTGTCGACGCTCGCGAGGACGCGGGAGTCCAGCGCGCAGATGGCCTGCATCATCACCGGCACGACGACGAGGCCGTCGGCCCGGAACTCCCCGACGTCCCGCAGAGTCTGTTCGGGATCGAACTGACGGCGGGTCACCACCGTTGCCGACAGCGCCAGCGCGATCGTCAGGTTCGCGAGTCCCCAGGCGTGGAAGAACGGAGCATTGATCACGAGCGTGTCCCGGACCCGCATCGGGATGCGCCCCAGCAGGGCCGTGGTCGCGGTGGCCGCCGCGCGGTCGGCGGCGCGGGGCGCTCCCTTGGGCCGGCCGGTCGTCCCGGAGGTGAGTATCACCAGCCGACCGGTCCGCTCCGGGGCCGGCAGGCGGCCGGTGGGCGCGTCCCGGATCAACGCGGGCAGCTCACCGGCGGGAATGACCGTCGGCCCGGACGACGGCGTCACGCGGTCGGCGGCGTCGTCGTCGCAGATCAGCAGGGTCACCTGCTCGGCCTCGACCACCTCGGCCAGTTGGGGCGCGGCCGACCCGGTGTTGAGGAACACGAGGTCGGCGCCGAGCATCGCCCCGCCGAGCATCGTGACCGCGAAGCGGGACGAGTTCCGCATCAGGATCCCGATGCGGTCGTCCGGCCCGACGCCCCGCGCCCGCAGCGCGCGCGCCAGCGCCGTCGAGTCCGCCCAGAGTTGCGCGTGGGTGACGGCACCCTCGTCGTCGACGATCGCGACCGCATGCGGGTAGCGCGCGGTCCCGGCCGCCACCGCCCCCAGCATCGTGCTCCCGTGCGGGAGCATCGCGAGCAGCGCCCGGAGTGGACGGTCGGGGCGCTCGCCGAGACGCGTGTTGACCCGGGCCAGGGTCAGCGCGCCGCGCACCTGATCGATCATCGCTCCGGCCGGCCCCATCACGTGCTCCGGGCCGGGTCGGGTTCGGCCAGCCACGCCAGCATCGCGGGGATGCCGTGCTTCTTCGCCTGGCGGCCGACGAACAGCCCGGCGTGGCCGGCGGGCAGGCGGACGTTGTCGACGGGGCGTCCGAGCGCCTCGGCGAGCGGGGCGGTGGCCGCCGGCGGGACGAGATTGTCACGCTCCCCCACCACGCTGAGCACGCGCGCGGGGATCGCTCCGAGCGACACGTCCCGGCCACCCAGGGGGAACGATCCGGAGCGGAGCCGGTCGCCGCGGACCATCAACTCGACCATCTGCTCGAACGCCGCGCCGGGAAAGGGGATGTGCGCGCTGGACCAGCCGACGAACGCCTGGTGCGCCGCGGCGCTCTCGTCGTGCGCGAGGCTCTGCCAGAGGTTGGCGTACGTGACGATGTCGCCGGTGGGCTGGCTCATGCGGAAGCCGCTGAGGATCAGCGAGGCGGGCACGTTGCCGGTCTCGTCGAGCAGGTCGGCGGGTTCGAGCTGGTGCTGCTGGAGCAGGGTCGCGAGCGGTCCCAGGTGCGTGAAGTCCACCGGGGTGGCGAGAGCGACCAGACTCCCGACGGGGAGGTCGGGCCGCGCCGCCAGCGTGAGCAGCGAGAGCACCGCGCCCAGGCAGTAGCCAAGGAGGTCGACGCGGGGCGCCCCGGTGCGTTCGTGCACCACCTGGACCGCCAGCGGGAGGTACTCCAGGCAGTACGTCTCCAGCGTGTTGCCCGCCTCCACCGGACCGGGGATCCCCCAGTCCAGGAGGTAGACGTCGTGCCCGGCCGCGAGGAAGTCCTCGACGAGGCTGCTGCCCGGCCGCAGGTCGAAGACGTAGGACTGGGTGACAAGGCTGTGGACCACCAGTACCGGGCTCCGCGATCCGCGGCCCTGATAGTGATGGAGCGTCACGTTGTCACGGCTCCAGACCGTCCGGCGCGGGGTGTGTCCGACCGGTCCCATCGGCACGCCACCCAGGTGCCGGAGCCCGTTGTGGGCGCGGGTCCTCAGGCGATCGAGGTCGCCCCGTACCCGGTCGAGGGCGTCAGTGGGGCTCAACGACAACATGCCCACTCCTGGCCGGCGTCTCCAGCTGCTTCGCCAGCTCGCGCACCTCGCGCTCGAGGGAGGCGATGGACCGCAGCAGCCGATTGATGTCGCTGCCGGCCGGCAGGTTCAGCAGGTGCAGGCCCTGGCGCGACATGCGCTCGGCCCGGGCCGCCAGTCCCCGTCGGGTGCGGGCCACCACCGCGACCGAGAGCGCGAAGGTCTCGTTCCGGACGACGTGGCCGGCGACCGGGGAGAGCGCTCCCTCCACCGCGTCGACACCACGTCGCCACGTGGGCTTACCTGCCACCGTGCACCCTCCTTCAAAGTCGATCGGGTCGGGACGACCGCGCGCGGCGGTCAGAGGGCGGTCAGGCCGCCGTCGACCGTCAGCGCAGTTCCGGTCACGTAGGCCGACGCCGGGCTCGCGAGGAACAGCAGCGCCGAGTCGAGTTCGGCCTGTAGACCGAAGCGGCGGAGCATCGTGTTGCCCTCGATCACCGGCGTGAGCCGGTCGGTGTCACCCTCGGTCATCTCGGTGATGACGTAACCGGGGCACAGCGCGTTGACGCGGATGCCCTTGCGCGCCGACCACTGCTGCGCCAGGTCCCGCGTCAGACCGAGGAGCCCAGCCTTGCTCGCCGTGTACGCCGCCTGGGGGAAGCGCGGGGCCACGAGCGCGAGGACGCTCGCGACGTTCACGATCGCCGACCCCGGGAGCATGACGCGCGCGCACGCCTGCGCCATCAGGAACGACCCGACGAGGTTGACGTCCAGCACCTGCCGGAACGCCTCGGGCGACTCGCGGGTGGCGGGGACCGCCCCGCCGACGCCGGCGTTGTTCACCAGCACGTCGACCCGCCCGAACTGCGCGACGGCGGTCTCGACAAGCTCCGCGCACGCGGCGGCATCGCTGACGTCGGTGACCTGCGGAACCACCACGGCGCCCGTGCCCCGCAGGTCTTCCGCCAGCGCCTTGAGGCGATCCTCCCGGCGGGCGGCCAGCACGATCCGGCCGCCCACGGCCGCGACCGCGCGAGCGAACCCGGCACCGAGGCCGGAACTGGCGCCGGTGATGACGACCACCCGGCCGTCCAGGCGGAACGCCGCGAGCGGATCGGCCACCTCGGAGAAGGACGCGGTCATCTCACACCTCGCCGACGAGCGCCAGGTCGCGGACCCGACCGCCCTGGCGCAGCGTCGCGAACTCGACGACCTGGCGTGCGACGGTCTCGAGGCCGAAACGGGCGCGCTCGTCGCAGCAGGACCCGTCGTCCGCGAAGACCTTCTCGCTCGCGTTGATCGTCGCCCCGAAGGGGCTCGGCCAGCCGCGCAGCGCATGCACGGCGGTCCGCATTCCCTGCAGGGTCGAGACCGTGGCCTGCCACCCGTAGGACACCGCGATGCAACCCACGGGCACTCCGTCGAGGTACACCCGGTCGTCGCGGTTGGTGTCCTCGAGGTAGTCGAGGGCGTTCTTGATCATCCCCGACACCGAGCCGTGGTAGCCCGGGGAGGCGATGATCAGCGCGTCGGCCGCCCGGACCGCCGCGACGAACCGTTCCGCCGCCGGCGTGCGGGCGGCCGTCTCTGTGTCGTAGATCGGGAGCATCAGTTCCCGACTGACGATCAGGTCGACGACGGCACCGGCCTCCTCGGCCGCGGCCGCGCTGACGCGCACGGCCTTCTCGGCGCTGGAGTTCGGTCGCGTCGACCCGCCGATGCAGAGCACCCGCACACGGCCGGTCATGTCGGCACCTTCGTGGCGGCGTCGTAGTACCGGGCGCGGACGATCGTGCGGCCGCGGTAGGTGTAGCGCAGGAACCAGTCGTCGCCCCCGGCCTCCGGGGAGTCCGCCCAACGGAAAGATGCGAGCACCTCGGAGTCCCCGACCGCCCGCAGTGACGTCCACACCGTCGGCCGATGGATCTTCTCGAAGAAACGGGTGATCTCGGCCTTGCCGGTGATGAGCGGGCCGTCGTCGTCGCGGTCGGCCTGGGGAGCGAGCACCGCATCGTCGGCGAAGGCCGCCATGAAACCGGCGACGTCGCCGGCGTTCCAGACCTCGTCGACGCTGCGCCGCAGGTGCTCCACGGGGTCGAACCCATCCCCGGGTGTGCCCTCGTAGAGGCGGGCGATCTCCGTCGCGTACTTCTCCGCGATCGGCTTGCGCCGCAGCTTCGAGGTCGGCGTCAGCTCGTCCCCGCCCGGCATCCAGTCGACGCCCAGGACCAGGTGCCGCCGGATCTGCTCCGGGCGCGCCAGACGGGCGTTGGCGCGTTCGACGCCCTCGGCGATCGCCTCGAGCACGGCGGGCTCGGCCGCCAGCGCCGCCGTCCCCGTGACGTCCAGCCCGGCCTTCTTCGCGAAGGCCGCGACACCGTCCGGGTCGAGCACGAGCAGCGCGACGTTGTAGGGCCGGTTGTCGCCGATGGCCACGGCGTGCCCGATCAGCTGACTGGCGCTCTTGAGCTCCGCCTCGATGTTCGTCGGCGACATGTTCTTGCCGGTCGAGCTGATGATCAGCTCCTTCTTGCGGTCGACGATCGTGAGGTAGCCGTCCTCGTCGAGCGTGCCGACGTCGCCGGTGCGGTACCAACCGTCGGCGTCCATCGCCGCCGCGGTCTGGTCCGGCTCCCGGTAACCGCGCATGAGCAACCGGCCCCGCACGAGGACCTCGCCGTCCGGGTCCAGCCGCAGCTCCACGCCCGGAACGGGCAGGCCCACCGATCCGAGCTTGGGCGCCGACGGCGGGTTCGCGGTCGCGATCGGCAGCTCGGACATGCCCCAGACCTCGCACACCGGCATACCGAGGGCGTGGAAGAACTCCAGCACCGGCACGGGGATCGGCGAGGCACCGACGACGAACTGCTCGGCCCGATCGAGACCGAGGGACGCGCGGACGGGCCCGAACACGGCCGCGTCGAGGCGCTCGTAAGCGGCCTGCAGCTCGGGATCGACCGAGCCGGCCCGGGCCGCGGCGGCGTACCGCAGCCCCACCTCGAGGGCGGCGTGCTGCTCCGGGGTGAACCCGGCGAGCAGGGCGGCCCGGAACTTCTCGTAGACGCGCGGCACCGCGACCCAGAAGGTCGGCCGCACGTCGACCAGGTGCGCGCCGAGCTCCTTGATGTCGGGAACACAGGTGATCGTGTGCCCGAAACACATGTGCTGGTACTGGCCGAGCAGCCGGTCGGCGATGTGCGCGGCGGGCAGCCAGGACAGGATCCGCCCGCCGGGCGTGATGTCGAAGACCTGGTGCAGGCCGGCCCACTCGGCCAGCAGCCCGCGGTGCGTCACCTGCACGCACTTGGGCGGACCGGTCGTGCCGGAGGTGTAGATCAGCGTGGCCAGGTCCTCCGGCTCCACCGCACGCCAGCGCTCCTCGAAGTCCGGCTCCGGACCGCCGCACTCGAGCTCGGCCAGGCTGCCCGGCCCGGTCGAGTCGACGACGACGACGTGCTCGAGCCCGGTGGCGTCGCGCAGGACGTCCGCGGTGGCGGCGAACGCGGACTCGGTGATGAGGACCCGGGCCCCCGAGTCGCGCAGGATGTGCGCGAGCTGCTCCCGGGCCGCGGAGTTGTACAGGGAGAAGGGCACCGCGCCCAGGTGCATGATCGCCGCGTCGACGACGTGGAACTCCGGCCGGTTGCTCAGCAGGATCGCCACGGCTTCGCCGCGCCCGACACCGAGGCGGGACAGGCCGCCCGCGGCGGCGGCGACCCGGTCCGCGTACTGACGCCACGTCAGCGACACGGCGTCACCCTGAAGCCGGATGGCGACCTGGTTCCCGCGCTCGGCGGCGGTCACCTGGAAGGCCTCACACAGCGTCGCGGCCGACAGAGCCCGGATCTCCCGGGGCGCGTTGCCCACTCCCTTCGTCATGACTACTCCTGAAGCCCGGTCGCGTCCCAGAACTCCTCGAAGTTCCGTGGACAAACCTCGGCCATCCGGTAGATCTTCCCGTCCTTGAACCGGACGAGGATTCCGATCTCCGTGTCGAGCTCGTTCTCGCCGTACTTGCGGTAGACCCGGTTGACGGTGGAGACGATGTCGTCACCGATCGGGGTCGCGGACACGACCTCGTCACGCACGCCGTCGAGCTTCCCGACGACGCCGAAGGCGGCGAGGGCGTCGGACTTGGTCAGGATCCGCTGGTTGCCGCCGTGCAGCGTCCAGGTGCAGATCGTGATGTCGTCGTGCCAGAGGTCGAGCATGACGCTGAAGTCGCCCTTGGCGGCGGCCTCGTAGGCGCCGACGATCGCGTCGATGTTCGCTTGCTGAGTCGGAGTAACCGAAACGGTGGTCACGACTCTCCTTTCGGGGAGCGATTCGAGGGAAGGGCCGGGGGGCGGCGCCAGGGAGAAGGCGAGGACAGGCAGCGGAATCACCGTCGAGCTCCTCTCGGGACCGACATCCACGTCCCTGATGTGGTGTCGCAGCAGCACATTGCTCGACGGCCGGAGGTCGCCAACAGCGTGGAGACCCGTGAGCGGCGCGGGCGGGTGGCACGGCCCACCCGGCACCGGAATCACCCCTCCCACCTGGGCATTTGTGGTCGCCAACACCACCCGCACCCGGGGGTCAGCGCAGATGTGCCCGGTTGACCCCACCCCCGGGACCCGGCGCGACGACCAGCGCCGATCCCTTGACCCCTACGCCGGACGGGCCAAGACTGACCCTTCACAACCTGGGCACGCCGTACCGGGCGTACCGACGGGAGGGCGACGCGCGTCGTGGACACCGACCTCTGGCACGAAATCCGGGACCGCCACGCGGGCGGTTCGGCGATCAAGGCGATCGCGCGCGACCTCGGCATCGCTCGCAACACGGTCCGGCGGGCGCTGGCGTGCGACTCGCCCCCGGTGCGGTCGGCGCGGGCGGCGACCGGCTCGATCGCGGACCGGTTCGAGCCGCTGATCCTCGCCGAACTCGCGACCGACCCTGATCTGACGGTCAGTGAGATCGCCGCGCGCATCGGCTGGACGCGCTCGGCCACGGTGCTGAAGGACCGGGTGCGCGCCCTGCGGCCCGTCGCGAATCGACTCGACGGCGCCGAGGCACCCGTGCCGCACGGTCTGCCGATCGATCTCACGACGTTCGTGGGACGCGAACCGGAGATCTCCGGGGTCTGCGCCGCGCTCCGCTCCGGCCGGCTGGTGACGCTCACCGGCCCGGGCGGCGTGGGCAAGACCCGGGTCGCGACCCGCGCGGCGGCCGAGGCGGCGCCCTGGTTCGCCAACGGAGTACACCTGATCGAACTCGCCGCACTGCGGGAGGAGCGACTCCTCGCGCAGACGCTCGTCGACGGTCTCGGGCTCGCCGACCGGGGCGGGACGGTCGACCCGCTGTGCGCGCTGGCCGAGTACGTGCGCGAGAAGCAGATGCTGCTCGTCCTCGACAACTGCGAGCACCTGCGGGAGACCGCCGCGGAACTCGTGACGTCGATGCTCCACGAGTCCCCCGGCCTGCGGGTGCTCACCACCAGCCGGCAGGCGCTGGGCGTCCCCGGCGAGCGCATCGTCGCGGTGCCCCCGCTCCCGCTCCCGGAGCTCGGTCCGGGTGCGACCGGGCCCGAGTCCGCGGCCGTCGAGCTGTTCTGCGACCGCGCCGCCGCGGTCGTACCCGACTTCGCGCTCACGCCGAAGAACCGGGCGGACGTGGTCGCGCTGTGCCGGCAGCTGGACGGGCTCCCGCTGGCGATCGAGTTGGCGGCCGCCCGGCTCCGGGTGCTCTCGCTGCGGGACCTGCTGGCCCGCCTCGAAGGGCACCTGGGCCTGCTGGCCGACCGGGGCCGCGCCACGGACGAGCGGCACCGGACGATCGAGGCCACGATGGCCTGGAGCTTCGACCTGTGTTCCCCGGCCGAGCAGGCGCTGTGGTCGCGGGCCGCGGTCTTCGCCGGCTCGTTCGACCTGGACGCGGCGATCAAGGTCTGCGCCGACGACCAGCTGCCGCCGGACTCCGTCCTCGATCACGTCGCCGCGCTGGTCGACAAGTCGATTCTGCTCTCCGAGGATTCCGAGGGCAGCGTCCGGTTCCGGATGCTGGAGACCGTGCGCCAGTTCGGCCTCCAGCAGTTGACGGAGGATCAGCTCCGCTGCCTACGCAGCCGGCACTGCCGGTGGTACGCCGACCTGACCGCGCGGCTGGCCCGGGAGTGGTTCGGACCCGACCAGTCGCTCTGGCGGAGCCGGATGCGCCGCGAGCACGCCAACCTGCGCACGGCGGCCGAGTTCGGCGTGGCCGAACCGAGCTGTGGCGACACCGCCCTGCGCCTGCTCGGTGTCCCCTGGTTCCTCTGGGCCGTGCCCTTCTCGCTCATCGAGCACCGGCACTGGCTCGACCGACTGCTGGCGGCGACCGACCCCGACTCGGCGGGGCGGGCACCGGCCCTGGCGACCGCGGGCATCGTCGCGGCCCTCCAGGGTGACCACGAGTCCGCCCAGGCCCGGCTCGACGAGGCCGACCGCGCGCTGGCCCGGCGTCCGGACCCGGTCTGGGCCACGTTCACCGAGCACGTCCGCGGTATGTCCACGTTCTTCCGGGGCGACCTCGACTCGGCCCTCACCCTGCTGGCGTCCGTCGCCGACCGCTACCGGACCACCGGCGCGCCGGCCTCGATGCCCGCCGCCCTCGCCGTGCACCTCGGCCTGCTGCACCTGATGCGGGGAGAACTCGACGACGCCGACGCCGCCCTGGATCCCGCGTACGAGCAGTGCGTCGCGCACGGCGAGCTGTGGTTCCGGTCCTACGTCATGGACACGCGCGGTTTCGTCGCGCTGGCCCGCAACGACCTGGCGACCGCCGCCCGCTGCGCCAAGGAGGCCCTCGCGCTCAACGAGGGTTTCGACGACACCATCGGCCTCAGCCTCAGCCTCGACCTCCTCGCCTGGACCGAGGCGTCCGACGGTCAGTCGGAGCGCGCGGCGGTCCTGCTCGGTTCGGCGTCCGCGATGTGGCGGTCGTTCGGCCATCAGCTGTACGGGTCGTCCGACTGGCAGGCCCGTCGCGAGGAGTACGAGCGGCGGGCCCGGATCGACCTCGGCGCCCCGGCCTACGAGATGGCGCACCGGCACGGCGCGAGCCTCAACCGCGGGGAGGTGCTGCGCTACGCCCTCCACCGCGTCCGGCCGGCCCGGCTGCCCGCCACGGTCAGCGTCCTGACCCCACGGGAACTCGAGGTGGCGCGCTACGTCGCCCGTGGGGCCTCGAACCGTGAGATCGCGGACGCCCTGGTGCTCTCGCCGCGGACCGTGGAGGGTCACATCGGCCGGATCCTGACCAAGCTGGACTTCACCAGCCGGATTCAGCTCGCAGTCTGGGTCGAGCGCCACGCCCCCTGAGCCAGCGAGAGCACGTAGGCTCCCCCGCGCTTCGTCCCGCGCGGGGGAATCGAGCCCATCTGCTCCAGCATGCGCACGATGTCGTACGCGGCCCGGTACTCGGCGAGCAACCCGTCCTGGAAGCGCAGGAAGATGTCGCAGCCACCGCTCTCGTACCGCCCGGAGCCACCGAGCTTCGGCGGCGCGCTGCCGGTCTGTCGGTAGAACACCACCCCCTGCCGGCCGTCGGCGGAGAAGAAGCGCTGTCGTTCGGCGAACCGGACGTCGGGCATCGCCTCCCAGATCGCGTCGGTGTACGTCCGCAACTCGTCACGGCCGCGGACGACATCGGGCCAGAACGTGCGGTCGTCCCACACGATCTCGGGGTGCGTGATGTCGAGCACCCGCTGGGTGTCGTGGGAGTTCCACGCGGACATCCACCGGTCCGCGTAGTCGTTCAGGAACGCCAACCGGTCGTCGCTCACGCCTTCTCCTCCGCGGGGGCGAGCCGGCTCCGCAGCTCCGGCAGGATCTTGGCGCTGATGTACTCCAGCCGTTCGTTGGCGCTCGCGCTCGGTTCGCCCGGCAGGAACCCGAAGAAGTGCAGGTCCTGGATCTGGGGGAACTGCTCGACGAGCCCCACGATCTCCTCGATCGCCCTGGTGCCCTCGACGCACTGCCAGAGTCCGCCTCCCAGCAGCTCGTCCCGGTGGTTGAAGCGGGAGGGGAAGGCGCCCCAGTCCGCGTAGGTGTTCATCATGTAGAGCGCGTGGTCCCCGACCCGGGCCCACTCGCGTTCGGGGTCGTCCGCGATGACCAGCCAGACCGGCATCCCCTCGATCACTCCGTCGGTCGGCGCCATCCCGGCTCGGGCGAGACCGGCCGCGTACTCCTCGAGGTTGGAGGGCCACGCCCCCATGAACCCGTCGCCGAGCGCGATCGCCCGGTCGATGGCGGCCGGCGCCATCCCGCCCAGGCCGATGCGCGGCGGAGTCGTTGGCACCGGCGTCACCTTGGCGTCCTTGAGCTGGAACCGGCGGCCGTCGTAGGAGAAGGTCTCACCGGTGAAGGCCCGACGCAGGATCTCCACCGTCTCGGTCACGAGGCTGGGCCGGTTCCGCGGGTTGACCCCGAAGGCGTCGAACTCCCGCTGGACGTACCCGCCGCCGAGGCCGAGGGTGAATCGCCCCTCGGTGAGCATCGCGACGGTGGCGGCGTCCTCGGCGAGCCGGAGCGGGTGCCCGAACGGCGCGACCGCGAGGTCCGTCCCGTAGTGCAAGCCAGGCGCCCGCTGGGACAGCGCACCGATCATCGGCAACGGCGAGGGAAGGTAACCGTCGTCGGTGCAGTGATGCTCCGTCAGCCAGATCGACTCGTACCCCCAGTCCCGCAGCAGGTCGACCTGATCGAGCACCTCCTGGTACCGCTGCTCGAACGTTTGGCCGACCCGGTTGGGGTCGCGCCGGAAGTCGTAGTACACGCCGAACTGCACCATGAGAGAGCATCCTTACCGGACGAGAGAGCGGATGTTCGCCCGACCACGGAGGGCAGGAGTGGGGGCGGGGCCGCTCCGTACGTCGACGGAGCCGGCCCCGCGAGGATCAGCGGACGCGCCCCTGGCCGTACGTCGTCATGATCGGACCGGCGGCGTCGACCATCGTCATCGGGTCGACGAGCAGGTGCTGGGTCGCGATCGCGGCGTCGCGGGTGGCGCGGCCGAGCGCGGTCGGGTTGCGGAAGGACTGGCTGCCGCCCCAGCGGTGCGCGAAGTTCGTCACGGTCGCGGCCACCTCCTGGACCCAGGTGATCGCCTGGCGGAGCCGCGCCATCTGAAGCTCCGTCACGGCGTTGCCCTCGTTGATCCAGTCCTCGGCCTCGCGGTAGACCTCGTAGACGTACGCCCGGGCGGCGCGGTACAGCGCCTCCGCCCTGGCGAACTCCAGCCGGAACAGGTCGGAGTCGCCGACGACGGTCGGGTAGCCGAGGCGACCCTTCACCGTCGCGACCATGACGATCTCGTCGAGCGCCCGGCGCGCGATGCCGAGCGCGACCGGGGCGTGGCCGCCGACACCGATGCCGACGAGCCCGAACCGGTAGACCGGCTCCGGCCGGACCGGGGTGGTCGAGAACGTGTTGAAGGCGTGCCGCTCCGGGATGAAGACCTCGGTCAGGCCGTAGTCGTAGGACCCCGTGCCGACCAGGCCCCAGACGTTCCAGTTGCCCCGGAACTCCACCTTGTCCCGCGGGACGAAGGCGGTCCGGACCACCGGCTGGCCGTCGTCGCCGGTCTCCGGGTTGCCGTCGGCATCGTGAACGACGAAGCCGGCGCCGATCCACGAGGCGTGGGCCGAGCCGCTCGCGAACTGGTAGTTGCCGGTCACCAGGTAACCGCCGTCGACGCGCTTGCCCTTCCCGGTCGGCAGGATCATGCCGGCGGTGATGCCCGGCAGCTCGCGGTCCCCGAAGATCTCGCGGGCGCCGTCGTCGGCGAGGAAGCCGGCCGCGAGCGAGGTGCTCAGGCTGTTGGCCATGAAGGCCCAGCCGGTCGAGCCGTCGGCGCGGGACAGCTCCTCGATCACCTCGAGGCTCTGCACCAGCGACAGGCCCTCCCCGTTGAGCTCCTCGGGCACCAGCATCCAGAACAGGCGCTCCTCCACCAGCGCGTCGTAGACGGGCTTGGTGATGGTGGCCTGGTCCTCGATGTCGTTGGCTTCGATCTCGACGACCTCGGCGACGCGGCGGGCGCGCTCGAGGTGATCCTGACGGGTCTTCGGTTCCATGGTCGCGGTCATGATGTGCCTCCTGCTAGCGGGAACGGACTGTGGTCTGTGGTTGGGCGGACGCTGAGCCGGCGTCGGCGCTGACGTCGGGAGAACGGCTTCGGTCATCCGCGCCCCCGGCCGGCGTAGACCCGTACGGCCTGAGCCCCCACGGCGGCGGCGACGGCCACGGCGGCGAGCGCGAGATAAGCGCTGCCGAGGTCGCTGGTTCCCTCGGGGAGGATCGACGCGGCGGTCGCCGGGAGGAACTGCTGGACCGGCAACCCGTCGGCGACGGCGGAGCCGGCCCCGGCCAGCAGGCTCGCCGACGGCAGGGCCCCGGCGGCGGTGCCGGCCAGGTCGATGCCCGGCGCCACCGCGGCCGGCCCGGTCAGGCCGACGCCGGCCTCGGCCGCCGGCGTCGTGCTGGCGGTCGAGGCCGCGGCGGGCGTCCCGACTCCCCCGGCCGTGCCGCCGACCGAGCTGCTGACGGCGGTCAGGTGGACGCGGCCGATGGTCAGCGTCTCGGTCGTGGTGCCCCGGTCCGAGGTGTTGGTCAGGACGACCCGCAGCGCGCCGGACGTGAGACCGGCGACCTCCTTCTTCGAGTCGGGCGTCGGGCCGGTACTCGTGCTCGAGTCGGTGTAGGTGTAGGACGTCGGCAGGTACGACAGGCTGATGCCCGCCGGTTCGAGCGCGGCGTTGATCGCGTCGAGGTTCTCAGTCGTAATCGGAGTCGGCTCGGTGCCGAGCGCGCCGAGCCCAGCGCTGGTCAGTCCGGAGTGCAGACCCGTGAAGGTGATCGTGCCGAGGTCGGTGCTCACCGTGGGGACGGCATTGCCGAGCCCGTCGTCGGTGAGGGTGGCCCGGGTCGAGACGTTGGCGATGTCGATGATGCCGTCGAAGGTCAGGGCGTGCGCCCCGGCCGCGGCCGAGGAGAGCACCCCGTCCTCGCCGGCCGTGGTCGTGGCGTGGGCGAAGAGGTTGTTCTCCTTCGACGTCGCCGCCTGGCCACCCAGGCCGACCCGGCCGGTGGACGAGCCCGGCTCCGCGGTCGCGGTGATGTCGTATCCACCGGCGTTCTGGGCCGCGCTGGGAGCGACGGGGTCCTTGGCCACGACGTAGCCCGGGAAGGTGGGAACGGTCGGGAAACCGAACCCGAAGCTGCTGGACGCGATGCCGTTGCCGGTGCTGGGCAGCGAGTAGATCAACGGCGAGTACGGGGCACCGGCGTCGGCGACGCTCTCGCCGTTGCTGGTCAGCCGCGAGGCGGCGCCGTAGGTGCCGACCACGAACGGGATGCCGAGCGGGATGCCCGGGTCGTTGGTCGTGGAGTCGAGCGCGACGGCCTCGGCGGTGAGGTTGTAGACGTTGGGAGCGGCGGCGTTCGCCGTACCCCCCAGTGCGAGGGCACCGGCGCCGGTGGCCAGCACGGCCGCGGTCGCCAGGCCGGTGGCCCGGCGGAGTCGGATGCGCCTGAAGGGGCCGTGGC
This sequence comes from Sporichthya polymorpha DSM 43042, assembly GCF_000384115.1. Taxonomy (NCBI): domain Bacteria; kingdom Bacillati; phylum Actinomycetota; class Actinomycetes; order Sporichthyales; family Sporichthyaceae; genus Sporichthya; species Sporichthya polymorpha. Next base: position 1,450,596 of record NZ_KB913029.1, read on the forward strand.
CGCAAAGGTGGAAGGTCATGATGCGAGGCCTCCGAGGTATGAGTGCGCGATGGTTTCTTCGCTGATTTCGGTGGGTTCGCCGACGTAGCTCAGGCGGCCCCGGTCGAGGATGTAGACGTAGTCGGCGAGGTCGAGGGCCTGCGCGACGTACTGCTCGACGATGAGCAGCGCCAGGCCGGTGCTCGCGAGGTGCCGGAGGCGGTCGAAGATCTCCTCGACGATCTTGGGCGCGAGACCCATCGAGACCTCGTCGAGGAGGACGACCTTCGGGTTGGCGACGTAGGCGCGGGCGATCGCGAGCATCTGCTGCTCGCCGCCGGACATGGTGCCCGCACGCTGGTCGAGCCGCTCGCCGAGGCGCGGGAACGCGGTGACCGCGATGTCCAAAGCGGTGCGCCGGTCGACCCCGCGCGGGGCCTGCAGCCGGATGTTGTCGGCCACGCTGAGCGAGGGGAACACCCCGCGCCCCTCGGGGACGTGACACAGGCCGTGCCGGGCGAACCGCTCGGAGGGTTTGCCGGTCAGGTCGGCGCCGTCGAGCACCACCCGGCCCGCGGTCGGCCGCAACTGCCCGGACGCCGTGCGCAGGAGGGTGGTCTTGCCGGCACCGTTGGCCCCGAGCAGGGCGACGACGGACCCGGTCGGCACCTTGAGGGTGACGTTGCGCAGCACCAGTCCGGTGTCGTAGCCGGCGGAGACGTTCTGCAGCTCAAGCATCGGCGAGCACCTCCTCCGCGACCTCGCCACCGAGATAGGCCGCGCGCACGACCTCGGAGGTCATGGCCTCCGACGTCGGTCCGGACCAGATCCGCCGGCCGAAGTCCAGGACGTAGACGTCCGTGCTGACGTCGGCGATCAGCGCCATGTCGTGTTCGACGAGCAGCACGCCGATACCGGTCTCGGCCACGTGCCGGGTCAGGACCGCACCGAACTCCTCGGTCTCGTGCACGTCCAGGCCCGAGGACGGCTCGTCGAGGAGCAGGAACCGGAACGGGCTCGCGATGGCCCGGGCCAGCTCCACGAGGCGGCGTTGCCCGGTGGACAGGTCACGCACGCGCCGGGTGGCGACGTTCTCCAGCCCGCACCGGGAGATCGCCTCCCGGGCGCGCCGGGCGATCTCGCGACGTTCGGAGGAGGGCGCGAAGAACTGACCCCACGGGCGCCGCGAGGAGAACACCGCTTCCGGACCCATCGAGACGTTCTGAACGACCGTCATGGAGTCGAAGAGCTCCATGCGCTGGAACGTGCGTCCCAGCCCCGCCGCGGCCCGCGCGGGCGTGGGCATCCGGTCCAGGCGCTGCTCGCCCAGCCAGACCCGGCCCGTCGAGGCCTTGACGACGCCGGTGCACGCGTTGAAGGTCGTGGTCTTCCCGGCGCCGTTCGGCCCGATCAGGGCGGTGATCGTGCCCGCCCGGGCATGCAGCGACAGGTTCCCGACGGCCGTGAGGCCACCGAAGCGGACCGTCAGTTCTTCGACGCGCAGGTCCGGCATGGCCGTCCGCGCGTGCTGCGATCTGGTCATCGTGTTCCCACCAGGACCTTTCCTCCGTCGGTCTCCGAGCCCGCGTCCGGCGTACGCGCCGCGGTCCGGGACTCCTCCCAGCGGGTGGCGGCCGGCGAGCGGTTCGCCCGCTGGGCACCCCGCTGCGGCAGCGCCGGCATACGGATCCCCGGCCAGAGCGCCACCGCGAGGGCGAACAGACCGAAGAAGACGCCGCGGTAGTCCGTCAGAAACTGCGAGTCCATCGGCGGGTAGATCTTGATGACCGCGAACAGGAACGCGGCGAGGATCGGGCCGAGGACCGGGCGCCGCCCGCAGAACACCAGGACGGTGATCAGCGCGAGGGAGTTGAAGTACCCGAACGGACCGGAGGCGTTGCCGCCGGCGCCGGAGTTGGCGCCGCCGATGATCACCCCGCCGACCGCGGCGATGACCGCGGACAGGCAGAACACCGACATTCGCGTGACCTTCGTCCGCACGCCGTGGGCGTCCAGCGCCGCGGGCGAGTCGGCCAGCGCCTGCAGGATGCGCCCCAGGCGCGACCGGCGGACCCCGAGCACGAGGGCGACCATCAATCCGGCGATCGCGAGGGCCAGGTAGTAGAAGCCCTGGTCGTCCTGGGTGTCGAACAGACCCAGGTCGGGCCGGACGATCGGCTCGTGGTCGTCGAGGCCGAACATCCAGCCCGACGGGTACAGCAGGTTCTGCGCGAGCAGACCGAACGCGAAGGTGGCGACGGCGAGATAGACGCCCGAGAGACGGAAGGACGGGATCGCCACCAGCGCACCCGCCGGCAGCGCGGCCAGCGCGGCGATCAGCAGGCACCACAGCCACGGCACGCCGCTCTGCTGTGCGTGGGAGAACGCCGCGGCGCCGATGGCCGCGAATGCCATGTGGCACAGGGAGATCTGGCCTGAGGACCACAGCAGGAGCGCGAGCGAGACCAGGACGACCGCGAAACCGACACCGACCGTGAACTGGTTCAGGTCCACCGAGGGAACCAGATGCGGCACAGCGAGGAACCCGACGGTCGTGGCGACCGCGAGAACGACGGTGACGCGGGGTGAGAACTGCGCGATCGGGGGCAGCTTGCGCACCCGCTTCCCGCCCCGTTCGATCAGGCGCGCCTTGGGCACGAACAGCAGCGCCGCAACCAGCGCGATGAACGGCACCTGCGTGTACAGGCGGTTCACGAAGCTGCTGTCCACGGCGGCGAGCTCGATCGAGAGCACGTTGGTCGCGATGCCGATCCCGATCGCCGCGATGAAGGTGACCGGCAGGTTGTCGAAGGCACCGAGCGCGGCTGCGCCGAACGCGGTGATGTACAGCAGCAGCATCAGGTTGATGTCGATACCGAGCACCGGGGCGATCAGCATGCCCGACATCGACACGAAGCAGGAGCCGATCGCCCAGGCGTAGCGGCGGATCGTGGCCGGGCTCGTGCCCTGCGAGGCCAGCAGCTCCGGGTCGTCCACCAGGGCCTGCATGGCGGCGCCGACGCGGCTGCGACGGAAGAACAGCGACAGCGCGATGGTGGCGGCGAGTGCGAGGACGGTGACGAGAATCTGGGACGCCAGGACCGTGGTTCCGCCGATGTCGACCTGCTTCTGCGACAGGAACGGCGGGAACTGCAGCGTGGGCGTGCCGTAGATGCCGGTGAGCAGGGACTGCAGCAGCACGATCAGACCGATCGTGGCGACGACCTTCATGATCGCCGGCGCCTCTTCGAGCCAGAAGGCCATGCGCTCGAGGAGGAAGGCGCCACCGAGCCCGACGAGGACCAGGGCCAGGACGAAAGCGATCGGCCAGGGCAGGCCGGCGTCCATGCGGAAGGAGTAGAAGACGTAGGCCGACGCGGCGGCCTGGGCGCCGATGGCGAAGTTGAAGATCCCCGACGTCTTGAAGGTCAGGACCAGCCCGAGGGCCGCCAGGGAGTAGATCGCGCCGTCGGAGATCCCGGTGAGCACGTACGGTTCCAGATTCCGCGCGGCGACGATCGGGGCGCCCAGCAGGACGCAGAGGACCGTACCGGCGATCCACCAACCGGTGTAGCCGAGCTTGCGGACCGTGGAGGTCAGGCCCTCGGTCTTCAGGGTGGTCAGCGTCGCGTTCACGGCTCGCACCACCCGCACGGCTCACGGCCGGCCTCGAGCTGGTCGGCGCGCGAGGTCGCGACCCAGCTCCGGCCCTGCGTCATCGGGCACTCCGGCCGGTGGTAGAGGCGTTCGGCCCCCACGAACAGGTCCGGACCCACACCGGCCTCAGTCGCCTCACGCGCGGTCAGCCGCGCGTCGTCGCCGAGCAGGACGCGGCGGCGGGTGTCCACCGCGCGCCGACCGCCGACGAACCACAGCACGTAGCTCGCGCAGACGAGGGCGAGGCCGAGGACGGCGAGGTTGAAGGGGGCGATCTGGGAGTCGAAGGCGCCCTCGTCGGCGACCCGGTACCAGCCGATGGCCCAGACCGCGCAGCCGAGCACCACCAGCAGCGCCGTCCGGATCGCCGCCGCGCGCGTCCAGGGCGCCGGCGGCCCGAGCCCCAGACGCGTCGCGTTCACGAGGGGCTCCCGGCCACGGCCCGGGCCCGCTCGTCCGTCGGACGGCCGTTGGTGACGTCCAGCGGGGCGGTCGCGGCGGCACTGCGGCGCGTGGCCTGCTCCAGGCCCGCGGTCCCGCACTCGCGGATGGCCTGTTCGATGCGGTCGAGCTTGTGCCACTCGTCGCGCAGGTCCGCGGACAGCCACAGGATGCCGGCGGTGGCGATCAGGAAGAGCCCACCGAGGCCGGCCCCCGCCAGGTATGGCAGTTGCTTGGCGGTGTAGGCCGTGTTGCTGACTCCGACCCACCCCACGAGCAGGGTGATCGCCCCCGCCACCAGGCAGGTCCACGCACCGGCGCGGTCCCACTGGACGCGGATCCAGCTCACAACGTCATTGGTCCCCACGGTTACTCCTGGGTTCGAAGGGGTGCGGCTCCGAGGGCGGGCGGTGCCGCCCGCCCCCGGGGCCTTCGGTCACTGGTTCGGGAGCACCGAGCTGGACGAGCAGGTCTGCTTCAGCCCGTTGGGTGCGGTGAACTTGCCGTTGTCCACGCCCCAGATGAAGGTGCAGGGCTTGGTGATCGTGCCCTTGCCCTTGACGTAGGAGACCGGCCCGATCAGACCGCCGAGGTCCTCGTTGCGGACCTTCCAGAGCGACTCGAACAACTCCTGCGACGTCGGGTTGTCCGAGAAGCTGCGGCCCGCGTGGGCGAACATCTGACCCGCGGACCAGGCGTAGCTGCCCATGCCGCTGTAGCCGACGCCCGGCGCGTAGGCCGCCATGCCCTGCAGGTACTCCTTGATCGCGGGCTTACCGAGATCCACCGGCGGGAAGGTGGCGCCCGGGATCACGACGTCCTTGAGCGCCGGGATGCCGGGGTACTCGGGCGTCGCGTCGAGGCCTAGGATCGTCCACTTCGGCGTGAAGCCCTGGGTCGCGCAGTCCTTGACCAACCGGGCGGCGCCGGCGGTGTCCATGAACATGGCCGCGCCTTGGACACCGGCCTGTTTCATCTGCAGGCAGACACTCGTGTAACTGGGCGCGACGAGCGAGACCTGATAGGTGCCGACGATGTTCTTGCCGATCGAGGTCTTCTTCATGTCCTCGCTCAGGGCCGAGCAGATGATGCTGACCTCGAGGCAGTAGGCGATGCCGAGTTTGTCGGCGCCTTCCTTCACCCATCGGCTCATCACGGCGTCCATCGCGTCACCGGCGTAGGACGAGACCGTGAACTGGTTGGGAGCCGTGAACATCGATTGGAGCGTCCCCATCGAGCCGATCATGGGGATGTTCTTCGACTCCATGTACTCCTGAATCTGGTCGTAATTCAGGATGATGACGTCGCCGACGATGGCGAGAATCTTGTCCTGCTCGACCATCCGCTTGGCCAGCGTCATACCGGTCGTCGGGTCGGCGTTGTCGTCGCCGACGATCAGCTCGATCGGGTGGCCGTTGACGCCACCGTTCGCGTTCTTCCACGACACCCACGTCCGCAGCGCGGCGGCGGCCGGCGCGCACAGCGCTCCCAGCACTCCCGAGTACGGGCCGAGCGTGCCGATCTTGATCGGGGACTTGTTGGCGACGCCGGGAGCCTTCGCCCCGGCGGCACCGGCGGTGCCCGCGGCGGCCTTGCCGGGACCGCCGGAACCGGCGGAGGCGGTCGACGCCGATCCGCTCTGACCGGGGACGGCCGCACTCGGACCGGCCCCGTCGGCCGGCGCCTGGCCGGGCAGCGAGGCGGCACCCGCGGCGCCCGCCTCGGTCCCCGTGGTGGTCGTGGTCGTGGTGCCCGGCGCGGCGGCCACCGCGCCGGTTCCCGCCGCGAGGGCCGGGCCGCGCAGGGCTTCCGCGATCTCCGCGTCGGAGGCCTGCGACCCGCAACCCGAGCCGGCGGCGAACACCCCGAGAACCAGGGCGGCGACGCCGAGACGCCCTCGCAAGCGTCGGCGTCCGCCTGTTGTCGCAATCATCGATTGTTCCTCTCACCAACTACGCCGACGCACGTCGGCCGAGGGGCGGCGACGGGCCGGTCGATCCCGCGCGACCGAGGGCCGCGGCGAGTCCGGACAGGGGCTTGTGGTGTGGAACACGGTGCGCGAGCGGCGCGGGGCGCAGGAAGCGTGGATACCCCCGACCTGGCGCGGCGGGTGTTGACTGCGGGTCAGGCCCTCCCCGAACCCGCCCTGACCTGCGACGATGCGCGATTTGTCGGCATCCGCAGAGGGGGTCAACCGGGGCGCGTCCGCGTGACCCCCACGGTCAGGACCCCGGTCCTCTCCGGTCACCTCGCCCGTGACCCCTGCCCCGGACGAGTCTGCGTTGACCCTGGCCGCACTCAACTGACTGATCGTCAGATCGCGCGCTGGGCGGGAATACGCTGCGCGACGAGCCCGTTCTATCGAGTACAGACGTTGGCACTAGGCAGGGAGGAAGCGATGACCGCCACGTTGGTCAAGCACAAACAGACCCAGCCCACAGCTCGGCGCATCACGCCGGAGCACCGTCCCCCGACCGTCTTCGGGCAGGAGAGCCCCTGGGCGATCGTCGAGAGCGGCTACGCCCTCGCTTGGGAAGCCGTGAACGACTCGCTGGACCACAAGCCGATCGAGGTCGCGGTCACGAAGCTGCTGGAGGAGACCGGCCCCGAGCGGCGGGACGTTCTTCGGATGGCGCACACCTACCTGGCATTCACGACGTTCGGCGCTCCGCGTGACGCGCAGATCGACGCCTTGTTCAACCTGGAGGAGGCCATCGGCCGTCTCAACGACCGGGAGCGCCGGTCGGTCCTCGGCCGCGCACTCGACCGGGTACGAGCCTGGCTCTCTGCCTTGGGGCATCCCTTCCGCAGCACCGGTGAGCGTCGCCGCCACCGCACCGCCTGAGGGTCCCCGCACCGCGCGGGCACCCCCGCCCGCACGCGGCCCACCGCGACCGTCGCCGGTCGCGGCTGGATGTGTCTCCGCGGTTGTTCTCGGCGCGGTCAGGACATCGCGCCCACGGTCTCGGGCGTACGGACCGGTGCACCGGCGGCGGCGGTCTCGGGCTCGTCGCCCTCCATGGCCTCCTTGAGGAGCTGGCCGCGGGAGATGTCGCGGACCTGGTCCTCGGGCTTGGCGACGAGGAGGGAGAGCATCCAGACCACGTACAGAGCGAGGGAGAAGGTGACCGCGGCGGCGATGTGGGTGCCGAAGCGGTTCATGCCGTCCTGGTTGAGGGTGATCCACATCGGCCAGCCGATGCCGGCGTTCACGACCCCGTCGGCCATCGGGATGATCGGGACGACGCCGAGGATCCGCCACCCCGTCAGATGCGGCTTGAGCTTGTAGATGACCGCACCGGCGAGCATCGGCATCAGCGGGTTCATCAGCGTCCACCACAGCGGCAGACCCCAGAAGTCCAGCGGCTGCGGGCCGTAGTACTTGTACGCGCCCATGAGGACGCCCGGGCTCTCCAGGAAGATGTTGACGAAGACGTCGGTGAGGTAGAGCGCGAACATCCCGCGCTTGGTAATGCCGGCGGAGTACAGCCGGTAGGCGATGTAGGCGAGACCGCCGACGTACCAGGTGTAGACGAACGGGATGAACAGCGGCATCTCACGGTCCATCAGCGTGTACGTGTGCGTGGCCGCGCCGAACTTGATGTAGCAGAGGCCCATCGTGTCGACGATCGGCTCCCAGATGCACGCGATGAGCCCGCCGAGCAGGCACACGAGCAGCAGCGGCTGCCGGTGCTTGACCACGTGCCGCAGCCCGTACGCCAGCAGGAGCACGACCGGGATGCCGAGGAAGATCGTGAACAGGATCTCCGGCGTCAGGGGCATCTCGTCGGTCGGGTGCTGCGGGATCGCCGCGATCATGCGAACCGCCTTCTTCTGAAAGTTGACTGCAAAATCGGACTCACTGTTTCATTTCAGACTGGGCGTGTCAATCGCCTGGGACCCTCCGTACGCTGGAAGCCATGGCGAGCCCCGAGTCCGAGCCGCGCCGCGTCGATCCGGCGGTGCTCGAAGCTCGCCGCGCGCGGCGGCACGACAAGGTCGTCGCCCGGATGCTGGGCGTGGTGGAGGGGCTGCTGCGCGAGCAGGACAGCTACCTGGACCTGAGCGTCGAGCAGATCATCGAGGCCGGCGAGATGTCGCGCTCGACCTTCTACCGGTACTTCGACGACAAGGTCGACCTGATCGTCGCCCTGGGCGACCGCGCGATGGCCGAGATCATCGCCGAGGCGCAGAACATCTGGGGGCTGCCGCCCGGCGCCTCACGCGAGCAGGTCGCCGCGGCGGTGCGGACGACGTTCGACGCCTACCTCCCGCACACACAACTGCTCTCCGCGGTCCTCGAGGTCTCCACCTACGACAAGCGCGCCCGCGACCACTTCGGTGAGGTCTACGCCCTCGCGCAGCGCGGCTTGGCCGAGCACATCCGCGCGGGTCAGCAGGCCGGCTCGGTCCGCCCGGACCTACACCCCATGGAGACCGCCGGCTGGCTCACGTGGATGGTCGAGCGCGGCATCGTCCAGCTCACCTCCGACGCGAGCGCCTCCCAGCTCGACCGCATCTACTCCAGCCTCGTCGCGATCATCTGGCACACCCTCTACGGGACCTGAGCCCTCGTCGGGACCCGAGCCGCCGTGGGCGTGGCCCGCGAGGTTGACCGAGCTCAGCAGCGCGGTCCCGAGCACGGCGCCGATCAGGCACAGCGCCGCGCCCAGGCCCGCTGACAGGGCGAGGCCGTCGGTGAACGCCTGCCGACCACTCTCGAGCAGCTGGGCGCCGACGTCGGCCGGCAGCTCGGCGGCGGTGTTCATCGCACTGCCGAGGTTGTCGCGGGCCGCATCCTCCTGCTCCTCCGTCATCCCGGCGGGCATGTCGATCTGACGCCGGTACAGGGCGATACCCGCGGTCCCGACGAGACCGATGCCGAGCGCGAAGCCGAACTCGTTGCCGGTCTCGGACAGCGCGCCGGCGCCCCCCGCGCGCTCCTCCGGCGCGGAGCCGACGATGAGGTCGGCACAGAGCGCGAACATCGGCCCGGACCCGATCCAGAGCAGGCCGTAACCGATCAGCACCACGGACAGCCGGTCGCTGTAGACACTCATCAGCAGCGCCATCCCGAGCGCGGCGACCGCGCACCCACCACCGATGAGATGCGCGGGGTGGACCTTCTTCGCGAGCTCGGGCCCGATCATCGTCGCGACGATGCCTGCGAGCGTCGGGATCAGCAGCCAGGCGCCGGTCTCCAGCGCCGAGTACCCCATCACGAGTTGCAGGTGCTGGCCGATGAAGAACTGCGTCCCGCCCAGCGCGAGCACGATGATCGTCTGCGTGCTCAGCGCCGCACTGACGCGCGGGTTCTTCAGCAGGGCGAGGTCGAGCAGCGGGTCCTTCAGATGCGTCTGCCGCCGGATGAACAGGGCGACGAGCGCGAGGCCGAGCAGGATCGCGCCGATCGCCTGACCGTCGACGCCCTCCTCCGCGATGTGCTTCAGGCCCCAGATGACGCTGATGACGCCGAGGATCGAGAGCGCGACGGAGACGAGGTCGATCCGGCCGGCCTCGGTGTCCTTGGCCTCCGGCAGCAGGATCGGGCCGAGAATCAGCGCCGGGACCATGAACGGCACGGCGATCAGGAACACCCACTGCCAATCGAGCCACTCGATGACCCCGCCACCCACGACCGGGCCGAGCGCCATGCCCCCGAACCACGCGACGGCCCAGACCGAGATCGCGACCAGCCGCTGCTTCTCGTCGGCGAACAACGTGCGGATGAGCGACACCGTCGACGGCGACAGCGCCGCGCCCGCGATGCCGAGCAAGGCGCGCACGACGATCAGCGCCTCGGCGGTCTCGACCAGGAACGCCACCACGGACAGCGCACAGAACAGGGCGGTGCCGATCAGCCACAGCCGCCGCCGGCCCATCCGGTCACCGATGGTCCCCATCGTGATGAGGAAGCCGGCGACCATGAAGCCGTAGGAGTCGACGATCCAGAGCAGCTCGGAGCTGGTCGGCTCCAGGTCCTCCGACATTTGCGGCACGGCCAGGTGAAGGACCGTCATGTCGATGCCGACGATCAGCGCCGGGATGACGAGGACGATGAGCGCGAGCCATTCCCGGCGCCCGGCCGACGGCGGGGCGCTCTGCGGTGCGGACACGAGCGCTCCCGAGGTCGTAGCATTTGGTCAGGTGACCAGAACCTACGGGCGTTCGGTGCGATCGGACAAGAGGCAGCCATGGCGCGCATGACCAGCGAGGAACGCCGGCACCGCATCGCGACCGCGGCGGCCACCGTGATCGTCCGCGACGGCCTCGAGGGGGCGACCACCCGCGCGATCGCCGAGGAGGCCGGCGTCCCGCTCGGCCTGATCCACTACGCGTTCGAGGACAAGCAGGCGCTGTTCGCCGCGGTCTACGAGCACTGGATGACCGACTTGCTCACCGAGGGCATCGACGTCGTCGAACCCGGCAGCGGGATCGACGCGGCGGCCCGCACCCTCGCCCGGACCGCGTTCGACTGGATCACGCGGGACCTCAACCTCGCCGCCGCGCAGTACGAGCTGCTGCTGTGGGCCCGCCGCAACGCCCCGGCGCTGGCGGTGTCGATGTACTCGCGCTGGACCGATCTCTGGCGCGCCTCGCTCCAGTCCGCCGCGGTGCCCGGCACCACACCGACGCAGGTCGAGGCGATGCTCGCGCACCTGCTCGTGACCGTCGACGGCGTCTTCGTCCGGCTGATCGCCACTGCCGACGTCGCCGACGCCCGCCGCGTTCTCAACCGCGAGCTCCCCGTCGCCCCGAAGCCCCGGGCGGTCCCTCCCGCCCGGCGTTCCCGCACAACCAAACGATCGCAACTCTGACTCTTACCATCGCTTTTGCGTCTAAGTGATTGTAAGATGGGGCCATGCCGTCACCTGCCGCCCATCCGGCATGGCCGGCGCTGACTTTCGAAGAGCTCACCTGGACACCGACGATCTCGCCAGAGCTCATCTCCAGGTCGATGCGGGAGCGGGCTGGACGTCCATATCGGGCCGCGATCGTTCCACCCATCGCCGACCGAAGTCCCCGACTGCCTTCCTCGCTGGAGGCGTTGGTCTCTGATGCCACGGCGGCGATCGCCCGCTTCGACTCCGAGGTCGGCGGAGAGTTGGCGCCGTTCTCCTCGATGCTCCTCCGCTCGGAGTCGACGTCATCGTCGCGAATCGAGAATCTGACGTCCGGAGCCAAGGCGATTCTGTTGGCCGAGATGGGCAGCCGCGGCAAGCGCAACGCCTCCGAGATCGTCGGCAACGTCGCGGCGATGCGAGCCGCCCTCCGACTCGCAGATCAGCTCGACGCCGACGCGATCCTGGCGATGCATTCGGCGCTGCTCACCCCGGTCGACCAGAACGCCGCCGGCAAATGGCGCACCGAGCAGGTGTGGATCGGTGGGGACGCGTACAGCCCTCACCAGGCGGACTTCGTCCCGCCGCACCACTCGCAGGTGGCCGCGCTGATCGACGACCTCGTGCGGTTCGCGAGGCGCGCCGACCTGCCGTTGCTGACGCAGGTCGCGATCACGCATGCGCAGTTCGAGACCATCCATCCCTTCACCGACGGGAACGGGCGAACCGGTCGGGCCCTGATCCACGCGATGCTCCGTGGTCACGGGTTGACCCGCTCCGTGACCGTCCCGGTCTCGGCCGGCCTGCTGATGGACACTGCGGGCTATTTTGCAGCGTTGACCGCGTACCGCGACGGTGATCCCGCGCCGATCACCACCGCCCTGGCACACGCTTCGTTCGCCGCCATCGACAACGGGCGTCGACTGGTCGACGACCTCCGCGCCATACGCGAGGGATGGAACTCGCTCATCAACGCCCGCCGGGACTCCGCGGCCTGGCGGCTGGCCGACCTGCTCCTTCGTCAGCCTGTGATCGACGCCGGTGTCGTCTCGCGGGAGCTCAGCCTGAACCCAGCCAACGTCATGCGCCCCGTCAAGCCGCTGGTCGAAGCGGGCGTCCTGACGGAATTCACCGGGTACGCGCGCAACCGGATGTGGCAGGCACGCGAAGTGCTCGACGCGTTGGATGCCTTCGCCGCACGGGCGGCACGGCGGCGGCCGTCTCAGACCTGACGTGTCGTCATGCGTCGATCAGCCGGCCGTTGAGGTAGTCGTCGTAGGCCGCGAGGTCGAGCAGGCCGTGGCCGGAGTAGCTGAAGAGGATGACCTTCTCCTCGCCGGACTCCCTGGCCGCGAGGGCCTCGTCGATCACCGCGCGGATGGCGTGCGAGGTCTCTGGAGCCGGGATCGAGCCCTGCGTCCGGGCGAACTGCACCGCGGCCTCGAAGACCTTGCCCTGCGGGTAGGCGACGGCCTCCATCCACCCGGCGTGGACGAGGTTGGAGATGATCGGCGAGTCCCCGTGGTACCGCAGGCCACCGGCATGGATGGGCGGCGGGATGAAGTCGTGGCCGAGGGTGTGCATGAGCAGCTTCGGGGTCATGCCCGCGACGTCGCCGAAGTCGTACTCATAGGTGCCCTTGGTCAGCGTGGGGCACGAGGCGGGCTCGACCGCGACCAGACGGACACCCTCGTTGCGGTCGGGAACGAACGGCAGCGCGATGCCGCCGAGGTTGGATCCGCCCCCGCACGAGCCGATGACGACGTCCGGGAGTCCCTCGCCGGCCTCGGCCAGCTGCCGCTTGGCCTCGAGCCCGATGACCGTCTGGTGCAGCAGGACGTGGTTGAGCACCGAACCGAGCGCGTAGTGGGTGTCGGCGCGCCCGACGGCGTCCTCGACCGCCTCGGAGATCGCGATGCCGAGCGAGCCGGTGTGCTCGGGGTTCTCCTTGAGCAGCTGGCGACCGAACTCGGTCAGGTTCGACGGCGACGGGACGACCTGGCCGCCCCAGGTCTCCATCATCACGCGGCGGTACGGCTTCTGCCGGTACGAGGCGGCGACCATGTAGACCTGGCACTCGAGCCCGTAGAGCTGTGAGGCGAACGACACCGCGCTCCCCCACTGACCCGCGCCGGTCTCGGTCGCGATCCGGGAGATGCCCTCGGCCTTGTTGTAGAACACCTGCGGAACGGCCGTGTTCGGCTTGTGCGAACCGGCCGGGGAGACCGACTCGTCCTTGTAGTAGATCCGGGCCGGGGTGCCGAGGGCCTGCTCGAGCCGGGTCGCGCGCACCAACGGGGTGGGCCGCCACAGCGACAGGACGTCGAGCACCTCCGCCGGGATCGGGATCCACTCCTCGGCCGAGACCTCCTGGCCGATCAGCGCCATCGGGAACAGCGGGGCCAGGTCGTCCGGCCCGACGGGCTCCCCGGTGCCGGGGTGCAGCGGCGGCGCCAGCGGCTCCGGCAGGTGGGGAGCCACGTTGAACCACGCCTGCGGAATCTCGTCGGAACCGAGCTGGTAGCGCATGCCGTCACCTTCCTCACGGGGCCGTCGGGGCCCAACGTACGGTGCAGACCGTGGGGGGCGCGAGAGCGGAGATGCGTGCCGGGGCGGCGGCGATGGCCCCGATGCTCATCGGCGTCATCCCGTTCGGGCTCGTCGCCGGCACGACGCCGGCCGCGGTCGGGATGGACTGGGAGGCCGCGCTCGGGTTCTCGATCATCCTGTTCGCGGGGGCCTCGCAGCTCGCCGCGATCGACGTGCTGTCCCGGGACGGCTCGGCGCTGCTCGCTGCCGTCGTCGCGTGGACGATCAACCTGCGGATGCTGTTGTACTCCGCCTCGCTCGCGCCGTACCTCGCCCACGAGTCGTTCCGAAAACGGCTGGGCGCGTCCTACCTGATGGTCGACCAGAACTACGCGCTCTGCGTCACCCGATGGGCCGAGGGCAAGGGCGACCCGAAGGGCCGCGCGTGGTTCTTCATCGGCGGTGGGCTGCTGCTGTGGTCGGCCTGGCAGCTCGCCACCCTGGCCGGCGCGCTGCTCGGCGAGACCCTGCCCGACGAGCTCCCGCTCGACTTCGCCGTGCCGCTGGTCTTCCTCGTCCTGCTGATTCCTGCGATCAACTCACGGCCGGCCGCGGTGTCCGCCGTGGTCGGGGGCGCCGCGACGGTCGCGACGCTGGAGCTGGGCGCCGGCTCGCTCTCGATCGTGTGCGGGGCCGTCGCCGGAATCATCGGGGGCGTCGTCACCGAGATCGTCCTGCACCGCCGCGCCCCGAGCGGTCCGCCCGAGCCGCTGGAGGACCTCGGATGAGCCGCACCTGGGCGGCCATCGTGCTCGCCGGCATCGGGACGTTCGCCATGCGCGCGTCGTTCCTGGCACTCGCTCACCGGTTGAGCGAGGTCCCGCCGTGGGCGCAGCGCATCCTGCGTCAGATCCCGCCGGCGGCGCTCGCCGCGCTGGTGATCCCCGCCCTGGTCCGGCCCCACGGGGAGATCGACCTGTTCCAGCCCCGCCTCGCCGCCGGACTGCTCGCCGCCCTCGTCGCCTGGCGGACGAAGAACGTCGCCCTGACGCTGGTGATCGGGATCGGCGCGCTGATGCTGTTCCAGGAGTTCTGAGGCCGCCGGCCCTGACGCGTCGTCAGGCCGGCACGGGAACGCCGGTGGTGAAGGCCCGCAGCCGCATCGCGGCCTTGGTGTCGACGGCGCCGTGGATGGTGACCGCCGTCCCGCCCTCGACTTCGGCGAACTCCAGTCGCGCGGTTTTCGTGCGGCGGACGAACGGCAGCAGGATGGGGATCAGGAACGCCCAGCCGGGCGTGTGCTTGATCGTGCGGGCGACGTAGCCGCCCTCCGGGGACCACTCGACGAGGACACGGCCCGGCTCCTGCAGCGCGTACCCCGTGGCGCTGATCGCCTCACGGAACGGCCTCGGCACCACGTAGGTGCGGCCCTCCATCTGGTCCAGGCTCGACAGGATCGACCAGTGCCCCACGACGTCTCCTCGTCCTCGAGGTCCCGGGCTCCAGTATTCAGGACCGCCGGCCCGATCCGGGCGGCGACGAGGATCGCGTCCCGTCCCGCCTGATCCGCGCGCACCCGCCGCGACGTCGTGGTCGCAAGCAGGTCAGGATTTGCGTTGTCGAGTGCCATTGCCGTCTGCTTGTCCCCGAGTTACGCGTAGACGGCGGCGACCGGGGTAAGTCATCGGTCCGGGGCGGGCGAGTTGTGTGCGGGAGGGGTTTCATGCGCGCGGTGCGGGTGCTGCTTGCGCTCGGCGTCGCTCTCGGCACCTTCAGCTGGGTCGGCGCGGCGGACGCGGCCCCGCGGTTCGCGCCCGCGGGCTCGATCGGGCACGACGTCTCGTACCCGCAGTGCGGCAAGCGGCTGCCGGTCGGCGCGTTCGGCATCGTCGGTGTGAACGGTGGCCGGACGTTCTCGAAGAACCCGTGCCTCGCCGAGCAGTACTCCTGGGCGAAGAGCCTGCCGTACCCGGCGATGGTCTACGTCAACACCGGCAACCCGGGGAGCAAGAGCACCTACTGGCCGAAGTCCGGTGCCAGGGAGGGTGGCGCCCGCTGTGTCACGTCCTCCTCCGCGTCGGACGCCGGGTGCGCGTACATCTACGGCCGCCGCGCGGCCGAGTCGGCGCTGTCGGTCGCGACCGCCGCCGGCGTCACGAAGAAGACGACCTGGTGGCTGGACGTCGAGAAGGCCAACAGCTGGGACGGCAACGGCGTCGCCAACACCGCCGCGCTGCAGGGGATGTTCGACCACCTGCGCGCGAACGGCGTCTCGCAGGTCGGGCTGTACTCGACCCTGAAGCACTGGCCGGAGATCACCGGTGGCTTCACCCGCACGACGGCCGCGAACTACCGCAGCGAGTGGGCGGGCCGGTTCACCGCGCAGCACTCGATGGAGTCCGCTCCGGTCTGGGTCGCCGGCGCGACGGCGAAGAACGCCGCGTCGCGCTGCTCGCTGACCTTCACCGGCAACCCGACCTCCCTGACGCAGTACGTCGCCAACAGCCTCGACCACAACTACGTCTGCGGGAGCGCCAAGGCGACGCCCGCCGGCCCGCGCGCCTGCAAGCCCGGCGCCGGCATCCCCGCCGGGTACTTCGCGGTCTTCGGCACCCGCGGCAACGATCGCCTGAACGGGACCTCGAAGAAGGAGATCTTCTTCGGCGGCCCGGGCAACGACGTTATCCGCGGCCGCGGCGGGGACGACATCCTGTGCGGCGGCCCCGGCAACGATCAGCTCTACGGCGCGAAGGGCCGCGACGTCCTCGTCGGCGGCAACGGGAACGACACCCTCGTCGGCAGCTCCGGCCGCGACAAGCTCTACGGCAATCAGGGCAGCGACTCCCTCAACGGCGGCCCCAGCCCCGACCGCTGCTCCCCCGGCCCCGGCGCCGACCCGAAGCCCCGCCGCTGCTGACGGCTGCTGACGCCTGCTGACGGGTACTGACGCCTGTCGCTGTCAAGAAAGGGTGACACCCCTTACTGCGCAGTAAGGGGTGTCACCCTTTCTTCACGACGTGCCTCTTTCGCGCGTACCCCGGGGATGCGCGTCGGCTACATCGCCGCGACGAGGGCGGACCAGGTGAGGGGGATCGCGCCGCGGCCCTTGCCGGTCTGGGGGTTCCAGTGCTCGGCGTAGCCGCTGCGGAGGGCGCCGCGGATCGACATCTCCCGGATCGCGGCGACCAGGTCGGCGCGGTCCCAACGGAGGGCGGCGAGGCGGGCGAGGTAGTTCATCTGCATCCAGGCGCTGCCCCGCCAGTACTGGTCGGGGTGGTAGCTGCGGGCCTCGCGGGCGACGAAGTTCAGCCCGTACGGGGCGGCGAAGCGGCGGTCGTCCGCGAGCTGGTCCAGCGCCCGTGTCGCCTTGGCCTCGTCGGTGGTCACCAGCGCCCCGAGGACACCGTCGAGCGTTGGGACGTGGACGCTCGGCCCGCCGCCGACGACGGCGACGTCGGACCACAGGCCGGTGTCCTCGTTCCACATCTGACGATCCATCACCTCTACGAGCTCGGCCGACCGCGCCGCCCAGCCCGCGTCCCCGGTGACGGCCGCGTACTCCGCGGCGGCGTGGGCGCAGATCGCGTTGAACGCGGCGGGGGCACAGAGGAACGACTTCGACCCGACCGAGACGCCCTCGGTGTCGAACTCGGCCTGTTCGACGAGGTGCCGGTCGAGCGCCGACCAGCGCCAGCGCCGCCACTTCAACCGGCTCCAGTCGGACGCGTGGAGGAAAGCGGCGGCCCAGCTGTCCCAGCGGGGTGAGTCGTCGGCGCCGGACTCCCACGGGTGCGTGAGGAAGATCAGCCCGTCCGCGGTGCGCCGCTTCTCCCACAGCCAGCCGAGGCCACGCTCGACCCGGGTCAGCACGTCCGCGGGCACCTCGACGTGCGCGGAGAGCACCCGCGCGGTGTAGGCGAAGATCGGCGGCTGGGTGAACGAGGAGACGTCGCTGCGCGGTCCGCGGCCCTTGCTCGGCCCGGCGTAGCGCATGTGCGGGACGAAGCCGTCGCCGAGCTGGCCGGAGAGCGCGTTGGTCAGCTCGCGCAGGCCGCGGTCGGGGCGGTCGATCGCGACCCAGGCGACGGCCGCGAAGCAGGAGTCCCAGAGCCACTGGTGCGGATAGGTCTTGCGGTGCGGGTAGGTGTGGCCGCGGTCGGAGTCCCAGTGCGCAGCGAGGAGGCGCTCGGCGCCGGCCCGGGCCGCGGCCTCATCGGCCGCTTGCGTCCCAGCGGTCACTGGAGGCCACCTGATCCCCGGACGTCGGCGGGAATTCGCTCACGAGCCATGTGACCTTCCCCCGGGACGGCGGCGGCACGCCTCCGCAGTCGATAGATTTGCCGGGCGCAGGGTAGCTGGCCAGCAGGAGGTTGCGCCGGTCCCGCGACCGGCGCCAGGCGGAAGACGGGACACAGGTGACAGCTGCTCGGACCCCCGTCCAGCTCGCCGGTGTCTCACCCAGCGCCCCCACCCGGGACGAGACCGCCTGGCGAGCCGGCTTCGTGCTGCTCGCGGTCGGTCTGTTCGGGCTCTACCTGCTCGACCCGCCGAACGTCCCCGACCTCGCCGCGCAGACCGCGCGGGCCGAGGCCGCGAAGGACGGTGCCTACCTGTGGTGGACCGGCTGGTTCGGCGGCGTCATCCAGCCGAGCTACTCGGTCTTCAGCCCGTTCGTCATGGCGAAGATCGGCGTCGGGCTCTCCGCCGCGCTGGCGGGCGTCGCCGCCTGCGCCGCCGCCCCGGTGCTCTTCGAAGGCACCCGGCGGCCCCGCGCGGCGTCGGCCGTCTTCGGCGTCGGCGTCCTGCTCAACGTGCTCGGCGGCCGCGTCACCTTCGCGCTCGGCTTCGCCGCGGCGGTCATCGCCGCCGCGCTGCTGCGCCGCCACCGGGCCTGGTGGGCCGCCGCCGCCGGCGTCGCGGCCTGCCTGCTCAGCCCGCTCGCGGGGCTGTGGCTCGGGCTCATCGCCGTCACCGTCGCGATCGTCGACACCTCCCGGCGCCGGGCCGCGATCGGGATCTCCGCGGCCCTGATCACCGTGGCCCTGACCCTCGCCGTGGTCTTCCGCAACAGCGGCCCGATGGCGTTCCCCTGGTGGCACGTCGCGATGGCGTTGTGCGCGATCGGCGGCGTGCTCGCCGTCTGCCAGGACCGCGCGGTGCGCGTGGGCGCGCTGCTGTTCGGCCTGGCCGTCGTCGCGTTCGCGGTGGTCCCGACCGCTGTCGGGACGAACATGATGCGCCTGGTCTGGCTCACGGCCGGCCCGATCGTCGTCGCGACCGGGACGATCGCCGTCGGCCGCGCCGCGCTGCGCCGGACCGGCGTCGCGCTGCTGACGGTCGGGGCGCTGCTCTGGCCGAGCGTCGACCTCTCCCTCGAACTCGCCAAGGCCAGCAGCCCGGCCGCGAGCCCCACGTACTACGCGCCGCTGGTCGAGGAACTTCGCCGGCAGGCGGAGGCCGCCGGGCCGGCGGCGGTCGGGCAGCGGCTGGAGATCATCGACCCGGCGTCGCACTGGTCGGCGGCGTACGTCGCGCCGACCGTCCCGATCGCCCGCGGCTGGGACCGGCAGGCGGACCGGGCCGCGAACCCGCTCTTCTACGACGGCACGTTGACCGCCGACACCTATCGGACCTGGCTGCACGAGCTCGCGGTCCGCTGGGTCGCACTGCCGAGCGAGGGCTCGCTCGACTACGCCGCGCGCGCCGAGGCGGACCTGGTCCGCTCCGGGCTGCCCTACCTGACCCCGGTGTGGAGCAACTCCTCCTGGCAGCTGTTCCGGGTCGCCGACGCCGCGCCGCTGGTCCGGGGAGCGTCGATCGTGGAGATGGACGCCTCCGAGATCACCTTCCTCGCCCCGCAGGCCGGGCCGGTCCACCTGCAGATCCGCTGGTCGCCGCTGCTCGCACTCACCGGGGCGGGCGGCGAGACCGGCTGCGTCCGCGAGCGCGGGCCCTGGACCAGCGTCGACGTCACCGAGCCGGGCACGTACACCCTGGTCTCCAAGCTGGCGCTCCCGACGGGCGACGACCGGACCGACTGCAACTGACCTGCAGCACCCCCGCAACTCGAGTCATGCTCAATGGGCATGACCGACCGCTCGGTCGGGCATCACTGCGGGCGATGGGGAGCATGAACGTGACGACGGCGGTGGAGCACGCGCTCGCGGCACCGGTGGCGGTGCCGCGGGAGGTCGAGCAGCGCCGCACGCTCGCGGTCGCGGTGGCGGGGACGTTCCTCGCGCTCGTCGTCTACACCGTCCCGCTCGGGATCATGCCCTCGATCGCGGCCGGCCTGGACGCCGGGACGGGGACGCAGACCTGGCTGCTGGCCGCCGTCAGCCTCGGGATGGCGACGACGCTGATCTCGGCCGGGGCGCTCGGCGACGACTACGGGCGCAAGCGGGTGCTGATCGGTGGCGCGTACGTGCTCGCCGTCGCGAGCGCGGTGTGCGCGTTCGCCCCGAACCCGGGCGTCTACCTCGCCGGCGCGCTCGCCCAAGGCGCGGGCGGCTCGGCGATCATGGCGTGCAGCCTCGGGCTGATCGCGCACGCCTTCCCCGAGGGCCCGCAGCGGGCCCGCGCCAGCGGGATCTGGGGCGCGGCGCTCGGCGCCGGGATCGGGTCCGGGCCGCTGCTCGGCGCGACCTTCGACTCCACGATCGGCTGGCACGCCGCCTTCGCGTTCAGCGGCGTCCTGGCACTCGTGCTCGCCGTCGCGGCCGGGCCGCTGCTCGTCGAGTCGAAGGCCGACGAGCACAAGCCGATCGACCTGCCCGGGATGGCGCTGCTCGGCCTCGGCGTGGGGGCGCTGATCGGCGGGCTCGTCCGCGGCCGCAGCGGGTGGGGCGACGCCCCGACGCTCCTGCTGACCGGCGGCGGGGTGGTGCTGCTGGCGCTGTTCGTCCTCGTGGAGATCCGGCAGCGGGCCCCGATGCTCCCGATGGGGCTGTTCCGCAACCCGCGCTTCCAGGCGGTCACGACGGCCGCGGTGGCGACCGGCCTCGGCGTGATCTCGCTGCTGTCCTACTTGTGCACGATGTCGCAGCGGGGCATGGGCGACGAGCCGATCGTCGGGGCCGCGCTGATCGCGGTGTGGGCGGCGGCGAGCATCGCGACAGCCCTGTTGGTGCCGCGTCACTTCGCGGCGTTCTCGGGGCGCGCGCACCTGGCCGGTGGACTCGTCGTGACCGGCGTCGGGATGCTCTCGCTCTACGGCGTCGACGCCGGCACGAACCCGTGGCTGATGGTGGCCGGGCTCGCGCTGGCCGGCATCGGCTCCGGCATCGCCAACTCCGCCCTCGGGCGGGAGGCCGTCACCGCTGTGCCCCACGGCCGCGGGTCCCTCGGCAGCGGGGCGAACAACACCGCGCGGTACGTCGGGTCGTCGGTCGGGGTCTCGATCGTCGCCACGATCGTCGCGGCGCAGGGCGACGGCCCCGACGCGATCATGGACGGCTGGAACGTCGTCGTGCTCGTGACCACGGCGCTGACGTTCCTCGGCGCACTCGCGGTCCTCGCCTGCCGTCCCCGCGCCAGGAGCGGCGGAGCGAAATAAGCTCGAAGGGCCGACAAGGAGGCCCCCATGCGCGACGTCCGTTCCAGCACCATCGACGACATCCTGCGGCGCAGTGCGCTGCGTTCTCCCGGCTCGGTCGCCCTGGTGTTCGAGGACCGGACGTGGACCTACCGGGAACTCGACGACGCCGTCAGCCGTGCCGCGGCCCTGCTGCTCCAGCGCGGTTTCGCCAAGGGTGACCGGATTGCCGCCTACGGGCAGAACTCCGACTCCTACCTGATCGCGTTCCTCGCCTGCTGCCGCGCGGGGCTGGTGCACGTCCCGATCAACTACGCGCTCACCGGGGAGGAACTCGCCTACCTGCTGCAGCAGTCCGGCGCTTCGTTCGTCCTGACCGATCCGAAGCTCGCACCGAACCTCGGCAAGCTCGACGCCGCGCCCGACCACCTGCTGCTCCGCGACTCCGACGGCTGTCTGCTCGAGCTCGTCCGCGACGGCGCGGTGCCGGACATCGACGTCGAGGTCGTCGACACCGACCTCGCGCAGCTGCTCTACACGTCGGGGACGACGTCACGCCCGAAGGGCGCGATGATGACCCACCGCGCCTACGTCCACCACTACGCGTCGGTGATCACCGCGCTCGACATCAAGCCGGACGACGTCTCGGTGCAGGCCATGCCGCTGTACCACACGGCACAGATGCACGTGTTCATGCTGCCGGCGCTCGCGGTCGGAGCGCGGTCGTACCTGCTGGAGGTGCCGGACATCCCGAAGATCCTCGAGCTGGTCGAGTCGAAGCAGGTCACTTCGCTGTTCCTCGCACCCACGGTGTGGGTGCCGCTCTCGCAGCACGCGGACTTCTCGACGCGTAATCTGACGAGTCTTCAGAAGGCGTACTACGGCGCCTCGATCATGCCCGGCCCGGTCCGCGAGCGGATCGCGCAGCAGCTGCCCGACCTCGGTTGGTACAACTGCTTCGGCCAGACCGAGATCGGCCCGCTCGCCACGGTGCTCCGACCCGAGGAACACGCCGCCCGCCCCGACTCGTGCGGCCGTCCGGTGCTGTTCGTCGACATGCGCGTCATCGACGCCAACGGCAACGACGTCGAGCCCGGTGGGGTCGGCGAGGTCGTCTACCGGTCCCCGCAGCTGTGCCTCGGGTACTGGGACAAGCCCGAGGAGACGGGCGAGGCCTTCGAGGGCGGTTGGTTCCACTCCGGCGACCTGGTCCGCATCGACGAGCAGGGGTACATCACCGTCGTCGACCGCATCAAGGACGTCATCAACACCGGCGGCGTCCTCGTCGCCTCCCGCGAGGTCGAGGACTGCCTCTACACCCACTCCGACGTCGCCCAGGTCGCGGTCATCGGCACCCCCGACGAGAAGTGGATCGAGGCCGTCACCGCCGTCGTCGTCCGCAAGCCCGACGCCACCGTCACCGCGGACGACCTCATCGCCCACGCCAAGGCCAACCTCGCGAAGTACAAGGTCCCGAAGTCGGTCCACTTCGTCGACGACCTCCCCCGCAACGCCTCGGGCAAGCTGCTCAAGCGCGTCCTCCGGGATCAGCTCGCCTGAGCCTTTCCGGTTGTGAAAAAAGGGTGACACCCCTTACTGCGCAGTAAGGGGTGTCACCCTTTCTTGACGGAGGACTACGAGGTGGGGTCGTCGCGGCGGCCGTAGAGGGTGCGGGAGCTGCGGGCGATCGCCGCGGGGGCGCGGCGGCGGGTGAGGATCAGGACGACGATGCCCGCGACGCCGAGCGCGGAGCCGACGAGGCCGATCGCGACGCTCTCGGAGTCCGCGGCGTCGCGGCCGCCGTTGACGAGCAGGCAGCCGGCGAGGAGCAGGTGACCCAGCCCGTCGAGGCGGGGCTCGACCCGCGCGCCGAGCCCGGGCGTCGGGACGCCCCCGAGCGCGCCGACGAGGCCGATCAGCGCGAGGATCGCGCCGACGGTGATCGCCACCCAGGCCAGCATTCGAAACTCCTGTGGGGTCGGGGTCCGTCGTCGAATCTAGCCGTAGGGTCGAGTCCCACGGGACGCAGCGGGGGAAGGACGGCGCGGGTGCGGGGACGACGTGGGGCGGGATCGGTCGCCTCCGTGGCGGCGGTGGCGTTGGCGCTGGGGCTGACGGCGGGGTGTTCGGGGGGCGGCGACGAGGACGCCGCGGCGCCGACGCCGAGCGTGACCAGGTCGCCCGCACCGACGACGCTGACGTGCGACGACACGCAGGGCGACAACGTCGACCCGACCCTCGACCTGGTGGCGGTGCGGCTCGCGCGAGCGGGGGAGAACGTCCGCGTCGTGTTCGACACGACCGAGCCCCCGGGGGACGACCCGCTGCGGTGGGTGGTGGGCTTCGTGTCCGCGAACGGCCGGAAGTCGGTCGAGCTCATTACCGACCGGCGTAAGAACGGCGATCTCGTGCACGCGATCGTCGTCGACGGCGACCGCCGCCCGGTGATGGACCCCGTCCGCGTCACGGCCGAGGGGATGACGACGGTCTTTCCGGTCGACCCGATCGACGACCTCGGCGCCGGCGTGCGCTGGTACGCGTCGATCGCGGTCGACGGCGAGGACGTCGACTTCTGCCCCGGCGGCCCCGAGGTGCGCGAGGTCCTCGACACCGTGCCGCTGACACTGCCCGACCGCTGGTGACGATGCGCCTCCACCCGGCCCGCTCGCTGCGGACCGCCCTGGCCCGGGCCGAGTCGGACACCTTCACCTACCCCGACGTCGGCGCGACCGCGGGCGACCTGCCCGCGGGCTACCACCACCTGCACCACCGCGTCCGGGTCGGCGCCGGACCGGACGCACTCGACCGGGCCGAGGCCGCGTTGACGACGTGGCACGCCCAGTCCGGCTCCGGTCTGGTGGTCGCCGCCGACGGTCCGGTGGCGGAGGGACGCACCGTCGTGCTCGGCCTCGGCCGCCCGCTGTCGCTGGTGATCCCGTGCCGGGTCGTGTGGACGCTGCACGAGCCGGACCGGCGCGGCTTCGCCTACGGCACCCTGCCCGGCCACCCCGAGTCCGGCGAAGAGAGCTTCGTCCTCACCCCGGACGACGACGGCAGCGTCTGGCTCACGATCACCGCGTTCACCAACCCCGGCAACGCACTCGTGCGCGCACTCGGGCCCGGCGGCCGGGCGATCCAGACCTTCTTCGTCCGCCGTTACGGGGCAGCGATCCGACGGTCCGTCAGCTCGGAGCCGGGGACGTCGTCTCCTCGCTGACGTTCGCCGGCGGCGCGGTCTCGCCGGAGTCGGTCTCGCCGGAGTCGGTGTCGGCGTGCCCGGAGGTCGCCGGGGCGTCCGGGTCGTCGAGGATGCCGAGCAGTTCCTCACCGTAGGCGGGCACCAAATTCGCGCCCGACACGAACGGAGCGACCACGTCGCGGCTGAGTTCGCGCTCGTCGGTCCCGTCGTCGAAACCGTTGGAGCAGCCGCCGTAACGCAGGTACACCTGCGAGATCCCCGCCGCGGTCGTGATGCGCAGGACGATCGCCTCGGTGCCGCGCACGGTGCGGGCGTCGTCGCCCTCGCAGCCGCCCTCGGCGTCGGGGCCGGTGCCGACGTCGGCGTCCCGGATCCGGCGGACCGCGTCCTTCGCCTCGTCCCCGGTCAGGCGGACGGACGACAGCAGCGTCGGCGTGCTCCGCGGCGTCCCGGACGGGAGCACGGGCGCGATCGTCGGCCGCAGGTTCGCGTCGGGGTCGATCTCGTCCAGGGGATCCGTGCCCTCCTCGGACTCGAACTCCCCCTCCGACTCGAACTCCCCCTCCGACTCGGCCTCCCCCTCGGGCTCGAGACCGGACTCGCCCTCGAACTCCTCCTCGAGCTCCTCCTCCTCGGGGACGTCGGCGAACCGGCCCCCGGGGACGGCGTAGCGGCAGGCCGCGACGGAAGTGACGCCGGACAGCGAGCTGACCGGGGTCGCAACCGCCGGCCGCCGCGTCGGGTCGGCGGAGATCGGATCGGTGATCGGGCACCCGTTGGAGTCGGTCGAGATCTGACGGAGTGTCGAGACGATCTGCTGACGGATGTCCGCCGGCGCCTGAACGCGAACGAGCACCGCGCCCTCGCGGATCGTCTCGCGGTCGCCCTCGGTGCCCTCCTCGACGTCGGGTTCGAGCGAGGCGAAGTTCAGCGAGACGAAGGTGCCCGCCTTCTCGACCAGCGTCGCCGGATCGGGATCGCCCTCGTTCTCGGGGCCGGCGCAGGTGGGCTCGACCGGGGTGCCCGGCCGGATCACGACCGGCTCGGAGACCGCGGCGTCCGAGATGCACCACAACGCGGCCGCGACGTCGCCGGTCTGGTGTCCCCAGAACGCGGGGACGGTCAGTTCGACGTCGCCGAGCGACTCGGTGCGCGTGCCGGTCGGGGTCGCGGTGGCGGACGGCTTCGGCCGCGCGTCGACGTCGTCGGAGTCGGAGTCGTCGCTGCACGCGGCGAGGCCGCCGAGCAGGACCACCGCCGTCAACGCCGGCAGTGCCCGTCGCATCACTTACCTCCGCCGGCCGGGGACGGCCGCTCGCTACCGACCCGTCCGAGCCACCACAGGGCGGCCGGCGGGAGGAACAACGGGACGAACCCGTACCCCGCACCGTAGATCGACCAGACCGAGGATTCGGGGAACCAGTCCCGTTCGACCAGACTCAGCGTGCCGACGACGAGCACGCCGACGAACTCGCTGATGCACACCCATTTCGCAGCCGTGCGCGCCCGCTCCGACGGGCGGCGCAGCAGCACCGCGCCCGCGATGTAGACGACGGCCGCGACGGCGGTCAGCCCGTACGCGAACGGCGCGTGACCCGGGTCGTCGGCGAGTTGGACGCTCGCTCGCCCACCCGCGGCCAGCGCGAGCACCGTGTACAGCCCGACGATGACGGTGAGCGCCCCCGTGCCCCGCGCGCTCACGAGCCGCTCTTCCACGTCACCCACATGCGCTCGAGCATGACGAGCAGCGAGACGCAGGCCAGCGCCGCGACGACGGCGCGGAACCGGTCCGCGGACCCCGCACCGTCCGGGGGTTTGATCTCGATGCCGCCGACGAACTGCGGGTCCGCCCCCGGCGCCCCGGGCGACGACGGGAACCCGAGCCGCACCGGCACCCCGACCAGGAGCGGGAGCAGCAGCAGCGACCCGAGCGCGTAGACGACGTGTGTGCTCGTCTCGGCGGCGTCGTGGCCGGCCGCGAGCAAGATCAGCGACGCGAGCGTCTGGACGACCAGCGCCAGCTGCAGGCCCATCAGCGCGAGCACCTGCGCCCGGTTGAGCACCTGGCGTCGCGCCGCGGACCAGCCGACCCAACCCCCGACCGCCAGGGCCGCAACCATCAGCACGGCGGTGGTCGGGCGGGTCACCGGGACACCGTAATCCGCGCCCCCGGGACCCCACCGACCGGCCCCTGACCTGCGGAAACAGCCGTCCCGCCGGGGCCCGAGAAAATCCCCGAAAAAATTCCTGGCCGAACCCTCAAGGTCCCCCCGTGGCCGACCGAGACTCCTGGTGTCACCACCGCAGCACACCGGCAACGGCCGGTCGGAGCGGACGACGGGTCTCAGGATCGGGTTCTCCACCCTCCCCCAACCCGACTCTGGAACTCAGTCCCCCTTCCGGACTGAAACCGGGTAGACGGGAACCGGGGTCTCGACACTGGCCGTCGAGCCCCCGGCCCGGCTCCCAGCACGGACACCCAGCACGGACACCCGGCACCACCCCGCAGCAGGACACCGCAGTACCGGCACCATCCCCCCGAACCCCGGCGGCGCTCACCCCCCTGGACGCCCCGGAGTGCGAGAACCACGACGCGGCACACCCCTCCGCGACGACGTCGCTCGCACAGAACCGAAGGCCCCGGCCCCCCTGCCGGGGCCTCGGTCTTTTAAGCCGCGACCTTGAGCCCCGCCATGGCGCTGGGGGCGCTTCACTCGCTGGGAGCAGGCCTCACTCGCCCGGCCTGGCGAGTAAGGGCTGCTCCCAGCGAGTGAAGCGCGTCCCAGGCGGCGAGGGTGGGTCAGCCTTCGGCGAGTTCCTCGGCGAGGAGCTCGGCGATCTGGGCGGTGTTCAGGGCCGCGCCCTTGCGGAGGTTGTCGCCGCAGAGGAACAGGTCGAGGGAGTTCGGGTCGTCCATGGCGCGGCGGACCCGGCCGACCCAGGTGGGGTCGGTGCCGACGACGTCGGCCGGGGTGGGGAACTCGCCGTTGGCGGGGTCGTCGACGAGGACGACGCCCGGGGCGTCGCGCAGGATCGCCTGGGCGCGGTCGACGGTGACCTCCCGCTCGAACGTCGCGTGGACGGCGAGCGAGTGGGTCGTGATGACCGGGACGCGGACGCAGGTCGCGGAGACCCGCAGGTCGGGCAGGCCGAGGATCTTGCGCGACTCGTTGCGGACCTTCAGCTCCTCGGAGGACCAGCCGTCCTCCTTGAGCGAGCCGGCCCACGGCACGACGTTGAGCGCCAGCGGCGCCGGGAACGGCCCGAACTCACCGATCGCGCGGCGGACGTCCCCGGGCTGGGTGCCGAGCGTGTCCGAGCCGGCGACCTTGGAGATCTGCTCGCGCAGGGCGTCGATGCCGGGTTGGCCGGCCCCAGAGGCGGCCTGGTACGAGGCGACCACGAGCGCCTGCAGGTTGTACTCCGCGTGCAGCGCGCCCATCGCGACGATCATCGACAGCGTCGTGCAGTTCGGGTTCGAGATGATCCCCCGCGGCCGGCGCCGGGCGGCGGCCGGGTTGACCTCGGGCACGACCAGCGGGACGTCGGAGTCCATGCGGAACGCGCCGGAGTTGTCGACCGCGATCGCGCCGCGCTCGACGGCGATCGGCGCCCACTCCTTGCTGATCTCGTCCGGCACGTCGAACATCGCGACGTCGACGCCGTCGAAGCACTCCGGCGAGAGCGCCACGACCTCGACCTCCTCGCCGCGGACGACGAGCTTCTTGCCCGCCGAGCGCGCCGAGGCAACCAGGCGGATCTCGCCCCACACGTCCTCACGCGTGGACAGCAGGTCGAGCATCACCGTGCCGACGGCGCCGGTGGCGCCGACGACGGCGAGGGTGGGCTTTTCGTTGCGGGCGGGACTCATCGTCCGGTTCCTCCGTAAACCACGGCTTCGCCGTCAGCGGCGTCCAGGTCGAACGCGGTGTGTGCAGCCGCCACAGCAGTGTTCACGTCGTCCTCGCGGACGACCACCGAAATACGGATCTCCGAGGTGGAGATCATCTCGATGTTGACGCCGGCCTCGGCGAGGCAGGCGAAGAGCTTGGCCGAGACGCCCGGGTGCGAGCGCATGCCGGCGCCGACGAGCGAGATCTTGCCGATCTGGTCGTCGTAGCGCAGCGACTCGAAGCCGATCTGGTCCTTGATGGTCTCCAGCGCCTGCACCGCCTTCGCGCCGTCCGAGCGGGGCGCCGTGAAGGAGATGTCGGTCCGACCCGTGGACGCGCCCGAGACGTTCTGGACGATCATGTCGATGTTGATGCCGGCACCGGCGACGGTCGAGAAGATCGCCGCGGCCTGGCCGGGCTTGTCGGGCACGCCGACGACCGTCACCTTGGCCTCGCTGCGATCGTGCGCGACGCCGGCGATGATCGGGTCTTCCATGTCGTTCCCTTCTCGGTTCACGACCCAGGTGCCCTCGCGGTGGCTGAACGAGGACCGGACATGGATCGGCAGGTTGAAGCGGCGCGCGTACTCGACGCAGCGCAGGTGCAGCACCTTCGCGCCGCTGGCGGCCATCTCGAGCATCTCCTCGTACGCGACCACGGGGAGGCGCCGGGCGGCAGGGACGATGCGGGGGTCGGCGCTGAAGACGCCGTCCACGTCCGTGTAGATCTCGCAGACGTCGGCCTGCAGCGCCGCGGCCAGCGCGACGGCGGTGGTGTCCGAGCCGCCGCGGCCGAGCGTGGTGATGTCCTTCGTGGACTGGGAGACGCCCTGGAAGCCGGCGACGATCGCGATCGCGCCGTCGGCCAACGCGGTGGAGATGCGCCCGGGCGTGACGTCGATGATCCGCGCCTTGCCGTGCTCGGCGTCGGTGATGACGCCGGCCTGACTGCCGGTGAACGAGCGCGCCTCGTGACCGAGGTTCGCGATCGCCATCGCGAGGACGGCCATCGAGATCCGCTCGCCGGCGGTGAGCAGCATGTCGAGCTCACGGGCGGGCGGGATCGGCGAGACCTCCTTGGCGAGGTCGATCAGGTCGTCGGTGGTGTCGCCCATCGCCGACACGACCACGACGACGTCGTTGCCCGCCTGCTTGGTCTCGACGATGCGCTTCGCGACCCGCTTCACCGACTCCGCGTCGGCGACGGAGGAGCCGCCGTACTTCTGCACGACGAGACCCACGGCGAACAACCCCCTGACTCGGCCCCGAACGGGCGTGCGTCTGCCCGGTCTGCGGCGCTCATTCTACGGCCCGGCACGCTGCGTGATCTCCGCGCTTCCGACGAGGGGGTGTCACCCTTTCGTCGGGGTTGTCCACAGGCGCGAACACGGCGCGAACAATCCGGCAACAGATCTTTCAAGGCCTCCACGCCGAACGCCGATCCTGCTTAACGTCGAGAGCGCAGTCAGGCACCGGGATCGGGAGGGTCCGCACGTGGCCAGGGGGCGCGGACGACGAGCGCACTCCACGCGAAATCGCGTCGGAGGCGTGATCGGTATGGCCGTGGCCCTCGTCGTCGCCGGCGGGACGATGGACACCGCCCGCGCGGCCACCGCGCCGGCTGAGCCGTTCGAGGGATTCGGACCGGCCGGTGTCGTTGCGCTCACGCACGGTCACTCCCACAACGACTACACGCGCAACCGGCCGCTCGCCGACGCTCTCTCCCGCGGGTTCACCTCCGTCGAGGTCGACGTCGTCCTCGTCGGCGGCCAACTGCTCGTCGGGCACGACCTCGTCGAGGCCCTGGTCAGCGGCTCGACGCTGCGCTCGGCGTACCTGGACCCGCTCGCCGACTGGGTCGCCCGCAACGGCGGCAAGGTCTACGCCCCCGGCGACCCGCCGCTCACCCTGCTCGTCGACATCAAGTCCGAGGCGAAGAGCACCTGGCGGGCCCTGGAGGGCATCCTCACCGACTACGAGGCGATGCTCACCCGCTTCACCCCGGAGGGGGTCGAGCCCGGCGCGGTCACCGTCCTCGTCTCCGGGAACCGGCCGGTCGAGCTGATCGCCGAACGGTCCCAGCGGTTCACCGCGCTGGACGGCCGCATCTCCGACCTCGACGGCACCGCGCCGGAGACCCTGATCCCGCTGATCAGCGCGCGCTGGGGCGCCCTGTTCTCCTGGTCCGGCAAGGGCCGCATGCCGGCGGCGGACGCCGCCCGCCTGCGCGCGCTGGTCGAGACCGCGCACTCCCAGGGCCGGCGGATCCGCTTCTACGCCACCCCCGCCTCGACGCCGGGGATCCGCGCGAACGTCTGGCGCGCCGAGCTGGAGGCGGGCGTGGACCTGCTCAACGTCGACCACCTCACCGAGGCGCAGCGCTTCCTGATGAGCGCGTCGAACGACGGACCCGCCGCGGACACGGGTCGGTCAGGGGCAGGACATAGGCTCCCGGCAGGAGGCGTCAGCCGGACGCCGTGACCTCGCCGCGACCTTCGAAGGAGCGCTCATGACCACCGGCGGCATGCCCGACATGGGTGCCCTGCTCGCGCAGGCAGCGCAGATGCAGCAGCAGATCCTCGAGGTCCAAGCGCGGCTGGCCGAGACCAAGGTGACCGGCAGCGCCGGCGGCGGGGCGGTGCGCGCCACCGTGACCGGCAGCCTGGAGCTCGTCGGGCTGGACCTCGACCCCTCCGTCGTCGACCCGACCGACACCGAGACGCTCGCCGACCTGATCGTGGCCGCGGTCCGCGACGCGAACCGCGCCGCTCAGGAGATGCAGGCCCAGGCGATGGGCCCGTTCGCCGCCGCGATGGGCGGGATGGGTGGCATGGTCGAGGGCATGGGCCTGGACGCGAGTTCCTTCGGCCTCGGGGCGAGCGGCGGGCTCGGCGGCCTGCCGCCGGGCCGGTAGCGGGTCTCGTTGTACGAAGGCATCGTCCAGGACCTCATCGACGAGCTCGGGCGCCTGCCCGGCGTCGGTCCGAAGAGTGCGCAGCGGATCGCGTTCCACCTGCTCGCCGCCGATCCCGCCGACGTGCGCCGCCTCGTCACGGCGATCGGGCAGGTCAAGGAGCGCATCCAGTTCTGCGAGCTGTGCGGCAACGTGACGGAGGACGTCCGCTGCCGGATCTGCCGCGATCCGCGGCGCGACCCCGCGGTGATCTGCGTGGTCGAGGAGGCCAAGGACGTCGTCGCGATCGAGCGGACCCGCGAGTTCCGCGGCCGGTACCACGTGCTCGGCGGCGCGATCAGCCCGATCGAGGGCGTGGGGCCGGACGACCTGCGCGTGCGCGAACTGATGGCGCGCCTCGCGGACGGGACCGTCACCGAGATCATCCTGGCCACCGACCCCAACCTCGAGGGCGAGGCGACTGCGACATATCTCGCGCGCCTGATCAAGCCGATGGGGTTGAAAGTGACCCGCCCGGCTAGTGGACTGCCCGTTGGTGGCGACCTGGAGTACGCCGACGAGGTGACCCTCGGGCGGGCGTTCGAAGGACGGCGACTGCTCGATGTGTGAGGCGCGCGGACAGATGCCTGCGCGTCCGGACGTGAAGGGGTGACGCGGTGACCGAGGACCCGGCGAGCTTCGGGACGCAGATCGCGGACCAGGTCGAGAGCTTCCTGATCGCGCTGCGCGAGTGCGCGCTGGCCGCGACGCCCGAGGAAGCCGTGCCGATGCTGCACCTGGCCACCGCGCAGCTCCTGCTCGCGGGCGGCCGGCTCGGCACGATGGAGGACATCGTGCTGGAGGAGCAGTTCGAGCCCGACGCCGGCGCCGACCCGGACCTCGACGAGCTCCGCGCCGCCCTCGCCAACCTTCTCGAGCCGATCGACGAGTACGCCGAGGTCTTCGACCCCTACGAGCGGCACCCCGAGCTGATGATCTGCCGGATGTCCGACGAGCTCGCCGAGGTCGCGGCCTCCCTGCTCCATGGGCTCCAGCACTACAAGGCCGGCCGCGAGTCCGAGGCCCTGTGGTGGTGGCAGTACTCGTACCTGAACTCCTGGGGCGTCTCCGCCTCCACCGTGATGCGCGCGCTCCACAGCGTCCTCGCCCACGACCGGCTCGACACCTCGACCGGCGACACCGCCCTGCTCCAGGCCCTCGACCCCGCGGTCACCCGGATCTAGAGCCGCCGCGCCCCGCCCCAGGCCCTCGCACGCTGCTCATGCATGAGCGAGTGGACAGGCGCCGCCGGGTGGGCGGGGCGGGTCAGTCGTGCTCGATCTCGCTGAGGACACTGGCGCCGAACTCCTTCATCAGCAGGTCGCGGCCGGAGAGGCCGTCGTCCGGGGCCGCGGCGTCGTCGGGGGCGGCGGCGTCGTACTCGTCCTCGTAGGCCGGCGGGGGCGGGGGCGGCGGAGGCTCGGGCTCCCGGACCGGCGGACGCGGGGCCGCGGCGGGCGCCGCCGCGGCAGCAGCCGGAGCGGCAGCGGCGGCCGGCGCAGCCGGAGCCGCGGGCGGCGGAGGCATCGGCGGCATCGGGGGCGCGGGGGCCGGGCGAGCGTTGGCCTTGGACGGGTCGTGAATCGCGTCGAGGCGGAACTGCGCGCGTAGGACCTCGGAGATCGCCTCCCGCAGCAGAGCATCGTGCGCGGAGTTGAGGAACCCCTTGCGGGTGCCCTCGTCGGAGAACGCGAGCGCGATCGTGTCCCCGTCGACCGAGGCCACCTGGACCTTGTCGAGCAGGATCATCCAGGTCACCTTGCGGCGCTGTTTGACGACCTCGAGGATCTCCGGCCACATCCGCCGGACCGCGACGATGTCGATCCCGCCGGACGCCACCGCGGGCGCCGGGGCGGGCGCCGGAGCCGGGGGAGCAGCCGCAGCGGGCGGGGCCGCCGCCGGCGGGGCGACGGGCTCGGAACGGGACGGGGCGGAAGCCCGCGGCGGCTCCGGCGCCCGCGGGGGCTCGGGGTCGCGGGCGGCCGGCGCCGTGGGAGTCGCAGAGGGAGTCGCCGGAGCCGGAGCGGACACGGGAGCCGGGGCTGCCGGAGCGGCGACCGGAGCGGCGAGCACCGGGATCGAAGCGTCCCCGGCGAGCCGGCGTTCGATGCGGTCGAGCCGGGCGTGGAGGTCGCGGTCGCTGTCGCCCGCGGCGGGCAGCAGGACCCGGGCGCAGATCAGTTCGAGCTGGAGCCGGGGGGCGGTGGCGCCGCGCATTTCGGTCAGGCCGGTGTTGACGATGTCGGCGGCGCGGGAGAGTTCGGCGGAGCCGAACCGGGCGGCCTGCTGCGCCATGCGCTCGACGGCGTCGGTGGGGGCGTCGATCAGACCGGTCGACCCGGCGTCGGGCACCGCGGCCAGGATCACCAGGTCGCGGAGCCGGTCGAGCAGGTCGGCGACGAAGCGCCGCGGGTCGTGACCGCCCTCGATGACGCGGTCGACGAGACGGAACACCGCGGCCCCGTCGTGCACCGCGAACGCGTCGATGACGTCGTCAAGCAGGGTGGCGTCGGTGTACCCGAGCAGGGCGGTGGCACGGCCGAGCGTGAGGCCCTCGGACCCGGCGCCGGCCATGAGCTGGTCGAGGACCGAGAGGCTGTCCCGGACCGAACCCGCGCCGGCGCGGACGACCAGGGGCAGCACGGCCGGCTCGACCGGAACGCTCTCGCGCTCGCACAGCGTCGCGAGGTACTCCCGCAGCACGCCGGGCGGCACGAGGCGGAACGGGTAGTGGTGCGTGCGCGAGCGGATGGTCGGGATGACCTTCTCCGGCTCGGTGGTCGCGAAGATGAACTTCAGGTGCTCCGGCGGCTCCTCGACGACCTTGAGCAGCGCGTTGAAGCCGGCCGTCGTGACCATGTGCGCTTCGTCGACGATGTAGATCTTGTAGCGCGAGGCGGCCGGGGCGAACGCGGCGCGGTCGCGCAGGTCGCGGGCGTCGTCGACGCCCCCGTGCGAGGCGGCGTCGATCTCGATGACGTCGAGCCCGCCGCTGCCCCCGCGGGCGAGGTCCAGGCACGAGCGGCACGTGCCGCAGGGCGTCGGCGTCGGGCCCTGCTCGCAGTTCAGCGCGCGGGCGAGGATGCGCGCGCTGGTCGTCTTCCCGCAGCCGCGGGGGCCGCTGAACAGGTACGCGTGGTTGACCCGGCCGTTGCGGATCGCGTTCTGCAACGGCTCGGTGACGTGTTCCTGCCCGATGACCTCGGCGAACGTCTCGGGGCGGTAGCGGCGGTACAGCGCGAGCGACACGGAGCGACCCTACGGCCCACCGGGGACGATCGGCAGACCGCGGTCCTTCCCTGGGGAAACCCGAGGCGGTGGACGAACATCTCCAGCGAGTCCGGAGCATTTGGGGGTGGATTCCAGGCGATCGGGGCCGTACCGTCCGTAAATCTAAGACCTGTCGATAAATGTTCCCGCTCGCCCCCGGAGTGGCCCGTGCACCTCGGTATCGCCTCCCTCGCGTGCGTCCTCGCGCTCAGCCCGTTGGCCGTCGCGGCCGGCTCCCCGGCCCAGGCCGAGAGCTGGGACGCGGCCGTCCCGGTCGCCGACTGCGGCCCCGGGTCGAAACCGGAGACCGGCCTGCAGGGCCAGGTCCCCCTCGCCGACCGCACGAGCGGCCGCAGCCAGCAGGGCTACTCCTGCAACCTCGACCTGCTCGGGCAGTACCAGGGCGAGGGCACGACCTGGGTGAACCAGTCGTACCGGCACTGCGCCTACAACGCGACGTCGTTCTTCGGGATGGGGCGCAAGGCCTCCGAGGGCGTCCAGGTCATCGACGCCTCGAACCCCCGCAAGCCGCGCCTGGCCGGCAACCTCACGAGCCCGGCGATGCTGACCGACACGTGGGAGAGTCTGAAGGTCAACGAGGCGCGGGGCCTGCTGGCCGGCGTCTCGGTCGGCCCGGCGCTCGGGACGCTCGCGTTCGACGTCTACGACATTCAGACCGACTGCACGCGCCCGAAGCTGCTCAACGGGCTCTCGACGTCGAACTTCACGCTGCCCGCGTCGACGGTCAACCACGAGGGTCAGTGGTCCCCGGACGGGCGGACGTACTGGGCGACCAGCGTCGCCGGCGGCGCGATCACCGCCATCGACGTCGACGACCCGGCGAACCCGAGCATCGCCGCCGTGAGCGCGATCGGCTACGCCAACCACGGCTTCGAGCTGTCCGCGGACGGCAACCGCATGTACCTGACGACGGCGGTCCCGGCCGGCGTGGTGGTGCTCGACGTCAGCGAGGTGCAGGCCCGCGAGCCGGCGCCGGTCATTCGCGAGCTGGGACGCGTCGCCTGGGGCGGACCGGCCACGATCGGGCAACACACGATTCCGGTCACGTGGGGCGGCAAGTCGTATCTCGTGGCGGTCGACGAGTTCGCGGGCGAGGACATCCACATCGTCGACATCTCCGACGAGACGAAGCCCCGCGTCGTCCGCCAGATCCAGCTCGAGATCAGTCGCCCGAAGCACGCCGACCTGGCCGCCTCCGAGACCAAGGGCAACGGCCTGTTCGGCTACGACGCGCACTACTGCAGCGTCGACCGCCGCACCGACCCGACCGCGCTCGCCTGCGGGTTCTTCCAGTCCGGCGTGCGCGTCTTCGACGTCGTCGACCCGCTCAACCCGCGCGAGATCGCGTACTTCAACCCGCCGGCCCAGGTGGGGAAGAACGCCGAGCTGCTCGGCTCGGAGCACGCCGCGCACGGGGTCACCTATGTCGGCAACGCCTCCAACGTGCGGGACGCCGGGCCGGGCGGCGTCGGCTTCACCGGTCAACCGGCGGACCTGACCGCCGACTGGTGCAGCTCCCCGCCGCGGTTCGTCGGCACGAACCAGCTCTGGGTCAGCTGCCAGGACAACGGATTCCTCGCGCTGCGCTTCACGAACTCGGCCTACCGCGCGCCGTGAGGTGGCGGTCCGCGCCGGTCGCGATCGCGGGCGGCGCGCTGGTGCTCGGACTCGGCGCCGGACTCGGGATCGGCGCTGCCCTCGACGACGGCTCCGACGCCGCGGTGACCGCGGCAGCCGCGCCGAGCGCGGTGGACATCGGCTTCAGCCAGGACATGATCGTCCACCACGAGCAGGCCGTCCTGATGGCGCAGCTGGTCCGGGGCCGCACGTCCGACCCGAAGATCGCCGCGCTCGCGGCGGGGATCGAGTCCGAGCAGCTCCTGGAGATCGGGACCCTGCGCGGATACCTGGCGCTCTGGGACGCCCCGGTCCTGCCCGCCGGCCCGCCGATGACGTGGATGGCCGACCACCACGGGCACGCCGGCGGGATGCCGGGGATGGCGACGACCGCCCAGCTCAACGCCCTGCGGACCGCGAAGGGCGCCGCGCTGGACCGGATGTTCCTGCGTCTCATGCTCCGCCACCACGAGGGCGGCCAGCCGATGCTCAGCGACGCCGCGACGAACGCCGCGATCCCCGCCGTCCGCGCCCTCGCGAGCCGGATCTCGTTCGACCAGGCCGAGGAGACCCGGACGATCCAGTCGCTGCTGGCGGCGAAGCAGCGCTCCTGACGCGGGGCTCTCGCCGGGTCACGGCTTAACGAAAAGGACCCCCCGCGCACCTACCAGAGCCCACCTACCCTTGCTGCCTTCCGGCCCTGGGGGGGTTCAGCAGGATGGCACCACGCGGGGAGCCGGGACCAGTGTACGGGGCGCCCGGCGAGGACTGACTGGACGAGTTGAAACAGCTGAGGCGAACCGGTCGTCCCACGAGTACCCCCGCGTTGCAACTCGTCCACTGGGTCCATGGCCCCGCTCCCGTCGGCGCGACCTCCGCCTCCTAGTACCCTGGTCCACGCTCCAGGGAGGATTCGCCTAGTGGCCTAGGGCGCACGCTTGGAAAGCGTGTTGGGGGCAACCCCTCACGAGTTCAAATCTCGTATCCTCCGCCGGTTGAGCAGCGAAGGCCGGGCGTCCACCGTGACGCCCGGCCTTTGGCGTTTGCGGGTGGGAACACGTCCCGCTGTCAGAAGACCGACAGCTTTGCCCTTTCAGCGAGCAGATGGAGCGCCGCTCCACCGGCCCGCGAGTTCCCGGACGCATCCAGCGGCGGCGACCACGCGCACATACCCAGCCGACCCGGGGCGTCGGCGACGATCGCACCGGCCACCCCGCTCTTGCACGGCAGGCCGACCTCATAGGCGAACTGCCCCGCGGAGTCGTAGGTGCCGCAGGTCAGCATGACGGCGTTGATGCGCCGTGCGAGCGCCTCGGGGACGACGCGGTGACCGGTCTTCGGGTCCACACCGCCGTTGGCGAGGAAGCGGATCGCCCGTGCCAGCTGCCGGGTCGTCATGGTGACGGCACAGAGCCCGGCGTAGGTGGACATGACCGCCTCCACCGAGGTGTGCAGGTTGCCGAACGCGCTCATCAGGTGGGCCATTGCAGTGTTGCGGTGCCCGGCCCGCCGCTCGGCCTCCCTTATCTCGTCGTCGATCCCGATGGGCTCGCCGCAGAGCTCGCTGAGGAGTGCCCTCACCTCGCCGTCCGGGTCGTCGCACCGCTCGAGCAGCACGTCGCACACCGCAAGCGCTCCGGCGTTGATCATCGGGTTTCGCGGCACGCCCTCGTCGAGCTCCAGCTGGATCAGGGAGTTGAAGGGGTCGCCGGACGGTTCGCGATCCACTCGCTTCCACAGATCCTCGCCGACGTGCTGCAGGGCGAGCGTCAACGAGAACACCTTGGCGATGCTCTGGATGGCGAAGGGCACGTCGGCGTCACCAACGGCGTGCTCGGCGCCGGTCAGGTCGCAGGTGGCCAGGGCGAACCGGTTCGGATCTGCGTCGGCGAGTGCGGGGATGTAGTCGGCCTGCTGACCCTGCCGCGCCAGCGGTTGAACCTGAGCGGCGATCTCCGGCAGCAGCGCGTCGAGGTCGAGCGTCCTCACAAGCCTCCTCGCCGGCGTCGGTGTGTGCGGTGATCCAGCCGGCCTCGAGCACCCCCTGCCCGGCCCGGGCGCCGTTCACGCTCCTGTATCGGTTCCTCAGGACGGGTCGAGCGGCCCGACCAGGACGTCGGCGCGGACGCCGGGGACGACGCGCAGTCGTGCGTCGAAGGTGATCAGCGGCGCGTCGA
This sequence comes from Sporichthya polymorpha DSM 43042, assembly GCF_000384115.1. Taxonomy (NCBI): domain Bacteria; kingdom Bacillati; phylum Actinomycetota; class Actinomycetes; order Sporichthyales; family Sporichthyaceae; genus Sporichthya; species Sporichthya polymorpha. The sequence goes on from NZ_KB913029.1 coordinate 1,488,707, forward strand.
CCTGCTCCGCGAGGGCCAGGTAGGACGCGTCGTAGGTCGTGGCGTTGCGGCGCAGTTCCCAGACCCGGGCCGCCAGCAGTTCGTAGGGCCACAGCCCGAGGTCGAGGTCCAGCAGGTCCCGGTGGGCGAGGGCGGCCTGGTCCGAACTGATCAGCTCGGCCGCGGCGCGCCGGCGGAGGACGTTCGCCGTCTCGAACAGCACGAGGTGAGGAGCGACCAGCGGTCCGCGCCCGATCGCGCCGACGACCCAGGCGCCGGCCGGTCCGGCATCGGTCAGCAACGCGACGAGAGCGGACGCGTCGACCACCTTCACCGGCGGTCCTGGTCCAACTCCGCGACGACGTACGCCATGTCGAGCCGGGTGCCGGTCTCGGCCACGCGAGATCGTGCCCGCGCGATGACGTCGGGGAGCGACGGCCGGGAAGCAGCCTCGATCAGGTGCGCCCGCAGGTACTCCTGCAAGCTCTGGCCCGCGCCGGCGGCCCGGGCGGCCAGCACGTCGCGGACCTCGTCGGGAACGTTCCGAATGGTGATGGCGACGCTCATGCCTGCATAATAGCTGCACTGCAGGCATTTCGCAGCTCCCCTCAGTTGTCGCCGCTCGGTGCCAGGCTGGGGCGATGACGGAGATCGCGGACCGGTCGGTGACGGGTGTCCGGTGCCGGGACCTGGACGTCCGGCAGGCGGGGTTCTGGAACATCCGGATGCGGGACGCCTGGATTCAGGACGTCGAGATCGACGGCGACGTCGAGAACCTCCGCATCAACGGCATCGACGTCGGGCCGCTGATCGAGGCCGAACTCGACCGCCGGTACCCGCTGCGGCCGAAGATGCGCCCCACCGACCTCGCCGGGTTCCGGGAGGCCGTGGACATCCTCGAGACGCTGTGGGCGCGCACGGCCACGCGGGCGCGGGCCCTGCCGCCGGAGCTGCTCCACGAGCGGGTCGACGACGAGTGGTCGTTCGTCCAGACGCTGCGTCACCTGCTGTTCGCGACCGACATCTGGATCAGCCGCGCGATCCTCGGCAACCCGCGGCCCTGGCACCCGCTCGGGCTCCCGTTCGAGGAGATGGAGCCGCACCCCGAGATCCCGGTCGATCACGACGCCCGGCCCTTCCTCGACGAGGTCCTCACCCTCCGCGCCGAGCGGTACGCCCTCCTCCGCCGTGTGCTGGACGACCTCACCCCCGAAGGCCTCGTCGCCACGACCGAGCCCGTCGAAGGACCGGGGTACCCGCCGGCCGGCCGGTACCCCGTCGCCAAGTGCCTGACGACCGTCCTGAACGAGGAGTGGCAGCACCGCCTCTACGCGGAGCGGGACCTCGACGCCCTGGAGAGTCGACGGACACGCTGAGCCTGTGCCGCCGGCCCATGCGAGATGGGTGGCAAATGGTAGCGTGATCCCATGGAGACCACGATGGACTCGGGTGGGCGCATCGTCATCCCCAAAGCACTCCGCGACGCCCTCGGCCTCGTCCCCGGAGCAACGGTGGACATCTCCCGGTACGGGGTCGGGCTCCAGGTGGTCCCGGCCGGGCGCACGGCCCGGCTGGTCGAGCGCGACGGCGTTCTCGTCGCGACCGGAGAGACCACGATCGACGACGACGACGTGTTCGCCCTGATCGACGCTGGACGCCGGTGAGCGAACGCCTCGCCGTCGACACGAGCGTCGCCGTTCCTCTACTCGTGGCCACCCACGTCGCGCACCCCACCGTCGAGCGGTGGCGCGCCGGCCGGGAACTGTCGCTGTGCGGCCACGCTCTGGCCGAGACCTACGCGGTCCTCACCCGGCTGCCCGGCGACATCCGCCTCTCTGCCCCCGACGCCGCGCGTCTGATCGCCGCGCGCTTCGCCACTCCGCTCCTGCTGACGACGAAAGCGACTCGCACGTTGCCCACGACCCTGGCCAAGTTCGGCATCGCCGGCGGCGCCGTGTACGACGCCCTCGTCGCCCTGGCCGCGCGGGAGAACAACGCCACCCTGGCGACCCGCGATGCGCGGGCCCGCGGCACCTACGAGGCAGTCGGCGCGAATGTCGTGATCGTGGCCTGACGCACTCAGCGCGCGAGCGCGAGCAAGGCGTCGCGGGCGTCGGCGCGGGCCTGGGTCCAGGCGCGGTCGAGCGGTTCGGTCGGGGCGCCGGTGGCGTGCATCAGGGCAAGGCCGCGCATCGTGTTGAGCAGGACGTCGGCGCGGACATCTAGGCGCTTGGGACTGCGGACCGGGCCGGCCATCGCGCGGATCACGGCGCGGATCGCCTCGTCGAGGTCCTCCTCGAGCTGCAGCACCCGCGGGTGGAGCTTCGGGTCGGTGCGGGCGGCGACGTAGACCTCGAGCGCGGCCGTGTAGATCGGGTCGTGAAACTTGTCCCACAGCGCGTCGAGGCCGACCTCGACGCGGCGGGGCCCGACCGGGATGTCCTCCAGCATCGCGAGCACCTCGTCGGTGCGGCGGCGCCCGATCTCCTCGACGACCTCGACGACCAGCCGCGCCTTGTCCGGGTACTGGTGGGTGACCGCCCCCCGGGAGACGCCGGCACGCTCGGCGACCGCCGCGATCGTCACGCCGGGGTACCCGCGCTCGACCAGGCAGGCGATGGTCGCGGCGATCACCTTCTCCCGGGTCGCGGAACTGCGCTCCACCTGCGTCGCCACGACCCCTAGCTTACGGGACGCCTGTCCGGTAACTTGCGGGATACACGTCCCGTAACTTGTCCCAGGGAGCTCACGTGAGCCGACGTGACCCACGCATCGCCGTCATCGGGGCCGGCATGTCCGGCCTCTGCCTCGCCGCCAAGATGCGCGCGGCCGGGATGGAGAACGTCGTCCTGTTCGAGAAGGCCGACCGGGTCGGCGGGACGTGGCGGGAGAACACCTACCCGGGCCTGAGTTGTGACGTACCGTCACGTTACTACTCCTACAGCTTCGCGCCGAACCCGCACTGGACCCGTCTCTACTCGCCGGGCGCGGAGATCCAGGAGTACCTGCGCCGGGTCGCGCGGGACCTCGATCTCGAACGGCACATCCGCTTCCGCACCGAGGTGCAGGAAGCCGAGTGGATCGACGGCCGCTGGCGCGTCCGCACCACGGACGGCGCGGAGGAGGACTTCGACTTCCTCGTCTCCGCTGCCGGCGTCCTGCACCACCCACGCGTCGCCGACATCCCCGGCCTCGACTCCTTCGCGGGCGCGTCGTTCCACTCCGCCCAGTGGGACCACTCCGTCCCGCTCGACGGCCGCCGGGTCGCGGTCATCGGCAGCGGCTCGACCGCCACGCAGATCACCGTCGCGCTCGCCCCGCGGTGCGCGGAATTCAAACTCTTCGCCCGCACCCCGCAGTGGGTGTACCCGACCCCGAACCCGCAGTACCGGCCGTGGAGCCGGTTGATGCTCGCCTCGTTCCCCGCCCTGAACCGCCGCTGGGGCCGGATCTCCTACCGGTTCTGGCAGACCGTGCTCGAGCAGGTCTTCGGCATGGCGGTCATCCGGCCCGGGTGGCAGCGGCACCTGGTCACGGTGTCCTGCCACCTCCACCTGCGCCGGGTGAAGGACCCGGCCCTCCGCGAGCGACTGCGGCCGAAGGACAAGCCCGCGTGCAAGCGGATGATCTTCGCGTCGAGGTTCTACAAGCGCTTCAACGACGGGGACGCCACGCTCGTCGACACCCCGATCGACCGGGTGACGGAGCAGGGCATCCGCACCACCGACGGGCAGCTGCACGAGGTCGACGTGATCGTGCTCGCGACCGGGTTCCACGCCCACACCTACCTGCGCCCCGTCGAGCTGATCGGCCCCGACGGCCTGCGCCTGTCGAAGGTCTGGAGCGGTGAGCCCCGCGGGTACCGCACGATCGCCCTGCCCGGTTTCCCGAACTTCTTCCTGCTGCTCGGCCCGCACTCGCCGATCGGCAACCAGTCGCTGTTCATGATCACCGAGACGCAGGTCGACTATCTGCTGCAGTGGGTGGAGCGTTGGCGCGCCGGCGAGTACGACGCCGCCACCCCGACCGAGGACGCCACCGACGCCTTCCAGGCCGAGATGCGCCGCGCCTACCCGGACACGATCTGGACCAGCGGCTGCCAGAGCTGGTACCTCGGTGCCGACGGGCTCCCCGCGCTGTGGCCGTTCACCCCGCAGGACCACCGCGACATGCTCGCTGAGCCGAACCTCGCCGAGTGGGAGCTGACGAAGGCCTGAAGCTGACGATCCGTCAGACGCGAGCGACCCGCTGGGCGGCCCGGCCCGCGAGCCGCTCGACCTGGCCGAGCGAGGGCCACCGGCCGTCGGGGCGGACCGACGTCACGATCACCTCGGCCGCACCCACCTGGGCGTGCAGGTCGATGCCCCGGATGCGGACGACCGCCCCTTCGAGCCGGGCCTGCACCTCGTACCGGAACCCGATCGCCAGGCTCGCCGCGCCCACGTCGACCGGCACCTGCTCGATCAGCACCCGCCGAACCTCCGCCCCCTGCTCGGTGAACAGCGCCGTGAGCGCCTGCCCGTAGCAGTCGACGCCCCGGACGGTCGCCAGCCGCGCGAGGTCCGCCCGCGCACGCTCGGGTGTTCCCAGCACGACGGACCGCGAACCGATCTGCGACGGGCGCTTCGTGAAGGCCCGGCCGTCGTGGCGCGCGGCGTAGCTCGGCGCCTCCACCCCGAGGCACTCGTACCGCGCGGCGTCCTTTTCGAGCGCACTTGTCCGGGATTGTTCCTGCACCGAGTACCCCGGCAGGTCGCGACGGCGCAGCACGGCGGCCTTCGCGAGCCGCTCGGCCTTCGCCTCCCGGATCGCCACCCGGTCCGGCGACGACCCCAAAGCCGCGACCGCCGGCACCGGCACCAGCGAGGTCAGGGCCAGAGCTGCCGAGGTCACCACGACTCGCAGAAACATGCGTCATCCCTCCCGCCCCGGTCGTTTCCGGGTGGCGGTGGGTCGAAACCCCCGCGGGCGGCGGCTCAGAGCGCAGCGACGCGTTGCGCGGCCCTGGCGGCGAGCGCCTCGACGGCCGGCAGTTCGGGCCGCCGACCGTCGTAGCGGGCGGCGTCCACGCTGAACTGCGTCTGCCCGACCAAAACCGCGACGCTGTAGCCACGCATCCGGACGGGGTAGCCGAAGACGGAGGCGCGGACGTCGTAGCGGAGTCCCAGCGCGACGTCGGCTCCCTCGACGCGCACCGGGACCCGCCGGATCGACAGCCTCGTCACCTCCCCGCCCACCTCCCGCAGGCTGCTCGCCATCGAGCGCCGGATGCACGTGAGGGCCCGCTTCCCCGCCGCCACCTTCATGTCGGCCCGGGCCGCCCGCTCGGTGGAGACCACGGTGGCCACGGTTCCGATGTCGAGGGCACCCTTGGTGAAGGTGAAGCCTGCGTCGATCGCTCGATAGGTCGGCTCCTGGGCCCGCAGGCACGCGTAGAACGCGGTGTTGTCTGCGTCGTCGCCGGGTCGAACCCGGTCACGCTGCGCCCGGAAGCCCGGAAAGTCCTTCGGCGTCAGTACCGCTGCCTTCGCGAGCTTCGCGGCTTTTGCCCGCGTCACGGTGGGCTTCACCGCCTGGTCGGCCGCCCCGGCGGGTAACGGCGTCAGCGGAACCGTGGCCAGGGCGGCGGCGACCACCAGCGTGCGCAGAGCCTTCATTGCTTCCCGCTTCCCCGTGCATCTCGTCGATCGGCCTCGCCGAGGCACGCCGAACGGCGCCGCGTTCTTCGGCATCTCCCGTGTCGGTCGGCGCGAAAGGAATCTGAAGACGCGTTCGCGACGAAGTGACGTCCGGCCGTCAAGTGGGGACCTTGGTCCTCCGAAGCGGAGTGCATGACCTCGCTCCTGGACCGCCGGAACGTCCTCACCCTGGCGGCCCTGGTCGCCGCCTCGGGCGTCGTCGGAGTCGCCGAGGCCGACGGCGCCGAGGCGGCCACCACGGCCACGACGTCTCAGGCCAAGCGCAAGACCAAGAAGAAGCTGACGCCGAAGCAGCTCCGCGCCCGCCGACGCCGCCAGGCCCGCAAACGCGCCGCCGAGAAGGCCAGGAAGAAGAAGAAGCCCGCGCCCGCACCGGCCCCGAAGCCGACGCCGACACCGACGCCGACGCCGACCCCGGCCCCCAGCCCGAGCCCGTCCCCCAGCCCGCTGCCGGCGACGGATGCGTTCACCCTCCACCTGCTCCGGCGGGCGACGTTCGGGATCACGCCCGAGCTGCTGACGGACGTCACGAAGGCGGGCGGGGCCCAGGGCTGGCTCGACCAGCAACTGAACCCGAGCGGGCTGGCGGACGTCCCCGCTGCCGTCCTCGGCCGCTGGCCGCTGCACGCCGCGGACCCGCCCGTCGTCCACGCCGCCGGCGACTTCGGCCACTGGAAGTCGATGGAGGACCTCGTCCGCGCGACCGTGGCGCGCCAGCTCTGGTCGAAGCGTCAGCTGTTCGAGGTGATGGTCGACTTCTGGTCGAACCACCTCAACATCACGTGCCCGAGCAGCGAGGTCTGGTCGACCAAGGCCTGGGACGACAGGAACGTCATCCGCAAGCACGCCCTCGGGAGGTTCGAGGACATGCTCACCGCCTCGATGACCTCCCCCGCGATGCTGCTGTACCTGGACAACGCCACCTCGCGCGGCGCCGCCCCGAACGAGAACTACGCCCGCGAGCTCCTCGAGCTGCACACCGTCGGGGTCGACGCCGGCTACGGCCGCGCCGACATCCTCGGCGCCGCGCGAGCCCTGAGCGGCTTGACGGTCTGGGACCCGTGGAACGGCGGCAACGCCACCAACGTCGGGACGTTCCGCTACAACGCGAACTGGCACTACGTCGGCAAGGTGACGGTGCTGGGCTGGTCGCACGCGAACGCGACCAAGAACGACGGGCCCGCCGCCGCGGCGTCGCTCGCCACCTACCTCGCGCGGCACCCCGCGACCGCGGAGCGGATCGCCGCCAAACTCGCCGTCCGGTTCGTGTCCGACACCCCGCCTGCGGCGCTGGTCGAGCGTCTGGCCCGGGTCTACCTCGACAACAACACGGCGATCGTCCCCGTCCTGCGGGCACTGTTCGCCTCCGCGGAGTTCGCCGCCGCGGCGGGCAAGAAGGTGCGCCGGCCGCTCGAGGACCTGATCGCCGCCTGGCGTGCGGTCGGCGTGCAGCCGAACCCGCTCGACACGAATCCCGACGGCGCGGTCGCCGGGATGCGCTGGATGCTCATGCTGCTCGGCCACGCGCCGCTCGGCTGGGCACCGCCGAACGGCTACCCCGACGTGGCCTCGGCGTGGGGCGGCGCCGGACGGACGCTGAACCGCTGGAACGCGCACATCGCGACCACCCAGCAGTGGTGGCCCGAGGGCGTGAAGTGGCCCGACCTCGCCGACCACCTCCTCGACGGCAAGACCCCCGCGACCCGGGGCGCGCTCATCGACACGTTGATCGCGCGACTGCTTCCGGGGATCTCGGTCTCCACCGCCCACCGCAACGCGATGCTCGCCTTCCTCGGCGCGGACGGCCGGATCCGCGACGGCGACACCACGTGGCTCTTCCCCGTCCTCGTCGCCGTCGTCCTCGACAGCCCGTACTGGAGCATCCGATGACCCGTCAGATCCCGTCACAGAACGACGGCTGCCCGGAGTGCGCCGAGGTCGGCACGCTGAACCGACGCCGCTTCCTCCAGGCGCTCGGCGTCACCGGCGCGGCCGTCGCGGCGACCCCGGTGCTCTCCGCCCGCGCGGCCTACGCCGCCGGCGCGTACTCCGGGCCGATCCTGCTCGTGATCTCGCTGCGCGGCGGCATGGACGGGCTCAGCCTCGTGCCGCCGGTCGGAGACCCGGACTACGCCCGCAAGCGGCCGAACATCGCAATCCCCACCTCGACCGCGATCCCGACCGGCAACCCGACGTTCGGCCTGCACCCCGCGCTCGCACCCCTTCAGCCGTTGTGGAACGACGGCCGCCTGGCGTTCGTCCATGCCGTCGGGTCGCCGGACGCGAGCCGCAGCCACTTCTCCGCCACCGACGAACTCGAGCGCGCCGCACCGGGCACGAGCATCCGCACCGGCTGGCTCGACCGCGTCCTCGGCGTCGCGGGGACCGGGACCACCTTCGAGGCCGTCGCGCTCGGGACCGGGGGCGTGCCGCGCCTGATGTCGGGGCCGAACGAGGCGCTCGGCCTGGCGTCGCTGGCGACGTTCAAGCTGCAGAGCCTCGACTGGGTCGGGCCGCGTCTGACCACCGCCCTGCGCACGCTGCACGACAACGCGACCCTGCCGCACGCTGCCGCGGCCACCGCGACCCTCGACGCGCTCGACACGGCGGCGTCGGTCGTCACCAACCACGCCGGTCCGCGCAACGGCGCCGTGTATCCGAAGAACAGCTCACTCGGTGCCGCGCTCGCGGACGCCGCCGCGCTCATCCGCGCGAACGTCGGGTTGCAGGCGCTCGCCGTCGACGTCGGCGACTGGGACATGCACAGCGGTCTCGGCAACCGCGGCGAGGGCGCGTTCGCCGTCAAGGCCGGGGACATCGCCGCCAGCCTGGCGGCGTTCGCCACCGACCTCGGCGAGTCCTTCAACCGCGTCACGGTCGTGACGCTGAGCGAGTTCGGTCGCCGGGTTCAGGAGAACGGCAGCGGCGGCGTCGACCACGGCTACGGCAACGCCGTGCTGCTCGCCGGTGGCGGCCTGGTGGGCACCAAGGTGCACGGCACCTGGCCCACTCTGGCCGACGCCAAACTCGACCACGGCGACCTCGCCGGGACCACGGACTTCCGCAACGTCCTCGGCGAGTACCTCGTCAAGCGGGCCGGTCTGACGACCAGTCAGCTCGGGACGGTGTTCCCCGGCGTTACGCCGTCGTTCGTGGGCGCCTTCCGCTGACAGGCCGGTTCAGCTCTCGGTCGGCTCCGGCGAAGCGGTCTCGACCTCCTCCGCGGGTTCCGGAGTCGCCGCGGGCGGGGTGCCGTACTCGCCGGAGAGCGTGAACTCCTTGCCGGCGAACGCGGATTCGAGCCCGGTGATCGTGCCGAACAGGGCCTCGACGACTTCGAGCGCCCAGATGTCCCGAGGGACACGGAAGAACTGGCCGTTGCGCACCGCGTAGGTGTTCGCGAGCAGCCGCTCGGTGGTGGCGTCCATCTCCTCGCCCTCGGGGAGGCCGAAGAAGAGAACGTCGGCGTCGTAGGAGGCGAGGTTCTCCCGGCTGACCTGGAAGTACTCCTCGGTGATCGAACGCGTCGTCGAGGACGGCACCATCCCGAGGTCCTTGAGCACGACCGGGCCCGGGCTGTAGTCGCTCCGGACGACGTAGCACTCCTCCGGGCCGTAGCTCTCCATGTAGGTGTAACCGGCGCCCACCAGGCCGGCCGCGGCGCCCGCCTTGAGCGCGGCGAGCTTGTCGCGGTACTCGCCGAGGCGCCGATCCATCGCCTCCTCGACGCCGACGACCCGGGCGAGGTCGCGCTGGCGCTGGAACGGCGGGCGCGCGCCCTGGACGAGGTCGATGATCACCGTCGGCGCGATCGAGGAGAGCTTGTCGTAGACCGGGTCGGCCTCGTAGGGCAGGCCGAGGATCAGGTCCGGCTTCGCCGCGGCGATCGCCTCCAGGTCGGGCTGGTCGTGCGTGCCGATGTCGAGCAGCGTCGACCAGACCGGCGGGACCGTCCCGAGCGGTCGGATCGCCTGCGCGGGGTCGGCCGTGTCGCGGACCGTCGCCGCGATCAGCTTGTCGAACCCGAGGCTCGCGACGGCGTAGCCGACCAGCTGGTCGTGCAGCGCCACCACCCGGGTCGGGTTCAGCGGGATCTCGACGGGGCCGTGGGAGCTGTCGACCGTTCGCGTCGTGGGCGCGGACGGCGTCGGCTGCGCCTCGGGGTCGTCATCGTCGGCGCACGCGGTCAGCATCCCGGCGGCGACGAGCATCGAGAGGAACTGACGGCGCGTCGCCTCGTCGGTGATCTCCAGCAGGGTCGCGGTCGGCATGTCCACTCCAGGGTCCGCGGATCAGGTTAGGCAACCCTAACGAACCGGCCGACCGGCGCGCCGGATTCAGCGCAGGCCGTACGTGGAGGCGATGATCTCGCGCTGGATCTCGTTGGTCCCGGCGTAGATCGTCGGGGAGATCGCGTCGCGCAGGTGACGCTCCATCTCGTACTCGGTGGCGTACCCGTAACCGCCCATGAGCTGGACGCCCTCGAGCGCGAGCGCCTTCGCCGTCTCGGTCACCTTCACCTTGGCCATCGAGGTGAGGCGGACGAGGTCCTGCGGGTCGCCCAGGTTGTGGTGGGCCCGGTAGACGGTGTCGTAGGCGAGGCTGCGGGCGGCCTCGAGTTCCAGCGCCATCGTCGCGATCCGGTGCCGGACGGCCTGGAACGTCCCGATCTTCTGACCGAACTGGGCCCGGACGGTGACGTAGGCGAGCAGGTCGTCGAACGTCCGCTGCGCCATGCCGATCCCCTGCGCCGCGCACACCAGACGCTCGCCGTTGAGGCCGGCCATCAGCTGGTTCCAGGCCCCGCCGCGCTCCCCGACCAGCGCCTCGTCGGCGACGAAGACGTCGGTGAAGAAGATGTCGTTGACCTCCTTGCCGCCCATCGTCGAGATCGGCCGGACCTCCACGCCCGGCGCGTTCGCCGGCACCTCGAGCATCGACAGCCCCGTGCGCGGGTTGTCGCCGCGCTCGGTCCGGACGGTCACGAGGATGACGTCGGCGAAGTGCGCGTCCGAGCACCACGTCTTCTGCCCGTTGATCACGTAGCCGCCGTCGACGGGCTCGGCCTTGCACGCGATCCCGGACAGATCCGATCCCGCGCCCGGCTCGGAGATGCTGATCGAGTAGAGCGTGCCCTCGGTGATCGCGCTCAGAACCCGCTTGCGCTGCGCGTCGCTCCCGAACCGCTTGAAGATCCCCGCGCACGTGTGCGAGGTCCCCGCCCCGTGTACGGGGGCCATCCCGTACCAGAGCTCCTCGAAGAACAGGAACTGCTCGATCAGCCCACCCCCGCTCCCCCCGAACTCCTCCGGCAGCGAGACGCCGAGATACCCGGTCGCCGCGAGCTTGCGGTACAGGTCCGGGCTGTGGGACTCCAGCCCGTTCTGGGTGTAGGCGTCCCGCTGCTCCTTCGTCCCCACCTCGCGGCGGCAGAACGCCCGCACCGCCTCGGCGAAGTCCTCCTGCTCGGAGGTGAACCGCCAGGACTTCGCCACGCCCGCTCCTCGGATAAAGATACGCAGTATCTCAATATTCGCGGCCGGGCCCGGCGGTGTCAATCGGGACGCCCTCCTCCCCGCCCCGGCGTCCCGTGCCCATCTCCACCGCGTGCGCAGATAAGCACCACCCCGAGGCCGCTCCCCCGTGCCGACCTCCACCGAATGCGCAGATAAGCACCACCCGAGGCCGCCGAGCGGACCTCACACCCCGAACGGGGCGGCGTAGCGGACGAGGCCGGCGGGGAGGGGGGTGCCGTCGAGGCTGCGGGCCATCAGGGCCTCGTCGGGGACCTCGATGCTCAGCCGGATCCCCGCGACCGAGGCGCGGTCGAATCCGAAGCGGGGGTAGTACTCCGGGTGGCCGAGGACGACGACGAACCGCTCGCCGCGGGCGGTGGCGGCGGCGAGAGCGGCCCGGACCGCGGCGCCGCCGGCCCCGGTGCGTTGGAACTCCGGCAGGACGGCGCAGGGGCCGAGGCACAGAGCCGGGACGTCATCGATGTGACACCGCGTCAGCAACGCCTGGCCGACCGGGGTTCCGCTCGCGTCGAGGGCGAGCAGCGACAGCCCGTCGAGCCAGGCCGGGTCGGCGCGGAGGGCCTCCACGAGGTCCGCCTCGTCCGGACGCTCGAACGCGGCGAGGTTGATCCGGCGGACCGCGTCGACATCGCCCGCCGTCTCAGGCCGGGTGACCCAGTCGTTCACGTGGCGTCCGCGTCCGTCGTCTCCGCGGACCGCTGCCGACCGGGCGCCGCGAGGGCGACGGCGGCGGCGCAGACGACGGTGACGATCGCGCAGGCGAGCATCGCGCCGTGGAGCCCGCTGAGGAACGCGGTCTGCGCCTCGGCCACCGCCGGAGCAGCCGCGGGGCCGAGCTCCGCGCCGACCTGCAGCGCACCGGCCAGCGACGCCTCCGCCGCCTCCCGCGCCGGCGGCGGCAGCGCCTCGACGGCCGGACCGAGCTCCCGGTTGTACCCGGTCGCGAGCAGCGATCCGGCGACCGCGATCCCGATCGCGGCGCCGACCTCACGCACGGCGTCGTTGACCGCGCTCGCGACACCCTGCTTCGCGGCGGGGACGCTGCGCAGGATCGCGACCGTCGCGGGGGTGACGCACAGGCCGAGCGTCGCGCCGATCGACAGCAGCCCGGTCTGGAACAGGACGGTGTCGCCCTTCTCCAGTTGGGTCAGCAGCAGGAACCCGATCGTCAACGGCACGAAGCCCAGCGCCGAGACCACGCGGAGCCCGAACCGCTCGACGAGCGGCGGGCCGGCGAGCGCGAACGGCAGGATCGTGAGCGCGGCCGGCAGCAGCATCAGGCCGGCGTTCAACGGCGAGCGCCCCTCGATCAGCTGCAGGTACTGCACGACGAGGAAGAAGAACCCGAACAGCATCGCGAACTGGACGACGAGCGAGACACTGCCGGCCAGCACGCGGCGGGAACGGAAGATCCGGATGTCGAGCAGCGGATGCGCGCGACGCACCTGGCTGACGCCGAACAGCACGGCGCAGGCGACGCCACTCGCGACGCAGCCGAGGAACACCGCCGAGTCCCAGCCGTGGCTGGGGGCCTCGTTGATGCCGAACACCACGAGACCGATGGCTGCGGCGCTCGTGACCGCGCCGAAGCTGTCGAAGCGATGGCGCTCGTCGTCGCGGGACTCCTCGATCAGCGGACCGGCGAGCGTCGTGAGCAGCGCAGCCGCCGCGGAGACGTAGAGGATCGCCGGCCAGTCCGCGAACTCCAGGATCAGCCCGCCGAACGCGAGGCCGAGCGCGCCGCCGAGCGTCGCGGTCGTGACCCACACCGCGACCGCGCGTTCCTGCGCGGCGCCGCGCATCGTGGTCGTGATCAGCGACAGCGTCGCCGGCATCACCAGCGCCGCACCCACACCGGCGAGGGCGCGGGAGGCGATCAGGACGTCGGGGTTCTCGCCGAGCGGGCCGAGCAGGCACGCGAGCGAGAAGACGACCAGGCCCGCCATCAACGCGCGGCGCCGGCCGTAGCGGTCGCCGAGCGCCCCGCAGGGCAGCAGCAGGCCCGCGAAGACAACCGTGTAGGAGTCGATGACCCACGTCAGCTGGCCCTGCGTCGCGCCCGTCGCCCGGCCGATCTCGGGCAGCGCCGTGTTCAACGAGGTCATCGAGCCCATGACCATCGCGAGGGCGCCACAGATCACCGCCAGCCCGACGATCGGGCTGCGGGGCCGGAAGTCAGCGCGGTGCATGCGCTCAGCCAACACCCGGCCCGGGGCGCACCGCACCGTCACGTTGTTCACAGGTGGGCGGTTCGTCCTCGGCCGAAAGATCGATTCCGCGAGGTCCGGGTCGCCCGGCGACGGCCCATGTCCCACCATGGACCCCGTGGACACCCCTGCCGAGGCGTCCCGTCGATCCTTCCTGCGCATGGCGGGCGTCGGCGTGGCCGGAACCGTGGGCGCGGGCGCGCTGGTCGGCACCGCCGTCGGCGCCGAGCGCTACCACGAGGTCTCGTCCGCGCGCCGGCGCGGCGACGGCGCGACGGTGGCCCAGCTCTCCAGCGCGACCAGCATCAGCGTTCTGTGGCGGGCGCGGACCGACCGCAAGGTCGTCGCGCTGACCTTCGACGACGGCCCCGGCGCGGAGCACACGGAGCGCCTCCTCGACGACCTGCGCGCCGCGGACGTGCGCGCCACCTTCGCGGTCGTCGGCCGTAACGCCGCCCGGTTCCCCGACCTGATCCGCCGCCAGCACGACGACGGCCACGAGATCGCCAACCACACCTGGGGTCACACCGACCTGAGCATGCGCGAGTACGACGGCTGCCGCCGCGAGTTGGAGCGCACCGACGACCTCGTTGCCGAACTCACCGGCTCGCCGACGGCGGTGATCCGCCCGCCGTGGGGCCGGATCAACGGCAACCTGCTCCAGTACGCCGCCCAGACCGGGCAGAAGGTCGTGCTGTGGGACATGCGCCTGCTCGAGGACGAGCTCGACAGCGCCGGCAACACCGCCTACGTCCTCGACCACCTGCGGCCCGGCTCCGTCGTCCTCGCCCACGACGCCGGCCTGGCCAGGCGCAAGGTCGGGATGGCCGCGATCCCCGACATCCTCGCCGGGGCCAAGGAGCTCGGCTACGAGTTCGTCAGCGCGAGCGAGATGTTCGCCCTCGACCACGCCGCCCGATAGGGGGCCTACGCTCGGGTTCCGTGACCTCTCCGGAGCCCCTGCACCTCCCCGAGGGTCAGGTCGCGATCTGGTGGGCGCACGCCCGCCCCCGGTCGGCCGGCCTGCTGGGCCTGCTCGACCCCATCGAGTCGACGCGGCTCGCGGCGCTGCCCCGGGCCGGGGACCGCGACCGCTTCGCGTCCGCGCACATCCTGACCCGGCTCGTCCTCGCGGCCTACCTCTACGCCTACACGGACGACCTGCTGTTGCGCGCGACCTGCCGGATCTGCGGCGCGCAGGGGCACGGCAAGCCCGGCTTCCACACCCTCGACGACCCGCAGTACCACTACTCGCTCGCCTACGCGGGCGCGCGCGTCGGCGTCGCGGTGGCGCGGGTGCCGGTCGGGCTCGACGTCGTCGTGATGACCGACGACCGTCCCCACCCCGCCGCGGTGACCTGGGCCCGGACGGAGTCGCTGCTCAAGGCGACCGGTCACGGGCTGGCGGTCTCCCCGGACGACGTGCGGGTCACCGGCCCCGACGACGAGCCCGCCCTGCTCGACTGGGCGGAGGGCCCGGACCCGAAGGACGTCCAGCTCGCGGACCTCGCCCCGGGCGCCGGCCACGTCGCCGCTCTCGCGGTGCTCACCGCGGACACGATCGACCCCGAGCGGAACCTGCCCCTGCGCGTCACCGAGCACGACGGGGAGCCACTGATCGCCGCCGCCGAGCCGCCCTCGATTGCCTAGGCTGGGGAAACCCGCTGGGCGGTCGTCGGGGGCGGGAGGCAGACTGTCGCGGTGCGCTTCGGAAACCCCCGGGGCCGCGCGTGCTGATCCCCCTCCTGCGGGAGCACCTGCGCCCCTACCGCCGACTCCTGGTCGCGGTGGTGGTTCTCCAACTCGGGTCGACCCTGGCCGCGCTGTACCTGCCGACCCTGAACGCGGACCTCATCGACAACGGCATCGTCCGCGGCGACACCGGCCACATCCTGCGGGTCGGCGCCGTCATGCTCGTCTTCACCGCACTGCAGGTGGCGGCCGCGATCGCCGCCGTCCACGTGGGCGCGAAGGTGTCGATGGCGGTCGGGCGTGACCTGCGCGCCGCGGTCTTCCACCGGGTCCAGTCCTTCTCCGGCGCGGAGATCGCCCGCTTCGGCGCCCCGTCGCTGATCACGCGGACGACGAACGACGCGCAGCAGGTCCAGGCGTTCCTGCAGGTCACGTTCACGATGGCCGTTCCGGCGCCCGTGTCCGCGATCGGTGGCATCGCACTCGCGCTGCACCAGGACGTGCCGCTGTCCGCGGTGTTCGTGGTCGTCCTGCCGGCCCTGGTCGTCGCCGTCACGCTGCTGATCCGCGCGATGCACCCGCTGTTCCGGGAGATGCAGTCCGGCATCGACGAGGTGAACCGGATCCTGCGGGAGCAGATCACCGGCGTCCGCGTCATCCGGGCCTTCGTGCGCGAGGAGCACGAGACCGCCCGCTTCACCCGCGCGAGCGCCGAGCTCCGCGACGTCGCCCTCTCGAGCGGCCGGCTGTTCGCGCTGATGTTCCCGACGGTGCTGTTCGTCGTGAACGCGGCCAGCGTCGGCGTCCTGTGGTTCGGCGGGCACCGCATCGACGACGGCGGGATGCAGCTCGGGGCCCTGACCGCGTTCCTGTCGTACCTGATGCAGATCCTGTTCGCGGTCATGATGGCCACGTTCACGCTCTCGCAGATGCCGCGCGCCGAGGTCTGCGCGGAGCGCATCACCGACGTGCTCGACACCGAGCCCACGGTCGCCCCGCCGGTCGACGGGGTCACCGAGATGCCGACGCCGGGCACCCTCGAGCTCCGCGGGGTCGAGTTCCGCTTCCCCGGCGCGGAGGACCCGGTGCTGCGCGGCGTCGACCTGACGGTCGTCCCCGGCGGCGTCACCGCGATCGTCGGCGGGACGGGCGCGGGCAAGACGACGCTGTGCTCGCTGATTCCGCGCCTCATCGACCCCAGCGCCGGCGTCGTCCGCGTCGGCGGGGTGGACGCCCGGGAGCTCGACCCCGCGGCGCTGGCTCGTGCGATCGGCTACGTACCGCAGCGGCCGTACCTGTTCTCGGGGACGATCGCCACCAACCTGGAGTTCGGCCGACCGGGCGCGACCGAGGACGAGATGTGGGCCGCGCTCGAGGTGGCGCAGGCCGCAGGCTTCGTGCGCGCGATGCCCGAGAAGCTGCACGCCCCGATCGCGCAGGGCGGGTCGAACGTCTCCGGCGGCCAGCGGCAGCGGCTCGCGATCGCCCGCGCGCTGATCGCCCGCCCGGACCTCTACGTCTTCGACGACGCCTTCTCCGCCCTCGACAACGCGACCGACGCCGCGCTGCGTGCCGCCCTCGTCCCGTGGACCGCGGGCGCAACCGTGCTCATCGTCGCCCAGCGGGTCGGGACGATCCGCAACGCGGACCGCGTTGTCGTCCTCGACGGCGGCCGCGTCGTCGGCACCGGCACCCACGACGAGCTGATGGCGTCGAACCCGACGTACCAGGAGATCGTGCTCTCCCAGCTCTCGGCCGCGGAGGCGGCCCGATGAGCGCCCCGGCGCGCGGCCCCGCCCCACCGGGCGCCCGCCCGGTCGGCGGCGGGCCGCAGGCGACCGCCATGTTGCTCTCGATGCCGGCCGAGAAGTCGTTGCACTTTCAGGCCTCCTCGCTGCGTCTGCTTCGGCTGATGCGGCCCGAGCGGGTGCTCGTCGTCGTCGCCGTCCTGTGCGGTCTGCTGTCGGTGGCCCTGAGCGTGCTCGGTCCTTACCTGCTCGGAAAGGCGACCGACGTCATCGTCGGCGGCGTGGTCACCCGCGACCTGCCGCCGAATCTGACGAACAATCAGGTCGTCGCCGAGTTGGAGCAGTCCGGGCGCGGCGAACTCGCCGACCTCGTGCGGAACGTCGACGCCACCCCCGGTCAGGGCGTCGACTTCGACCGCCTCGGCAACGTGCTGCTGCTCGCGTTCGCGGTGTACGCGTTCGGGGCGGTGTTCTCCCTCGTGCAGGGCCGGCTCGCGACGACGGTCGTCCAGCGCCTGGTCTACCGGCTGCGCCAGGACGCCCAGGCCAAGCTGGACCGCCTCCCGCTGCGGTACTTCGACACCCACCCGCGCGGGGAGATCCTCTCCCGCACCACCAACGACCTCGACAACATCGCGCAGACCCTTCAGCAGTCGCTGAGCCAGTTGCTCACGGCGCTGATCACGATCGTCGGCGTCCTCGCGATGATGTTCTGGATCTCACCGCTGCTCGCGGTCATCGTGCTGATCAGCGTCCCGCTGTCGATCCGCATCACGAAGGCGATCGGCAAGCGCTCGCAGCCGCAGTTCGTGAAGCAGTGGTCGACGACGGGGCGGCTGAACGCGCACGTCGAGGAGATGTACACCGGCCATGCACTGGTCCGCGCGTTCGGCCGCAGCCCCGAGTCGGCGGAGATCTTCGACCGCCACAACGACGAGCTCTACGCGAGCTCGTTCCGGGCGCAGTTCATCTCCGGGGTCATCGGCCCGACGATGCAGCTGGTCGGCAACCTGACCTACGTGATCGTCGCGGTGGTCGGCGGCCTGCGGGTCGCGAGCGGGTCGCTCTCGCTCGGCGAGGTGCAGGCGTTCATCCAGTACACGCGGCAGTTCTCGATGCCCGTCACCCAGGCGGCGTCGATGGCGAACCTGCTGCAGTCGGGCATCGCGTCGGCGGAGCGGGTGTTCGACCTCCTCGACGCCGAGGAGCAGAGCCCCGAGCCGGCGCCGGTCGCTCGCGAGGGCCGCACCCGCGGGGCGGTCGAGTTCGAGGACGTGTCGTTTCGGTACGAGGCGGACCGCCCGCTCATCGAGAACCTCTCGCTCTCGGTCCCGGCCGGTGCGACCGTCGCGATCGTCGGTCCGACCGGCGCCGGCAAGACGACGCTGGTCAACCTGCTGCTGCGGTTCTACGACCTCGACGCCGGCCGCATCACGATCGACGGCGTCGACGTCGCGTCGATGCCGCGGCCCCAGGTGCGCGCGGACATCGGCATGGTCCTGCAGGACACCTGGCTCTTCGGCGGCACGATCGCGGAGAACATTGCTTATGGACGCCCCGGCGTGGGCCGTGACGAGGTCGTGGCCGCGGCGAAGGCGACACACGTGGACCACCTCGTCCGGACCCTGCCCGACGGCTACGACACCGTGCTCGACGCCGCCGGCTCCGATCTCTCCGCCGGTGAACGCCAGCTGGTGACGATCGCTCGCGCGTTCCTGGCCGACCCGCCGATCCTGATCCTCGACGAGGCGACGAGCTTCGTCGACACTCGCACGGAACTGCTGATCCAGCGCGGCACCTCTACCCTCGCCCAGGGCCGGACGTGCTTCGTCATCGCGCACCGGCTCTCGACGATCCGCGACGCCGACGTCATCCTCGTTCTCGAGGATGGCCGCATCGTCGAGCAGGGCAATCACCAGACCCTGCTCGCCGCGAACGGCCCGTACGCCCGCCTCTACAACGCCCAGTTCTCGGCCGCGATCACCGAGACGGACTGAGTTCTCCCGGACAGCCGGGAGAACTGATGGAGCGTCAGACCGCGACGATCGTCGGGTACTCGGGCCGCCACATGTTCTGGTGGACGAGCTGGACGAGGTCGGAGAGGTCGGCCTGCGCGAGACCCTCCTTCTCGGCGGCCTGGGCGACGGCGATCGCGACGGCGGCGGAGACCTTGCGGAGGGAGTCGACCGGCGGCAGGAGCGGCGCCCCCGGGCCGGTGCCGACGGCGACCTTCGCGACGGCCTCGGCGGCGGCCAGGAGCATGCCGTCGCTGACCCGCTTCGCCCGCGCGACGGCGACACCGAGGCCGAGGCCCGGGAACACCAGCGCGTTGTTGGCCTGGGCGATCGCGTACTTACGGCCCTTGTGCTCGACCGGGGCGAAGGGGCTGCCGGTCGCGATCAGCGCGCGACCCTCGGTCCACTCGAGGAGGTCGGAGGGCAGGGCCTCGGCCTTCGAGGTCGGGTTCGAGAGCGGCATGATCACGGGACGCTCGCAGTGGGCGGCCATCTCGCGGACGATCGCCTCGTGAAACGAGGCCGGCTGCGCGGAGGTCCCGATCAGCATCGTCGGGTGGACCTCGCGGACCACGTCGGCGAGCTTGGCGACCTGACCCTCCGGCGCCCAGCCGGCGACCTCGGCCGCGGGCCGGGCGTAGGGGACCTGGAAGTCGCGGATCAGCGCGGCCTGGTCGTCGGAGATCAGGCCCTTGCTGCCGATCGCGTAGAAGCGCGCGGTGGCCTCCGCGGGCGAGAGCCCCTCCGCGATCATCAGGTCGCGCATCATGTCCGCGATGCCGATGCCCGCGGTGCCGGCGCCGTGGATGACGACGGTGTGGTCGCGCATCCGCGTGCCCGAGGCGCGCAGGGCGGCGAGCGCCGCGGCGACGACGACGGCCGCGGTGCCCTGCATGTCGTCGTTGAACGTGCAGCAGGTGTCCCGGTACTTGTTCAGTACGCGCCGCGCGTTGGAGGCCCCGAGGTCCTCCCAGTGCAGCATCGCGTGCGGGAAGTACTGCCCGGCGGCCTCGACGAAGGCGTCGAGCAGGGCGTCGTAGCGCTCGTCGCGCACGCGGGCGTGCCGGTTGCCGAGGTAGAGCTCGTCGTTGAGGAGCTCGAGGTTGTCGGTGCCGGCGTCGAGCATTACGGGCACGACGCGGGCCGGGTGGATGCCGGCCGCCGCGGTGTAGACCGCGAGCTTGCCGACCGCGATCTGCGCACCGCCGACGCCCCAGTCGCCGATGCCGAGGATGCCCTCGCCGTCGGTGGCGACGATCAGGTCGACGTCGTCGGGGTCGAGGCCCAGGTTCGCGAACGCCTGCGGCACCTCGTCGATGTTGTTCACCGACAGGTAGAGGCCGCGCGGGCGCCGGAACTCGTGGCTGAACCGCTCGATGGCCTCACCGATGGTCGGGGTGTAGACGATCGGGAGCATCTCGTCGAGGTGGTCCGCGAGCACGCGGTAGAAGAGGACCTCGTTGCGGTCGCGCAGGTTCGTCAGGAAGACGTGCTTGTCCAGCGGGGTCGGCTGCCGCAGGTACTGGGCGTAGATCCGGCGCGCCTGCTTCGAGATGTCGATGGACCGCTGGGGCAGCAGACCGGTCAGCCCGAGGGCGCGACGCTCACTGTCGGAGAAGGCGGTACCGCGGTTCAGCAGGGGCAGCTGGAGCACCGCCTGGCCACGAACGCGTACATGGGCGGTCCAGCCGTCCGGTCCGGACGTGAGCTCGAAAGGCTGTTCCGACATCGCGTTTTCCTCCCCAGGAAGACCCTCCATCTTGGCCCACGGGCCGGAGTGGTCAGCGCCGGGAGGTGCGTCCGACCTCGTTGATGCGATCGATCTCCGCAGGAACGAGCGGCGGAACCGTGAACGACGTCACACCCGACCGCTTGGCGCGTAGACCGTCGAGCAGCACCTCCAGGTACCGGCGCCAGACGTCCGGACGGACGTCGCGGGTCGCCTCGGCGATGCCCCCGAGCATGCGCAGGAGCATCGGGAAGTCCGTCGGTGCGGCGTCGGCCCGCAGGTGCCCGTCGGCCTGGGCCCGCTCGAAGACGGCGGTGACGATCGGCAGCATCGTCTGCCGCACCTCCTCGCGGCCGCCGGGACGGCAGATCAGGACCTCGAACAGGCCCTGATCCCGCGTCACCACGTCGGCCAGGCTCTCCAGCAGCAGACGCAGCGCCTGCCACGAGTCGGTCTCCTCCCGCGCCTTCGCGGCGAGCGCGGCGACGCCCTGCAGGCGCTCCAGGAACAACGCGTCGACGAGCGCGTCGCGGTTCTCGAACCGGCGGTAGACGGTCCCGACGCCGAGCCCGGCGTGCGCGGCGATCTCGTCGAGCGTCGCGTCCAGGCCGCGGGTCGCGAAAACCTCCTCGGCCGCGGCCAGGATCCGCTCCCGGTTCCGCGCAGCATCCGCGCGCAGCGGCTTGTCGGGGGCGGTCATGTGACGAGGATATCAAATAAGCGGAGGTGGAACCTCCGCTTCGGTGCTACCGTCTCAGCGGAAGCGGAGGACGGTCCTCCGGTTAGAGCACGGAGGCACCGCCCATGTCCGCCACCACCGTTCCGGCCTCACGGCCGGACGACGCCGCCCGTCCGGACGTCGTCCACCGGGAGATCCCGCGCCAGGTCGCACCCGACGCTTCCGCGGAAGCGGCCGCCGCCGCCCGGGCCCACCGGCACCGCTGGCTGGTGCTCGGGGTCCTCGGCATCGCGCAGCTGATGGTCGTCCTCGACGCGACGATCATGAACGTCGCGCTCCCGGCCGCGCAGAACGCCCTCGTGTTCTCCGACAGCGACCGGCAGTGGGTCGTCACCGCGTACGCCCTCGCGTTCGGCAGCCTGCTGCCCCTCGGCGGCCGACTCTCGGACCTGTTCGGCCGGCGCGCGACACTCCTCGTCGGGCTGTTCGGCTTCGCGGGGGCCTCGGCGCTCGGCGGTGCGGCGCAGAACTTCGAGGTGCTCGTGACCGCCCGCGCGCTCCAGGGCGTGTTCGGCGCGCTGCTGGCCCCCGCCTGCCTGAGCCTGCTGACGACGACGTTCACCGACCCGAAGGAGCGGGCGAAGGCCTTCGGCGTCTTCGGTGCCCTCGCCGGCATCGGCGGCGCGATCGGCCTGCTGCTCGGCGGCGCGCTGACCACCTACGTCTCGTGGCGCTGGGCGCTGTACATCAACCTGGCCTTCGCGGCCGTGGCGATCGCCGGTACCGCCGCCCTGCTCCCCCGCATGAAGCGCAGCGGCCGGGTCCACCTCGACCTGCCGGGCACGCTGACGATCTCCGCCGGCCTGTTCTCCCTGGTCTACGGGTTCTCGCACGCCGAGACCGACGGCTGGAGCAACGGCGTCACGATCGGGTTCCTCGCGGCCTCCGCCGTGCTGCTCGTGCTCTTCGTGGTCCTGCAGACCCGGGTCTCCGACCCGCTGCTCCCGATGCGCGTCCTCGCCGACCGCACCCGGTCCGGCGCGTACCTCGCGGTGCTGATCTCGGGCGCCGGGATGTTCGCGGTGTTCCTGTACCTGACCTACTACCTGCAGGCGGTTCTGGGCTTCTCGGCCATCCGCACCGGTGTGGCCTTCCTGCCGATGGTGGTGGCCCTCGTCTTCATGGCGCAGATCGCCAACACCGTTCTGCTGCGCCGCATGGGCCCGCGGATTCTGGTCACCCTCGGCATGGCCGTCGCCGCGCTCGGCATGAGCGACTTCACCGTCATCACGGTCGAGGGCGACTACGCGACGCAGGTCCTGCCCGGCCTGATCGTGATGGGCATGGGCATCGGCCTGATCTTCGCCCCGGCCATGCAGGCCGCGATCACGGGCATCGAGGCGCGGGACTCCGGCGTCGCCTCCGCGATCGTGAACACGGCGCAGCAGGTCGGCGGTTCCGTGGGCCTGGCCCTGCTCGGCACCGTGGCCGGCGACGCACTGACCTCGCACCTGGGCAAGGGCGACGACGTCCCCACGGCGATGGTCGAGTCCTACGTGACGACCTTCTGGTGGGCGACCGCGATCTTCGCCGTCGGCGCGGTCCTGGTGGGGCTGCTCCTCCGCTCGGGCCGCCTGCCCGAGCCCGCCGAAGGGACCGAGCACGTGATGGCGCACTGACACCATGGAGCGGTGACGATCCCGACCCCGCGGCCCGCGTCCGAGCCGCCGGACCCCGCACCACCGACCGAGCCACCGGCGCCCGCGCGCCGGTGGCTCGTCATGTCGGTCCTGGGAATCGCGCAGCTGATGGTCGTGCTCGACGCGACGATCATGAACGTCGCCCTGCCGTCCACAGGCGGCGCTCGGCATCTCCGAAGCGGACCGGCAGTGGGTCGTCACCGCCTACGCCCTCGCGTTCGGCAGCCTGCTCCTGCTCGGCGGCCGGGTCAGCGACCTGCTCGGCCGGCGGACCACTTTCCTGCTCGGGCTGGTCGGCTTCGCGACCGCGTCCGCGATCGGCGGCGCGGCCCAGAACTTCGCGACGCTCGTGAGCGCCCGCGTCGGTCAGGGCGTCTTCGCGGCGCTGCTCGCGCCGGCGGCCCTGAGCCTGCTCACCACGACGTTCACCGACCCGCGCGAGCGGGCGAAAGCCTTCGCGATCTTCGGGGCGCTGGCCGGCACCGGTGGGGCCGTCGGCCTCCTGCTCGGCGGGAGCCTGACGACCTACGCGTCGTGGCGCTGGGCGCTCTACGTCAACATCGCGTTCGCGGCCGTCGCCTTCCTCGGCGCGGTCGCGCTCCTGCCGAAGGTGCCGCGCGGGCCGCGGCCGAAGCTCGACCTGCTCGGCACGCTGACGGCCTCGACCGGCCTGTTCACGCTCGTGTTCGGCCTGTCGCGCGCGGAGACCGAGGGGTGGTCGGACGACCTCACCGTCTTCTGCCTGGTCGCGTCGTCGGCGCTGCTGACGAGCTTCGTCGCCCGGCAGCGCACGTTTGCTCGCTCGGGCCGGCACCCCCTGCTGCCGCCGTCGATCGTGGCCGACCGCGACCGCGCCGGTGCGTTCCTCGCGATGCTCATCGTGGGCTCGGGGATGTTCGCCGTGTTCCTGTTCCTGACCTACTACCTGCAGACGGTCATGGGGTACTCGGCGATCCGCACCGGCTGCGCGTTCCTGCCGATGGTCGCGATGATCGTCGTGTTCTCGCAGTTGACGAACCTCGTGCTGCTGCCCCGGATGGGCGCGCGTGTGCTGATCCCGCTGGGGATGGCGGTCGCCGCGCTCGCGATGAGCGACTGGACGACGATCGACGCCCGGGGCGACTACGCGACCGAGGTGCTGCCCGGCTTCCTCGTCCTGTGCATGGGCCTGGGGCTGATCTTCTCGCCCTCGATCCAGGGCGCCGTGTCCCGCGTGCACCCGCGGGACGCCGGCGTGCGCGATCTTCGCGGTCGGCGCGGTGGTGGTGGCGCTGCTGCTGCGCTCCCCGGGTCAGCCGGCGAGCAGCAGCTCGCTCAGCGGGCGCCGTTCGCGCGGGGCGCGCTCCCGGGCCGCGTAGGGCTCCGGGAGGTCCGCCTCGGGGTCGAGCTGCCCGATCGCGACGACCGAGACCGGCCGTAGCTCCGGGGCCAGCTGAAAGCGAGTCACGACGCCGTCGGCGTCGAAGCCGCCCATCTGATGCACCGCCAGGCCCAGTTCCTCGGCCTGGACCGACAGGTGGGCCACGGCCTGACGATGATGCAGCTTTACCACTCAGAAAATGGGAGAGCCCCACCGGGCGGGACAAGGTGAGTTGGTCGCCCGGTGGGGCTCTCTCCGACACCTCGCGGGCTGGAAGCTCGACCGGCTGGTCCGCGCACGCCGACTGTAGATGTTGGCTTGCTAGGTCAGGTGGTTGAACCCGCGAGGGGCGGTCTCTATGCGGAGCGCCTTCGGTAGTTGTCGAGAACCATTCGCTCGCTGAGCAAGAACCCGTCGAACGGTCGCATCACTTCTGAGTAGCCGCCGATCTCGATCCGGGTGGACGCCGTCGGGTTGCTTGCGCTGCGGCCGGCGCACTGGACGAGCACCCCGGCCACGTCTTCCCGGACCTCGAGGGTGCCCGGCTCCACGCCTGGACGGAACGCCGTCCCTCGCGTGTAGGCCCGGACCATCGAGATCACCGAGTTCAAGTGGATCTGGAGGTGCGCGAGAGTCTCGGACTGCTCGTCCAGCCGCAAGAACTTGGCGACGTCGCGGGCCGTGGGGCAGGACGTGAAGAGGCCCGGCCTCGGCGTGAGTGTGCCGAAGACGATCTGGGCCTCTTCGAGGTCGTCGGTCATCAGCCGATGTTCTTGATCTTCACGATCGCCGTCGGGTTGGTCGGGACAGCGTCGTAGCGCGTTGTCACGCGCACCCCAATTTCATCCGTCTCGGCGTACAGCTCGGTCAGGATCTTCACCGACGGCGCGAGATCTCTGGCGACCAGGATTTGGCTCATGTCGGCCAAGATCACGTTCTGCTCGTCCGCGTCGCTGTCGCCGTCCGCGCTGTCCGGTCCCTTGGCGAGGTGCTGCGACACGATGACCGGAGCGCCGAGGATGCGGAACCCACCCGCCTCCGTGATGTCCGGCTGAATGAGGGGGCGGTTCGAGCCGGTGGCCTCCTTGATCAGGTGCATGGCCGTGAGCTGCTCCGGTCGCATGATCCACTTCAGCGCGCCCATGTTGACGTTGGCCGTCATGCACATGCCCATCGCGGTGATCATGTCGTCGTAGGTGAGGGCGGCGTTCGCCTTGTCCATCACCTGCACGCCCGAGTACCCAAGGATTCCCTTGGGCGTCGTGATGCCGTCACCCCCGACGCCGAGGAAGTTCCGATCGATCTTCTCGACGACCTTGAAGATCAACTCGCTCTGCATCACCGCGTCCAGGGCGAGCACGGACTGCCGGGCCATCTCGGCGGTCCACTTCGTGATGATCTTGACGGACTCCATGGTCGACGGCAGGAGCTGGATGCTTCCGAAGTCGACGTCGGCCTTCGGGATCAGCTCCCCCTCGCCGACCCAGCTCGGGTCCTCGGGGGTCGTGGTGTTCTCGGCGACCAGGCCCTTGAGCACCGGGACGCGGAGGGGGCCGGCGGAGTCAACGATCTTCACGCCGGAGTTCAAAAACTTGGAGGACTCGCGGAGCGGCTGGACCAGGAACTTGAGGACCTGTTCCTGGGTCAGCTCGGGAGCGGTGCTGGTCTTGACCGACATGGCCTGCCTCGTCTGTGCGATCCGGATGTGGGATCGCGACCGGCACCAGGCCGTGCGTCGCGGCCGGGCACCCGGCCCGACGTTTCGTGGATCGGCACCGCATCGGCAGTTCGTCACCACCTGTTCAGGAACTGCCGGACCGCCTGGGCCTTCGGACCGGTCCGGCCCGCGCCGTCGTCACCTCTCAGCCATTCGAGAAGGCGGTCTCGCCACTCCGTAGGGATCTCGGCCCTGTTGCGCGCCACCGTGAACTCTCGCCAGAGCCTGAACCACATCCAGTGGTGGTCGCCGCACTCGTCCCGCAGACAGGCGGCGATCTTCGTCTGCCGGTTCCCGTCGAGCGTGCGCATCATCCAGTCCAGCGGGGCGCCGCCGCCGGACGTGTTGTGTCCGTTCCCGCAGTAGTACGTGCCGCAGTCGCGGCAGCACGCTCTCGTGATTGGGTAGCCAGTGACGCTCTGGAATCCGGACACGCTCTCAAAGTGACGGATAGTCAGATTATGTCGGCAGCAGATCGGTCTCGGCATCTCTCTCGCCTCAGGACGCAGCTCGCCCCAACCCGTTTCCGGGGCGGTTGCGTCCTGAGGCGTTCGCCATTAGACGGGGAGGTCTCGCACCTCCCGCCACGGTTGCCCATGGCCAGCCGAGCCGGTGTTCTCCACCGGACCTAGCGCGGGTCTGTGGTGCGGAGTCGAGATCGTCGTGACCGCCGGGAGGTAGCTGGCTGTTCAGCGTTTCTCCGGCCCAGCCGGGGCGCTCCTTGTCCGGCTGGTGCTCCGCACCTCGCCCGTTTCGTGGGCTAGACGGCGGTGGCTGATTGCCGGGACTCGGCGCAGGGTGCCTCTCGCTAAGACCGATCCTAGTGCCAGTGCAGGTGGTGTCAACGTCCGATGAGGCCGAACTTCACGAGGTAGCGGACGACCTGGCGCGGGTTCTCGCAGGGCGGCCCGAGGAGCTTCGGCCTGGCCCGTCCCCGGCGGGGTGGGCGGGCCTTCCAGCCGGTCGGTGTCCGCACGATGTCGTAGATCGTGCCCTCGACGCGGTAGCTCGCCACCCGCTGCCAGACGTCGTACTCGTACTCGCTGATGGGCCACTCGTCGGCCCGCTGTTCGTTCGGAGTAGCCACGCACGATTCTACTGACAGTGCGTCAGATGTTCGACCTACGAGGGGCTCGGCACGCTGGGCATCGCCGACAGGATCGCGATCGCTCGGCTCTCGTCGATGCCGTAGGCCGGTGAGAACAGCTGGTCGTCACGGACGAGCCATACGCGGCCGGTCTTGCCTCGCCGGACGGTGAACCCGCGCTTGCGCGCCAGACTGTCGAGGGTGGACATCAGACGCCTCCGCGCATGAGCGCCGACAGGCTCACGGCGTCCGGATCCTCCTGGCTGTGCCGCCCTTGGCCGACGTCGCCGCGCGGGCGGGCCAGGTAGGGCTTCGCCTTGATCAGCTCTTCGGCGGCGGCGAGGATCTTCTCCGGGTCGGGGAAGCCGTTCTCGTCGGCGTAGGCGTCGTTCCAGGCCAGGTCGTCGGGCTGGGTCAGGATGTCCCGGACGGCGTTGGCGATGGCCAGGTCCCGGAGCCGCTTCTCGGCCTCCTCGCCCCGCTTCGCCTTGACGCGGGCGGTGGCCGCCTCGTCGCGGAGGTTCTTGACGTAGTCCTCGTCGTAGGTCTTCGGCTCGGTGCCCTCGCCGCCGCCAGGTTGGTCCCCCGCGCCGCCAGGAGGCTCCACCGGCGGCGCGGAGTCCGAGGTCTGCCCAACCCCCTTGGGGTCTTGTTCGTTCGCCACAGCGGGCCCCTATCGGATCGAGATTCCTGAGGAGAACCGGACCTGCCCGGCGCTCGTGTTCCACGTACGGCGTAACTGGACTTGTCGCTCTCGCTGGCGGTCGGCCCACGACTCCGAGGCCACCGGGGCGAGGGAGCACCGGCACCCGGGGTGGTCGGTGAAGTCGACCTCGGTGGGGTGGATCGTCCCGGCGAGCGGCGCACACCTGTCGCACGCGTCGGGGCGCACGACCCGCCTCCACTGCTCCACGCCTCGCGCGCGTAGCGCTTCGAGGTAGGCGCGGTGTCCCCGCTGGAGCGGCTCGGAGTGTGCGACGCGGGCCGCGCGGGTCTGCACCCGCGCCATGGCCTGCCCGTGCGCCGAGAGGGTGGCGAACGCCCGAACGAGGCGCTCCTGCTCTTCTCGGGGCGGCAGCAATCCGAGCGCGCCGGACGGTAGGCCGACCGTGGCGAGCTGCCAGGCCGCGACGGCGGTGTCGGCGTAAGAGGTCGCCGCGACGTTGGCGGCGTACACCGATGCCGCCGCCGACTCGACGAACGACGTGCGGGAAACCGCGCCGGCGGAGTAGGCGGCTGCCGTTGCCGCGACCTGCGCCTCGGCCCGGGCTGCCAGCGCCGCCCAGACGGCGACGAGGGCCTCACTCATCGGTCGGCAGCGCCGTCGGCGGCGCGACGATCTGGCGGTCCAGAGATTCGCGCAGGCGCATGGCCCGGAAACTCTCGACCTGCTCCGGCGTGTACCCGAGGCGGGCGAGCCCGGCCTCCGTCGGGAGGATGTTGGCCTGCACGAGCTTGGTGACGGCGTCGGCGGTCTGGGCCTCGGTGCGGGTCTCCGGGTTGTCCCAGATGATCTCCACCCGTGCCGGGCGCTCGCCCTGGACGGCCGCGATCAACTGGGCGACCTTCGCCCACTCCGGGGTGAACGTCCGCATCCTCGCGTGGCAGCGGGCCACGAGGGATGCCTCCGCCGACCGGATGGCGTCGGCCGACGGAGGCTGCTCGTTGATGACGCCCAAGTAGTGGGCGGGCAAGCCGCTGACGGTCGCGACTCCCTGGAGCATCAGGTCCACGCCGGAGGTGAAGCCGCCGAGGTCCGCCGAGGGGAACTGGCCCAGGCGGGCCTCAGGCTCCTCGACCTGCCACACGCGGCCCGCCTCGCCGGTGAACGGGTTCACCGCGACCTTGACGGGCTCGCCGTCGGCGTCGACCACGGGGTTGCCGTCGGCGTCCAGCAGGTCCTCCTCCTTCACCTCCAGCCCGGTGATCCAGCGGCGCGGGCGGGAGCCAAATTCCGAGGCGACCATGAGGTCCGCCATCAACTTGCCGATGGCGTCGGTGAGGCCGAGGACCGGCGTCATCTCCGAGACGCCGTCGTGGTCGAGCAGGCGGCCGCGGTTCGTGAGCTGGACGACCGGCACCGTGCCCAGCGGGTTCGGCGTGGACTTCGCGTGGTTCCAGCCCTCGGCCGGGATCACGCCGCCGGTCGGCACGTCGGCGCCGGACACGTACTCGTGGATCTTGTCGGGCAGGAACACCAGCGCCCGTGCCCGGCCGTCCTCGACCCAGCGCTTCGCTCCGGCCGTGACCTTGCGCGTCACCGGGTCCCGGACGACCGCGAACTCGTGCGGCGATTCGACGGTGACCGACGGTGCGCCGGAGTCGTCGGTCCAGACAAGGACGTAGGACCGGCCCAGGGTCAGCGCCTCGACGTGGGCGACGGCCTGGCCGTCCTCCATGCCCGACCGCTCCCACGCCTGCCAGATCTGGTCGTCCGCCTCGCCGTTCACCGAGAAGCCGATGACGCGCAGCCGCTCCGCGATGGAGTCGACGACGACGCGGGGGTAATTGACCGTCAGGGCGGTCAGCCGGTTGCCGAGGGCCTCCTTCGCCTCCCGCGACAGGAACGCCAGGGGCTGCTCGCCCGCGTAGTACTGGTCGAGCTGCGTCAACCGGTGCGAGGTCTCGTCCAGCCGCCGGGACAGGCCTTCGAGGATCTTCACGACGCTCACCAGACGGCCACCTTTGATCGCTTCTTCTTGCTCGCGTGGAACGTGGCGCGGGACCAGGCCATGACCGCGCACACGGCCAGGTCGATGCGGTGCGTGCTGTTCTTCGAGTCCTTGCGCAGGCGGGTGCCGCGCACGTCCTCGGTGACCCGGGCGTTGGCCACGTGGGCGGCGAGCGCCTTCTCGCCGGAGTGGGTGACCTGGCCGTTGAGGGCCGCCTCGTGGAGGCCGATGGTCGCCGGTGACATGCGCGCCGCCGACTGCGGGAACTCGGTCACCGGCAGGCCCTCCTTGGCGAGCACCTGGAGAGTGCGCTGCCACCTATACGGGTCGGCGGTGATCTCCTTGACCCGCCACTTCGAGCAGGCCAGCCGGATCGCGTCCTCGACCGCGAGCACGTCCACCCGCCAGTCCTCGTCGCCCGGGTTCGCCCAGTGTCCGGCCACGTCGATGTGCGGGGCGGCGCTGATCGTCGCCGCGACGAGGCCGGTGGAGTCCTGCGAGAACGAGCCGTCCAAGGCGAGCACGACCTCGGCGTCCTTCGGGATCGGGACTCCCGTCGACCGCGAGGGCCACAGGCCCGGCGGCATGTAGCTGTCGTCCGCGCCGGAGGTCCACTGGCCCAGCCGTGCGCGGCGGAAGCGGGCCTCCCGTGTCTTCGGCGGCAGTGACGCCCGCAGCGCGTCCGGGAACAGGAAGTCGTGCAGCGCCGGGTTGGCGACGGCCCAGGCCTCCTCGTCGTCCAGGGCGCATCCGGCCGGTGCGGCGAACTCGGTGAACGTCGTCAGCGGGTCGTCCGGGTTCTCCAGCATGTCCCGGCGGAGGTCGTACATGACGCTGTCCGTGCCGTGCTCGGACGGGGTGCCGATGCACAACGTCAAGGAGGTTGGGCGCTTGCCGGAGGCGTCGAGCATGACCTCGAACGTCGCCCGGTCCACGACTCCGATCTCGTCGATCAGGGCCAGGCTCGGGTCCAGCCCTTCGAGGGATCGGGGGTCGGCCGGGTACATCTGGAGGGTCGATCCGCTGCCCGGCACGTAGATCCGGTCCGTGTAGACGTAGGACCTCTTCGCCAGCAGCGGGTTCAGCTCGGTCATGCGGACGGCGGTCCGGAAGATCAGGGAGGCCTGCCGCTCGTCCCGGGCCACCACGCAGACCTGGGCCCCCATCACGCCGTCGCCGTGGGTGGCGTAGAGGCCGAGGGCTGCGGCGAGCGACGACTTGCCCTGGCCTCGTGGGAGTGACCACAGCCCGAGGCGGGGGCGGGGCTCGTCGAACGCCGAGGAGATGAGGTCCCTCTGCCACGGGCGCAGCGACATCGGCTTCCCCGCGCCGGCCCCCTTGGGCACCACGACGAACTGCTCGATCCACGCCGAGACGCGGTCGCCGCCGCCGGTGGGCAGGTCGTGCTCCACCAGCGGGCGGTTCGATGCGCCGGTCTTCGGCCCCGCGTTCGCCATCTCGGCGGGTGGATCGGCACGGGCTCGAAAGTGACCGCCCAGGGGCCTGCTGGGAGGGTGAACCTCGCGGGTCGGTTGGGCCTACTCCCCTAGGTGCGCGGTCTTCCGCTCGCGTCGCACCGGACGGTGGGGACCTTGGTCGCCGTCGGTGGACGGTGGCCCGGCGCGGTGCGGTCGTGGCGCGGGTCGATGCCTCCGTCGATGAGCACCAGGTGCCCGTCCTCGTCGAGGCCCATGTTCTCCGGGCTCTCCTCGCCCGCCCAACTCTCCCGCAGCGCCAGCAGCTCGCCCGGGTCAGCGGTGCCCTCGGTCAACGGGGCGTAGGGCTTCATCGCCATGACCTTCTGGGTGGGGTACGGCCACCAGTCCGGGCACCACGGCTTGTCCGCGTGGCGGGTGAACGTGGCCACCTCGTGGTCGAACGTCTCCGTCCTGTCGTCGGTGTGCGCCTTGTACGCGACGCCGTCCGGGCCGAGGAACGCGACGCGGGCTCCCTTGCCGAGGAAGGTCCACGTCTCGCCCTCGTGCTCCATGGTCGTCGCGTGGTTCGGGTGGTCGGGTGGCAGGTCCGGGAACCTTCTCGCGACGGCTCGGGCCTTCCGGGCGTTCGCCTCGGATCCCAGCGGGGTCTTCACTTCTCGGCCTGGATCTCGGCGCGCCGCTCGGCGAGGGACTTCTGCCGCCCGTGCTTCGGGCCGATGGGGACGTCCTCGTAAGGGTCGCCGTGGGTCTGGAAACGCTTCTCGTGCGTCGAGCAGTAGCGGCGGTGGCGGGGCAGGTCGCAGGACTCCAGCTCGCAGTCCTGTCCCTCGATTGTGGCGCGTGGCCGCCAGGTCCGGCCCTCTCTCTCGGCCCGCTCCTTGGCCGCCTTCTGGGCGGCGGCCTTCTGGGCTGCCGCGCGGCACGGCCTGCACTGTCGCTCGCCGTTCGCCTTCGGGAACACGTTCGCGGGGTCGGTGAGGTCGTGCAGTCCCTTGCCGCACGTCGTCCACTTCGTCTTAGGCACTGCGCGCCTCCCACTCCTCGTACCGGCGGGAGCCCGGGATGGCCGGGCCCCTCTTCGCGTTGCAGCTCGCGCACACCACCTCGACCATGGCCAGCGTGATCGGCCGGCGGTTCAGGCGGGCGTGGTGCGCGGCGGGCGTGTGGTCCGTCGTCAGGTTGGCCTTGGTCCCGCAGTCCTGGCAGAACGGCTGTAGGCGGCGGGCGCGCTTCGAGAGGTTCCGCCAGGCCCGGCCGTACTGCGTCTCGTCCCGCTCCCTCGCGCGCGTAGCTCGTGGGTGCTCCGGGCAGCGGGTCTGCGGGCTGGGTACCCCGCAGATTCCGCACGGGACCAGGACGCCGGGGATCATGCGAGGTGCGCCCGGATGTGGGCGTCGATGGTCGCCTCGATGGCGTCGTCGTACTCGTGCGAGTCGCGGAGCCAGTCGTGCTGGCCCCCTTCCGCCTGCTCGAAAATTGCTTGGTCCACGGCCCTGCCGCCGTGCTCCCCGCCCCACGCCATCCACCCGATCCAGGTGTCCCCGTCGTCCCTCACTGACGTGCCGTGGCGGCCCGACGCGGCGAGCGCTCCGCTGTCGCGGTGGATCTTCGACTGGGCGTCGGCGAACGCTCCCGTCATGACGGCGTCCAGCGCTGCTCGGAGGGCTGGCGTGATGACCTTCGCGTCCCGCTCGGCCTGGCGGATCGCGGCTCGGGTGGAGTGGCGGTTGTCCTGGCGGAGTGTCACGGGGTCTCCCCCGCCCGCGTGCCGTCCCGGTCGGCCTCGGCGATGGCCAGGAACCAGTTGTCGATGGTCGCCGTGGCCCGCTCCCGGCTGCCCACGCCGTGCTCCAGCATCGCGGCCGCGAGGCTCACCGTCTGCGCGAACAGCTCCGGGGTCGGCGGGTTCTCGCGCATCAGGATCGAGAGCACCTCCGGGTCCCGGTCGATGCTGCCCCGCAGGAAGGCCAGCGCCAGCAGGCGGTCCCGGTTCACGCGCCCGCCCTGGTCGGGCGGCTGGCGCGGTGGTCGCTGTTCGGCACGGTGTCCTCCTAGGGGTTCTCCCGTCACGTACGCCCTCCTCGCGCCCTCGCGGCGTGGGATGCCGAAAGGGAGAACGGGGGAGCCCTCCACCGCGCGACACGTGCGTTGCACGTGCGTGACCCTCAGCCGGGTTCGCGTCGGTGGACTGACCGGGATGCCGATGAGGTGTCCGGGGTCGCCCTCCACCCTCCGGTATCGGCCTCAGGTGCGTTTGTCCTCGGCGGCCGTGGCCTGTGCGACGGTGGCGGCGGCTCGGGCACCCTCGTCGGGTCGGCTCGGTGCGCCCACAGCAGCTGCTTGTAGGTGATCGTGTTGGCCGCCTCGACCATGTCCGCCCAGTAGTCCGGCGTCGAGCCGAAGGCCCTGATCGCCTCCCACAGCAGGGCGCCGAACTCCAGGAGGATGGCGTCGTCGTCCATCTCCGGACGGCCGAGGTCCGAGGCCAGCAGCGGTCGCCTGGCCGCCCGCTCCGTGTCCTGTGAGCTAGTGCTCAGGTAGGGCGTGGTCGACGGACCTTCCTGTAGCAACGCTTGCCCCTCGGGTCGTGTCGTCGGGCGCTACACCGCCTCGTCGTGCTCCCAACCCATGTACTGCTGGCCCGTCGGCAAGTAGACGGTCACCCGGTCCTCGACCGGCACCCGCGTCGAGCTGCCCGCGTCGAGCTTCTGCACGACGATCTTCGGGAACAGCGTCTTGACGATGCTGCGCTGCTGGTCCAGCGGGAGCGCGTCGAACTTCTGTCCGACCTCCTTGCGGGCTGCCGCCGCGTCGGTCAGCGAGACCCTCTTGACCCTCACCCGCTCGCTCAACATCGCCGCGAACGCGTTGTCGGCCTGGGCCTGGTCGAGCTTCTCCTGCGTGGCGTCGATCAGGAGGTTCAGCGGCTTGTTCAGCCTGCGCAGGTCCTCGGCGTTGATCGTGCGGTCGCGGAGCAGCGACACGTTCTCGTCGCGCTCCTGCTTCAGCCGGCCGAGTTCCTCGCGGAGGCTCATCGCCCGCTCCAGGTTCCGCGACGCCGGGGCGAGCGTCTGCACGTCCGTGAACGTCAGCCGGTAGACGGCCATGTCCCGGAGCAGCTTGTCGAGCGGCTCGCGGCGGACGGCGGCGGCGCAGCCCTTGCCGGTGCACCGGTACTGCGCCGAGCGCGTTCCGGTCTCCCGGTCCGGCCGCTTGGTCGGGTTGATGCCCGCGTTCAGCTTGTGGCCGTTCGAGCACGTGGCGAGGCCCGACAGCAGCCTGCTCGGTGGTCGGTGGGCGCGCTTGTTCGCGGTGGCGATGGCCACGCACCGCCGCCACTCGTCCTCGGTGCAGACGGCCTCGGTCTGGGCGGTCGCGCCCTCCACGATCTGCCGTCCGGCGCCGGGCTTCTCCGGGTCGATGCGGCGGTCGACCAGTCCGGCGTTCCTCGCCCGGATCAGCACCTTCTTGACCGCGTCCTGCGACCACTCGACCGTCTTGCCGGTCTTGGATGCTGTCTGACGCTGGCGATGCGACAGCGCGCCGCGCTCGTTCCACTCGCGGGCGATGGCGGACAGTGAGCCGCCAGCCAGGTACTCCTGGATTCCCCAGCGCAGTGCCTCGGTCTGGGCGGGGTTCTCCCAGCCGAACGGCGGCGGACCGCCGAGGCTCTTGCCCTCCAGGATGGCCCGTTCGTTGCGCAGCGTGTGCCGCTCCGACTTCCTCTCGGACTCGGCCTCCGCGACGGCCGCGAGGATCGTGGCGACCAGCTTCCCGGCCGACGTGCTCAGGTCGAACGCGCCGGACTCGCAGGTGTGGAGCTGCGCGCCGGTCCGCCGGGCGATGACGATGAAGTCGAGCATGTCCTGCGTGGACCGCAGGAAGCGGTCCATGTGCAGCGTCAGGACGACGTCGATCTCGCCCTCTTCGAGCGCCTTCCACAGCTCATCGCGTTTCGGGAGTTCGCCGCTGTACGCGCTCCCGGTCTCGTCGTAGATGGTGACGACCTTGAAGTCCGCCGACTTGGCGAGGCTGCGGCACCGCGAGAGCTGGCGCTCCGGCTTGGCGCGGTCGTCGTTGCGGTTCTGCGAGACGCGGATGTAGATCGCTGCTCGGAGCTGCTCAGTTGTCATGCCTAAAGCTACTGCAACCCTGCCCGGTGTCGTAGACGGCCCACGGGGCCGTGCTCGCCGGCGCTGTGTCGGCGACGGCCACGATCAGCAGCGAGGCCCGCGGGGCCCAGGCCTGGTTGCCCGGGTGAAGCAGGTCGACGATCGCGTCGAAGGTCCCCTCACCCCGGCGGCCGACCAGGAAGCGCCACGGCTGGGCGTTCGCGGCCGAGGGCGCCCAGCGGGCGGCCTCGAGCAGCGTGTGCAGGTCGGCGTCGGAGACCCGGTGCGCGGGGTCGAACCCGCGCGGGCTCCAGCGCCCGGCGAGCAACGGATGCAGTTGGGCCGGCGTGTCCGCCTGCCGGGCCGGCAGGGGCGCGCGCACGGCGGTGAGAGGTGTTGCAGGCATGGCTGTCCCCCAGCAATGACGAATCGTCAGAAAATTCGGCCGGCCGCGGGAGCGCGGCCTTGACTCAGCTCGCCAGCGTGGCGTGCATCTCCCAGACGAGGATCTCGGCCGGCTCCGTCCCGGCGGTGACGCGCTGCCCGCCGGTGGCGGTGAAGCGCACTGCGTCGCCGGGGGCGAGCACCCCGGCGCCCTCGAGCTCGACCGAGCCGCGGGGCACGAACAGGTGCAGGTACGGAGCCTCGGGCAGCGTCACGCTCTGCCCGGGTGCGAGCCGGGCGGCGTGCAGCGCGGCGTAGCGGTTGCGGATCCGGATCGCCGCGGCGTCGGCGTGCTGCGGCATGCCGGACGCCACCGGGATCAGTCCGCCGGAGAGCAGCTCACCGTCGATCTCGAGCTGCTCGTACCCCGGGTCCACGCCGTTCTCGTCGGGCACGACCCACATCTGCACGAAGTGGACCGGCTCGTCGTGCTGCTCGCCGCCCAGGCGCCACGAGTCGTTCTTCTCCGAGTGCAGGATTCCGGTTCCCGCACTCATCCGCTGCGCCAGCCCGGGGTAGATGACCCCGGAGTGGCCGGTCGAGTCCTGGTGGACCAGCGATCCGGTCAGGACCCAGGTGACGATCTCCATGTCCCGGTGGGGGTGCGTCTCGAACCCCATCCCCGGCGTCACGATGTCGTCGTTGTTCACCAGCAGCAGGCCGTGGTGGACGTTGTTCGGGTCCCAGTGGTGGCCGAACGAGAAGGAGTGCTTCGAGTCCAGCCAGCCGATGTCGGTCTTCGCGCGGTCCTCCGCGCGCCGGACCTCGAGCTTCGGCTGCAGCAGCGTGCTCATGGAGCTCATCCTCCCTCGTTGCGTTCGGAACCGGTGTCGGTGTTCCCGGAGCGTGTCGGTGCGGTCAGGCGTTCTTGACGGCGGAGACGTCGAACTCGAGCGTGATCTTCTCGGAGACCAGGACGCCGCCGGTGTCCAGCGCGGCGTTCCAGGCGATACCCCAGTCCTTGCGGTTGAGAACGGTCTTGCCCTCGAAGCCGACGCGGGTGTTGCCGAACGGGTCGACGGCGGTGCCGGTGTACTCGAAGTCCACGCTCACCGGCTTGGTGGTGCCCTTGATGGTGAGGTCGCCGGTCAGGCGGTACTGGTCGTCACCGAGCGACTCGGCCGACGTGGAGACGAAGGTGATCTCCGGGTAGGTCGCGACCTCGAAGAAGTCGTTGGTGCGCAGGTGCTCGTCGCGCTGGTCGTTGCCGGTGTCGATGCTGGCGACCTGGATCGTCAGCTGCGCGGAGCTGCGGGTCGGGTCCTCGGCGTCCAGGTGGGCGGTGCCGGAGAACTCGGTGAAGGCGCCGCGGACCTTGGTCACCATCGCGTGCCGGGCCACGAAGCCGAGGCGGGTGTGCGTGGTGTCGAGGGTGTAGTCGCCGGTCAGCTGAGAAACGGTGGTGGTCACGGGAAGCTCCTGTCGGACGATTTGGTTGATGTATCAACGACTCTAGGAGTAAGTCGATGACGTGTCAACTACCGCCGTGGCAGAATGATTCCGTGACCCAGCCCACTGCCGACGAGACCCGCTGGCTCACCGACCGTGAGCAGGTGGCCTGGCGCGCGATGCTCGCGATGTGGACCCGGCTGAACGCCCAGCTGGCCCGTGAGATGGCGGCCGACTCCGACCTGTCGATGGCCGACTTCTCGGTCCTGGTCGCCCTCACCGACACCTGCGCCGGGCGCACCCGCGCCTTCTCCCTCGCCGAGGCCCTGCAGTGGGAGAAGAGCCGCCTGTCCCACCAGCTCGCCCGGATGGAGAAGCGCGGCCTGATCGAGCGGACCGAGTGCGCCGAGGACGGTCGCGGCCAGATCGTCGGCGTCACGGCCGCCGGCCGGCGCGCGATCGAGGCGGCCGCCCCGGCCCACGTCGCCGCGGTCCGCCGGCTCTTCCTCGACGCCCTGACCCCGGATCAGCTCGAGTCCCTCACCGAGATCGCGCGGGTTGCCCTGCTCCGGCTCGACGGGACCGTCGAGATCCCCGGCCTGCCCCAGGCGTGCGGCGAGGCTGCGAACGGTTCCCACGATCCGCACGGGGAGCGCGTATAAGGTCGAGCGCGTGATTTTCAAGCGCGTCGGTGAGGGTCGTCCCTATCCCGACCACGGCACCAGCCAGCGGGCGTGGTCAGTCGTCCCCCCGCGTGCCGTGCGTCTCGACCAGCTGGTCACGACCAAGAGTCAGCTCGACCTGGCCACCCTGCTCTCCGAGGACTCGACGTTCTACGGCGATTTGTTCGCTCACGTCGTGGAATGGCGCGGCGAGCTCTTCCTGGAGGACGGGCTGCACCGCGCGGTCCGCGCCGCGCTGCGGCAGCGCACCGTCGTCCATGCCCGGATCCTCGAGCTCGCCGACGACTGACGCTCCGTTCGGGTGATCTCGATTTCATGACTCCCCGATGTGGGGGCAACGGTTGACCTAGCCTGGGCCAAGGCGCTGGTCAGGCCGCCCGTCCGGGCCGGATGATCAGTACCGCGGGGGCGGGTTTCACCCCCGCTCGGGGACGTCAGGTCAGGGGAGAACCGTGAACGTGTTTCGACCGCCGGGGAGCAGCAGTGTTCCGCGGTTCCGGCCGGTCAACACCCGCAAGCGCGTGCGGAACGTGTCGATCGTGCTCGCGACCTGCACCGTGCTCGGCATCGGGGCCTGGACCTTCGGCGTGAACCCGAACGGCGACTGGCGGACCAAGTGCGATCGCGAGGAGTACGTCGCCCCGCGGCCCGACCCGGTCACCGTCAACGTCTACAACGGCACCGGCCTGGGCGGCCTCGCGGTCACCATCAAGAGCCAGCTGGAGGAGAAGGGCTTCCAGATCGGCGAGGTCGACAACGACCCGCTCGGTCGGAAGATCCGCGGCACCGGTGAGGTCCGCTACGGCGACGCCGCCGAGACGACCAACATCATCCGCGCGCTGCGCTCCTGGCAGCCCGGCATGGTGCTCGTGAAGGACCGCCGGCCGGGCCCGGAGGTCGACTTCGTGATGGGCCAGAAGTTCGATTCGCTGCTCGAGACGCCCGCCCCGCCGCCGGACACACCCAAGGCGGCCTGCAAGTCCGACAGCGAGTAACACCCGTACCACTGGGGGTGTCACCCTTTCTGGCGCCAGAAAGGGTGACACCCCCAGTGGGTTTAACGCTGAAGGCCCGGTAACTCCGTCACTCGGACGGGTTCCGGGCCTTCGGCCGTTCGGCTGAATTCTGTTGTCGACCTCGAAGTCGCGGCGGCGACTACCGGTGGTCTGCGGCGGGGCGGTGTCGGGGAGGGACCAACACCGCTCGCCGCGGCGCGTCGGTGGTGCTCAGTTGTCCAGGCGGCTGGACTGCTGGGGGATGGTTCCCTGCAGCAGCTGGCGAACCTCGGACTCGCGGTAACGGCGGTGCCCGCCGAGCGTGCGGATCGAGGTGAGCTTGCCGGCCTTGGCCCAACGCGTGACCGTCTTCGGGTCGACGCGGAACATGGTGGCCACCTCAGCCGGCGTGAGCAGGGCCTCGGTCTCCGGGGTACGTGCATTCATGGCGGGCTCCTCCTAGTCGAGCGGCCTTGGTGCCGTCTCGTACAACGATGGTGCCCTAGGGGCCGGATGTCCGTAATGGTCCTACCGGATCATTTTGGAGCAAGCCGACCGGCCAGGGACCAGGTCAACCGAACGGACGATGCCTTTTCCGATCGTCGGCACGCCTTCTGCAGCCCTATCCGGTAGGACCCGGCCTGCGCGCTGATGTGCCTGATCAGAGATTACCTTTGGTATGTCGCTGGTCAACCAGCATGGCCGTAGTCGGGACCACTCACCAACGAATGGTCAATTATTTCTTTTGCGCCATCCGGTGGAGACAACGCGGGCAGGGGCTGAACAAGCCGTCCAAATCGCCGCGCCCGAGGTGCGCGGACCGGCCGCCGCATTCACCGCTCCGGCCGTACCCTGAACGGCGCAAAGGTGCCGCACAGGAGGTTCCGGCCGTGAAGAGAACTCCGAGCTCGGGATCGGGCACGGGGTTGTTCGGCGGGCTGGGACATCCGGACACGGCGCACGAGCAGGTCGTTTTCTGCCAGGACCCGGACAGCGGCCTGGCCGCGATTCTCGCGATCTACTCCACCGCGCTCGGCCCCGCCCTCGGCGGGACGCGGTTCTTCCCGTACCCGAGCACCGAGGCCGCCCTGGCCGACGTCCTGAACCTCTCCCGGGCGATGGCGTACAAGAACGCGCTCGCCGGCCTGGACCACGGCGGCGGCAAGGCCGTCATCCTCGGTGACCCGACCCGCGACAAGTCCGAGGCGCTGCTCCGCGCGTACGGGCGGTTCGTGGCCTCCCTCGGCGGCCGGTACGTCACGGCCTGCGACGTGGGGACGTATCCGGCGGACATGGACCTGGTCGCGCGGGAGTGCCGGTTCGCGACCGGCCGCTCCCCCGAGCACGGCGGGGCCGGCGACTCCTCGATCCTCACCGCCTGGGGCGTCTACCAGGCGATGCGCGCCTGCGCCGAGCACGCCTGGGGCGACCCGACCCTCGGCGGCCGGCGGGTCGGCATCGCCGGCGTCGGCAAGGTCGGGCGGCACCTGGTCGACCACCTGGCGGCCGAGGGCGCGGACATCCTGGTCACGGACGTGTCCGGCGCCGCGCTGGCCCGTGTCCAGGCCGACCACCCCGAGGTCCGCATCGTCGCCGACGCCGCCACGCTGATCCGCTCCGACCTCGACGTCTACGCGCCCTGCGCGCTCGGC
Source organism: Sporichthya polymorpha DSM 43042 (assembly GCF_000384115.1). Classification (NCBI taxonomy): domain Bacteria; kingdom Bacillati; phylum Actinomycetota; class Actinomycetes; order Sporichthyales; family Sporichthyaceae; genus Sporichthya; species Sporichthya polymorpha. Next base: position 1,529,242 of record NZ_KB913029.1, read on the forward strand.
GGGGCACTGAACGACGAGACCGTTCCGGCCCTGACCGCCCGCGTCGTCTGCGGCGGGGCGAACAACCAGCTCGCGCACCCCGGCGCCGAGAAGGCCCTGCAGGACCGCGGAATCCTCTACGCCCCGGACTACCTGGTCAACGCGGGCGGTGTCATCCAGGTCGCGGACGAGCTCGAAGGCTTCTCGTTCGAGCGGGCGAAGGCCCGGGCCAGTGCGATCTACGACACGACGAAGCGGGTCTTCGCGCTGGCCGAGGCCGAGGGCGTGCCGCCGGCGGTGGCCGCGGACCGCCTGGCCGAGGCGCGGATGCGGTCCGTCGGACGCCTGCGGGGGATCCTGCTTCCGGGGACGTGACCGGGTCGCCGTGTCGCTCGGCGGTTCCACCAGGTACCGTGGGGACCAGAACTGAGCCAAAGAACTGACGCGCCGCACGGGGCCTTTGCCCCTGCACAGAGGGGGTCGAGCCATGGGGCGCGGCCGAGCCAAGGCCAAGCAGACGAAGGTCGCCCGCGAGCTGAAGTACAGCACCGGCGGGACGGACCTCGAGCGGCTGCGTGCCGAACTCGTGGGCAGCGGCAATGCCCGGGAGAACGACGCTGTCGCGGACGACGAGGACGACCCCTACGCCGCGTACGTCGACCCGGACGAGGACGACGACCGCTAGGTCTGCGCCACTTCTCCGCGAGCCGTCGCGCTAGCCGTCCTAGGACGCGTGCGACCCGTGCAGGGTCGCCCGACCCGTCCCGGACGTGATCTCGCCGAGCACCCACGCCGGGAGCCCGCGCGCCGACAGGCGGGTGAGGACGGCGTCGGCGTCGCCCGGCGCGACGACCGCGACCATGCCGACGCCCATGTTCAGCGTGCGCTCCAGCTCGAGCTGGGCGACGTCGCCGAGCTCGCCGATCAGGCCGAAGACCGCCGGCGGGGTCCAGGTCGTGCGATCGAGCGTGGCGTCGACGTCCGCCGGGAGCACCCGCTCCAGGTTCGCCGCGAGCCCGCCGCCGGTGACGTGGCAGAGCGCGTGGACCTCGAGCTTCGGGCCCGCGTCGGAGCCCCGGAGCAGGTCCAGGCAGTCGAGCGAGTAGATCCGGGTCGGTTCGAGCAGCTCCTCGCCGAGGGTCCGGCCGAGCTCCGGAACCTCGCGGAGGATGTCCCAGCCGGCGGTCGCGAAGAAGACGTGACGCGCGAGCGAGTAGCCGTTGGAGTGCAGGCCGGACGCGGCCATGGCGATCACGACGTCCCCGGCGCGGACGCGGTCGGCGCCGATCAGGTCCGGCTCGTCGACGACACCGGTGCCGGCGCCCGCGATGTCGTACTCGTCGGGGCCGAGCAGACCGGGGTGCTCCGCGGTCTCGCCGCCGACCAGCGCACAGCCGGCGCGGCGGCAGCCCTCGGCGATGCCGGAGACGATCGCGGCGATCCGCTCCGGGACGACCTTGCCGCAGGCGATGTAGTCGGTCAGAAACAGCGGCTCGGCGCCGCAGACGACGAGGTCGTCCATGACCATCGCGACCAGGTCGATGCCCACCGTGTCGTGGACGTCCATCCGCTGCGCGATCGCGACCTTGGTGCCGACGCCGTCGGTGGCGCTCGCGAGCAGCGGGGCCGTCATGTTCTTGAGCGCGTCGGCCCGGAACAGGCCGGCGAACCCGCCGAGCCCGCCGAAGACCTCGGGCCGGCCGGCGCGGGCCACGGAGGCCTTCATCAGCTCGACGGCCTTGTCCCCGGCCTCGATGTCGACACCGGCCGCCGCGTACGTGGCGCCCCCGGTCCGCTCGCTCACGGGTGCCTCGCTCACGGGTTGGACGTCGTCGTGATGCTGTGCGTCGGCGTCTGGATGGCCGGAGTGGAGGTCTCCAGCACGTGCTTGCCGAGCAGTTCGGGGTCCGGCAGCTCGACCGGGTACTGGCCGGTGAAGCAGGCCGAGCACAGGCGCTCCGGCGCGATGGTGGTCGCGGCGTAGAGCCCGTCGAGGGAGATGTAGGCGAGCGAGTCGGCGCCGACCGAGGCGCAGATCTCGTCGGTCGAGAGCCCGTTGGCGATCAGCTCGGCGCGAGTGGCGAAGTCGATGCCGTAGAAGCACGGCCACTTCACCGGCGGGGACGAGATGCGGATGTGCACCTCGCGGGCGCCGGCCTCGCGCAGCATCCGCACCAGCGCGCGCTGGGTGTTGCCGCGGACGATCGAGTCGTCGACGACGACGAGGCGCTTGCCCTCGATGACCTCGCGCAGCGGGTTGAGCTTGAGCCGGATACCGAGCTGACGGATCGTCTGCGACGGCTGGATGAACGTGCGGCCGACGTAGGAGTTCTTCACGAGCCCCTGGCCGTAGGGGATGCCGCTCTCCTGCGCGAAGCCGATCGCGGCCGGCGTCCCGGACTCGGGCGTCGCGATCACCAGGTCGGCCTCGACCGGGGCCTCCCGGGCCAGCTGACGGCCCATCTCGAGGCGGGCGGCGTTGACGTTGCGGCCGGCGATCTCGGTGTCGGGCCGGGCCAGGTAGACGTACTCGAAGACGCAGCCCTTGGGGTCGGCCTCGGCGAAGCGCCGGGTGCGCAGGCCGGCTTCGTCGATCGCGATCAGCTCGCCGGGCTCGATCTCGCGGACCCGCGCGGCGCCGACGATGTCGAGCGCGGCGGTCTCGGACGCGACGACCCAGCCGCGCTCGAGGCGACCGAGCACGAGCGGGCGGATGCCCTGCGGGTCGCGCGCGGCGTAGAGCGTCGACTCGTCCATGAACACGAACGAGAACGCGCCGCGCAGCTGCGGCAGCAGGTCCATCGCCGCGGCCTCGAGCGACCGGCTCGGGTGCGAGGCCAGTAGCTCGGTGACGAGGTCGGTGTCCGACGATGCGGCCTGGCCGCCCTGGCGGCGGACGCGCTCGCGGTCGAGGTTGCACTGGTTCGCGACCAGCTCGGCGAGGTCACCGGTGTTGGTGAGGTTGCCGTTGTGCGCGACGGCGGCCGAGCCCGTGGGCGTCGAGCGGAACGTCGGCTGGGCGTTCTCCCACGTGGGCGAGCCGGTCGTGGAGTAGCGGGTGTGGCCGATCGCGATGTGGCCGAGCAGCGAGTTCAGCGTCGACTCGTCGAAGACCTGGGGCACGAGCCCCATGTCCTTGTAGACGACCACCGACTGTCCGTCGCCCACCGCGATGCCGGCCGACTCCTGGCCGCGGTGCTGGAGGGCGTAGAGACCGAAGTAGGTGAGCTTCGCCACCTCTTCGCCGGGGGCCCAGACGCCGAAGACACCGCACGCGTCCTGCGGGCCTTTTTCGAAGGGGTCAAGATCGGTCGAGAGCTTGCCGTCGCCTCGGGGCACGTACGTGATTCTAGGTGCCCGGACCCACCAGGTCGGACGTGGCTTGCAGCACGTGCGGCCACGCTCCCGATCCGGGCGTCACGAGCGTGAAGTGGTCCTCCCACTCGAGGACCCGCAGCTCGGTCGCATCGCCGGCCTCGCGGGCGGCCGCGGCGTACACCGCGCCGCAGTCGACCGGGACGTGCTCGTCGAGCCCGCCGTGCAGGCAGATCGTCGGGACGCCGGTCGGCACCAGCCGCGCCGGGTCCGCCACGGCGTACCGGCCGTCGGGGTCGTCCTCGGGCGCGGCGCCGAGGAACGCCTCGACCGCGCCGTCCCCGAGCCCGGCGGCGACGGCCCACTCCAGGTGCGCGACGCCGGCGAGGCACAGGACGCCGCGGACCGGCGGCGGGGTGGCGCGGTGCCCGGGCGCGTCCGCGGGCAGGCGGTGCCGGCTCGCCGCCCAGAGCGCGAGGTGCCCGCCGGCGGAGTGGCCCATCAGCACGACTCGCTCCGCGTCGACGAGGCCGGGCTCCAGCTCGGTGAGCAGCTCGGGCAGGGCGTCGAGCGCCGCGGCGACGTCGAGCAGCGTCTCCGGGTAGCCGCCGCCCCCGCCGACGCGGCGGTACTCGATCGCGGCGACGACGTAGCCGCGTCCGGCCAGAGCCGCGCACTGCGGTGCCGTGTGGCCACGGTCGTACTGCTCGCGCCAGAACCCGCCGTGGATCACGACGACCAGGGGACGGCCACTCGCGGCCGGCGGCGCGAGGACCTCGACGACATGGTCGCGGTGCCGGCCGTAGCGCACCTGCTCGTGCCGCAGCCCGTCCGCGGCGGCGGCGGACCGAAACTCCGGATGCATGCCGCGGAGCCTCCCACGGCAGCCGGGTGCATCCCATTGACTGTGTTTCGTGTCGGCCGTTGCACTACGGGCCATGCGCACCCCTCTGCTCGCCGGCTGTCTCGTCACGGCCGTGCTCGGCGCCACGGTGGTCGGCCTCGTGGCGGCGCCGGCGTCCGCCGCGACCCGCGGCCGCATCACGCTCTGCGTCACCGGCGGCGGCCCGCTCGGCGTCTTCGCCGACGGCCCCGACCTCCGCACCGCGACGCTGACGAACACGTGCAAGAAGTTCGGCGTCCGTCCCGGCCAGTACTACGTCGGGATCCAGGGCTACGCGGTCCCGGACAACTGCTCCTCCAACGGCGCGACCGTCCGCCGCGGCAAGTACAGCTACCGCGCCCCCGAGACCCTCTTCACCACCGTCGAGCCCGGCCGGACCACGAAGGTCACCTTCGCTCTCGACTGCTCCCTCCCGGCCCGCTGACCCCGCTCGGCCGGAACGGAGCGTCAGAGGAGGGCGGAGATGTCCGCGCGGTCGCCGCTGGCGGACAGGGCGCCGGAGTCGAGGGCCTCGGCCCAGGAGAGGCGCTTGGTGACGAGGGCGAGCCAGGTCGCGGGGTCGGTCTCGACGACGTTCGGCGGGGTGCCGCGGCGGTGCCGGATGCCCGGGATGCACTGGACGGCCCCGACCGGCGGGACACGGACCTCGACGGCGGAACCGGGGTGCCGCTCCGCGAGCTCGGCGAGGGTGTGCCGGACCGCCGTGGTGACGACCTCGCGCGCGACGCCGTCGGGGTCGGCCTCCCAGGCGGCGAGAGCGGCCCGGCCCTCGGCCGGGTCCACGCGTCGACGCGGGGGCATGACCGGGCGGAGCTCAGGCCAGCGCAGCCGGCAGCGTGGCGGTGGAGGCCTCGCGCAGGTCCGACAGCGCGATCTCGATGTCCGCGTTGATGCGCAGCGAGCCCCCGCCGACGGTGCCGATCTCCGTCACCGTGACGCCGTGCATCTCGGCGAACGCCTCGACGGCGTAACGGTGCGGGGCGGGCACGGAGACGATCGCGCGGGCGGCGGACTCGCTGAACAGCGCGAGAAAGGCGTCGAGGCCCGTCGGGAGCTCGACGCGCGCGCCGATCCCGTTGGCGAGGCAGCACTCGACCAGACCCTGCGCGAGCCCGCCCTCGGAGAGGTCGTGCGCGGAGGAGAACACGCCCTGCTCGGCGCCCTCCACCAGCACGGCGGCGAGGGAACGCTCGGCCTCGAGGTCGACCATCGGCGGGGTGCCGCCGAGGTGGCCGTGGACGACGTGCGCCCACTCCGACCCGTCGAGCTCCTCGCGGGTGTCACCGAGCAGCAGGACCGTGTCGCCCTCGTTCGCGAAGCCCATCGGCACGCGGGTGCGCACGTCGCGCAGGACGCCGAGCACACCGACGACCGGCGTCGGGAGGATCGCGGTCTCGCCGGTCTGGTTGTAGAACGAGACGTTGCCACCGGTGACCGGGACCTCGAGCTCGAGGCAGCCGTCGGCCAGGCCGCGGACGGCCTCGGCGAACTGCCACATGACGCCCGGGTCCTCGGGTGAGCCGAAGTTCAGGCAGTCGGTGACCGCGAGCGGTCGCGCGCCCTTAGCGGCGACGTTGCGGAACGCCTCGGCCAGCGCGAGCTGCGCGCCCGCGTACGGGTCGAGCCGCGCGAACCGGCCGTTGCAGTCGGTGGAGACCGCGACGCCGAGACCGGACTCCTCGTCGACGCGCACGACACCCGCGTCGTCGGGCATCGCGAGCACGGTGTTGCCGAGGACGTAGCGGTCGTACTGCGAGGTGATCCAGCTCTTGTCACAGAGGTTCGGCGAACCGGCGAGGCGCAGGATCGTCGCGCGCAGCTCGGCGGCCGTCGCCGGCCGCGGCAGACGTGACGCCGTGTCAGCCTGCAGCGCGTCCTGGTCCGCCGGACGCTCGTAGGGCCGCTCGTAGACCGGGCCCTCGTGGGCGACGGTCCGCGGCGGGACGTCGACGACGATCTCGCCGCGCCACTCGACGGTGAGCCGGCCGGAGTCGTTGACCTCGCCGATCACGACGGCCTCGACGTCCCACTTCGAGCAGATCTCCAGGAAGGCGTCGACCTTGCCCGGCTCGACGATCGCGCACATGCGCTCCTGCGACTCGCTCATGAGGATCTCCTCGGGAGCGAGCGTCGAGTCACGCAGCGGGACGCGGTCGAGGACGACGTGCATGCCGCCGGCGCCGGCCGAGGACAGCTCGGTCGTCGCGCAGGACAACCCGGCGCCGCCGAGGTCCTGGATGCCGACGACGAGGTCGGCGGCGAAGATCTCCAGGCAGCACTCGATGAGCACCTTCTCGGCGAACGGGTCGCCGACCTGGACGCTCGGACGCTTCGACGGGCCCTCAGCGTCGAACGTCTCCGACGCCAGGACGCTGACGCCGCCGATGCCGTCGCCGCCGGTGCGGGCGCCGAACAGGATCACCTGGTTGCCGGGGCCGGAGGCCTTGGCGAGCTTGATGTCGTCGTGCTTCATGACGCCGACGCAGAGGGCGTTGACGAGCGGGTTGCCGAGGTAGGTCGGGTCGAAGACGACCTCGCCGCCGATGTTCGGCAGACCGAGACAGTTGCCGTAGCCGCCGATGCCGGCGACGACGCCGGGCAGGACGCGGCGGGTGTCCTCGGCCTCGAGCGGACCGAAGCGCAGGGGATCCATGACCGCGACCGGGCGGGCGCCCATCGTCAGGATGTCGCGCACGATGCCGCCGATGCCGGTGGCCGCGCCCTGGTAGGGCTCGACGTAGCTCGGGTGGTTGTGCGACTCGACCTTGAACGTGACCGCGTAGCCGTCACCGATGTCGACGACGCCGGCGTTCTCGCCCATGCCGACCATCAGCACGTCGGTCTGCGGGGCCTTCTCTCCGAACTGCCGCAGGTGCACCTTCGAGGACTTGTAGGAGCAGTGCTCGCTCCACATCACCGAGTACATCGCCAGCTCGCAGCTGGTCGGCCGACGGCCGAGGATCTCGCGGATCCGGGCGTACTCGTCGGCCTTGAGACCGAGGTCCGCGAAGGGCTGCTCGACCTCAGGGGTGGTCTCGGCGGCCTTGACGGTGTCCAGGCTCACGCGGAGCTCCCGGACATCGCCGGGGTCAGCAGGCTGTTCAGCAGCGAGGTGAACAGCACGAGGCCGTCGACGCTCGGGCCGGTGAGGGTCTCGATGGCGTGCTCCGGGTGCGGCATCAGGCCGACGACGTTGCCGGCCTCGTTGCGGATGCCGGCGATGTCGTTGCGCGACCCGTTCGGGTTGCCGTTGATGTAGCGGAAGACGATGCGGTCGAGGGTCTCGAGCCACTCCAGCGTCTCGGGGTCGGCGATGTAACCACCCTCGCCGTTCTTCACCGGGACGAGGATTTCCTGACCCATCCTCAGATCACGGGTCCACGGGGTGTCGACGTTCTCGACGCGCAGCCACTGGTCGCGGCAGACGAAGTGCTGGTTGTCGTTGCGGACCAGCGCGCCCGGCAGCAGGTGCGACTCGCAGAGAACCTGGAAGCCGTTGCAGATCCCGAGGACCGGCAGACCCTTGTTCGCCGCGGCGATGATCGACTCCATCACCGGCGAGAACCGCGCGATCGCGCCGCAGCGGAGGTAGTCGCCGTAGGAGAACCCACCGGGGAGCACGACGCCGTCGACGCCCTGCAGGTCGGTGTCCCGGTGCCAGAGCCGGACGGGCTCGGCGCCGGCGGCGCGGACGGCGCGCGCCGCGTCCCCGTCGTCCAGCGAGCCGGGGAACGTGACGACGCCGACGCGCGCGGTCATGACTCCACCCGGACCGTGTACTCCTCGATCACCGTGTTGGCGAGGAGGGTTTCGGCCATCTGCTCGACCTTGGCGAGGGCGGCCTCGTCGAGCTCACCGTCCACCTCGACCTCGAAACGCTTGCCCTGCCGGACGCCGGACACCGTCTCGAACCCCATCCGGCCCAGGGCTTTCTGGATCGCCTGGCCCTGCGGGTCGAGAATCTCCGGCTTCGGCATGACGTCGACCACAACGCGGGCCACGAACGCTCCTCAAAGTTCCTGCGGAAGGATGGGTTCAGGCTACCTGTCCGGCGGAAACGAGGATCGACGTGAAGCTGCTGGTCATCGGTGGCGCGGGTTACATCGGGAGTGTGGTCGTCGCGCTGCTGCTCGCGGACGGTCACGACGTCGTCGTCCTCGACGACCTCTCGACCGGCCACGCGGACGCCGTCCCCACCGGCGCCGAGCTCGTCCGGGCCCGCGTCCACGACGCCGCGGACGTCCTGGACCCCTCGTTCGACGCGGTGCTGCACTTCGCCGCGAAGTCCCTGGTCGGGGAGTCGGTCGCCCGCCCGGAGCTGTACTGGGAGAACAACGTCGTCGGCTCGCTGGCGCTGCTCGACGCGATGCGGGGCGCCGGGGTGCGCCGCCTGGTGTTCTCCTCGACCGCGGCGACCTACGGCGAGCCGGAGCGGATGCCGATCACCGAGGACACCCCGGCCCGGCCCACGAACCCGTACGGCATGACCAAGCTCACCGTCGACATGGCGATCGCCGCCGAGTGCGCCGCCCACGGGCTCGGGGCGTACAGCCTGCGGTACTTCAACGTCGCCGGGGCGTACCTCGACGGCGCGACCCCGCTGGGCGAGCGGCACGACCCCGAGACACACCTGATCCCGAACCTGCTGAAGGTCGCCACCGGCGAGAACCCCGAGGCCAAGCTCTTCGGCTCCGACTACCCCACCCGGGACGGGACCTGCGTCCGCGACTACATCCACGTCACCGACCTCGCCGACGCCCACGTCCGGGCCCTGACCCGCATCACCCCGGCCCGGCACGAGATCTGCAACCTCGGCAGCGGGTCCGGGTTCACCGTCCGGGAGGTGCTCGGCGCCGTCCGCGAGGTCACCGGCCACCCGATCCCGGCGGCGGACCACCCCCGCCGCCCCGGCGACCCCCCGACGCTGATCGCCTCCAACGCCCGGGCCCGCGAGCTGCTGGGGTGGACCCCGGTCCGCGACATCACCGCGATGGCCGCCGACGCCTGGGCCTTCGCGCAGAAGGCCTGACCCTGCTGTCAAAAAAGGGTGTCACCCTTTTTTGACCGGGGACTGCGCTGGGCCGTCCGACGGACTACGAATCGGGCGCGGCGGCACATACCGGCCGACCGTGCTGGAGTTTCCCCGCCCGCGAGCGCAACAGTTGGCGAAATCGCCGGACGGCGCGCGGGGGGCGTGCCTACTCTCAGTTATCTCGAAGGCCATCGCGCGGGGGTGCGGTCGCCGGATCTGAGGGCTCGGGGGAGCCTGCGATGTGTGGGCGGGTGGGGGTATGACAACGTCCAGGACGGGTGGTCAGGGCACTCGCGTGCCCACGGACACCGCCTTGATCAGGGCTGCGCGACGTGGCGACATCGACGCCTTCGACTCGCTCACGGACCGTCACCGAGAGGCTGCGCTCCGCCTGGTCCGCCGAACCTCGCACGGCTCGGCCGACCACCTCGTCGACGCCGCCATCACGGCGACCCGCGCCGACCTGCTCACCGGCTCCGGCCCGGCCACCGCGTTCCGCACGCACCTGCTCGACGCCGTGCGCCGCGAGCAGGGTGGGATGCGCCGCGGCCGCCGCAAGGGCGTCGAGGTCGAGTCCGGGCCGTTCCCGGCCGCCTGCGTGGCGACGACCGCGAAGGCCTTCGCCGGTCTGTCCGAGGACGCCCAGGCCGCGCTCTGGCACACCGAGGTCGAGGGCGAGCCGCTGCTGGAGACCGGCAAGCTGCTCGGCCTGGAGGCCACCGGCGTCGCCGAGCTGAGCTTCGCCGCCCGTGACACGCTCCGCGCCGCCCAGCTGCTCGAGCACCGGGCCGCGATCAGCAGCCCCGACTGCCGCTGGACGACCAACCGGCTCGGCGGCTACGCGCGCAACACCCTCTCCGCCGAGGATCACACCAAGGTCTCCGAGCACCTGGACGGCTGCGACCTGTGCGCCGGCGTCGCTCCCGCCGTTCTCGCGGTCGAGTCCGACCTCGCGCTGCTCGTCGCCACCGTCGTGCTCGGGTCGTCCGCCGAGGCCTACCTGGACCGCGAGGGCGCCGGACACACCCGCGTCGGCGGTTTCGCCGGGCTGATGCGCGACGCGGCGCGCCCCGTCGCCGTCGCGATCTCCGCGATCGCCCTGATCACCGCCGGCCTGCTCGGCACTCTCGCCTTCGCCGACGAGGAGCCGACCAAGCGCGAGGCCGCGACCCCGTCGACGTTCACCGCGATCCCGGTCGCGCCGACGAACCCGATCTCCGACGACGGCCCCTCCTCGGGGGAGGGTTCCTCCGGCCGGGAGAAGGTCCGCACCACGCCGCGGCCGACCCCCGCTCCGGTGGTCCGGACCCCGGTCCGCACCGAGCGGGTCAGCACCGTCGAGGTCTCGGACGTGAGGTCCGACCCCGTCGCGCCGGTCGTCGAGGAGGAGCCCGAGGACGACGGCCTCTCGCTCAACCTCGGCCTCACGAAGCTGAACATCAACCCCGGCGCGGGCCTGCTCGGCCTGCCGGGGATCTCCCTGGGCTGACCCCCGTCAGGCGAGCTTCTCCAGGCGCTCGAACATCGGCGCGAGGCGGGCGACGAAGCGCTCGGGACGGCAGACCTCGTCGAGGCGGGCCTCGTCGAGGGTGATGCCGGCCTCCGCGGCGCGGGTGCGCAGGGTCTCCCGGAACGGGATGCCCTCCTGCCAGGTCTGCATCGCCGCGCCCTGGACGAGGGCGTAGGCGTCCTCGCGGGAAGCACCCATCTCGACGACCTCGAGCAGGACCGTCGAGCTGTAGATCAGGCCACCGGTGAGGTCGAGGTTCGCGCGCATGCGCTCGACGTCGACGACCAGACCCGAGACCAGACGGTTCGTCAGGTGCAGCAGGTAGTCGGTCGCGGCCGCGGCGTCGGGCAGCGCGATGCGCTCGACCGAGGAGTGCGAGATGTCGCGCTCGTGCCAGAGCGGGATGCCCTCCATCACCGGCACGATCTGCGCACGCACGATGCGGGCCATGCCGCAGATGCGCTCGGAAAGGATCGGGTTCTTCTTGTGCGGCATGGCCGACGAGCCCTTCTGGCCCTTGCCGAAGGGCTCCCAGGTCTCACGGACCTCGGTGCGTTGGCCGTGCCGGACCTCGAGCGCGATCGCCTCGCAGACGGTGGCCAGGATCGCGAGCGCCGACACCCACTCGGAAATGCCGTCGCGGAGCACGACCTGCGTCGAGACGTCGGCCGGGCGCAGCCCGAGGGCGGCGGCGACGTGCGTCTCGACGGCGGGGTCGATGTTCGAGTACGTCCCGACGGCGCCGGAGATCGCCATGACGGCGACGGACTCGCGCGCGCGCCGCAGGCGGTCGCGGGAACGGGCCATGCCGAAGGCGAAGTCCGCGACGCGGTGACCCCAGACGTCGGGCTCGCCGTGGATGCCATGGGTCCGGCCGACGCGCAGGGTCTCGCGGTGCGCGAGCGCGTGATCGCGCAGCGTGGCGACGAGGGTGTCCGCCTTCTCCAGCAGGATGTCCGTCGCCTCGACGAGCTGCAGTCCGAGCGCGGTGTCGAGCAGGTCCGAGGACGTCATCCCGAAGTGCACGTAGGCCGCGGCCTCACGGGGCGTCGTGTTGTCCGCCCACGCCGAGAGGAACGCGATGACGTCGTGCTGCGTGACGTCCTCGATCGCCTTCACGGCCTCGGGGGTCGGCGGGGGCGCGTTGCGCACCGGCTCGACGACGTCGGCCGGGACAACGCCCGCCTTCGCGTGCGCCTCCAGCACCAGCGTCTCCACGTGGCACCACAGCTCGTACTTGTGCGCCTCGCTCCAGACGCGGCCCATCTCGGGCAGGGTGTACCGCTCAATCACCGGGCCATCCTCCCGTACGGCCCCCCGGACCCCGAAATCAGCCGGGGACGGTGATCTCGCCGCGTTCGGCGGCGAGGGCGATGTCGGTGCGGTGGTGGGAGCCGTCGAGAGTGAGGGCGGCGACGCCGGCGTAGGCGCGGGAGCGGGCCTGCGCGAGGTCGGACCCGGTCGCGGTGACGCACAGGACGCGGCCGCCGGCGCTGACGACCTCCCCGGCGTCGTTGCGGGCGGTACCGGCGTGGATGACGTGCACACCCGCCAGCGCGTTCGCCGCGTCGAGACCCGAGAGCGGGTCGCCGGTGCGCGGGGTGCCCGGGTAGTTGTGGGAGGCCACGACGACGGTCACCGCGGAGCCGGTGTGCCAGTTCAGCGGCTCGGCCTTGTCGAGCTCGCCGGTCGCGGCGGCGAGCAGCAGCGCGCCGAGCGGGTTGCGCAGCAGCGCGAGGACGACCTGCGTCTCCGGGTCACCGAAGCGCGCGTTGAACTCGACGACGCGCAGCCCGCGCGAGGTCAGCGCGAGACCCGCGTAGAGCAGTCCCGCGAACGGCGTCCCCCGACGGCGCATCTCGTCGACGGTCGGCTGCAGGACGCGCGCCGTCACCTGCTCGACGAGGTCGGCCGGGGCCCACGGCAGCGGCGAGTACGCGCCCATACCGCCGGTGTTGGGCCCGGAGTCGCCGTCGCCGACGCGCTTGAAGTCCTGCGCCGGCTGCAGCGGCACGACGGTCTGACCATCCGTCAGAGCGAAGAGGGAAACCTCCGGGCCGTCGAGGTACTCCTCGACGACGACCCGCCCCGCGCACGCCTTCGCGTGCGCCAGTGCCGCCTCGCGGTCGGAGGTGACGACGACACCCTTGCCGGCGGCGAGGCCGTCGTCCTTCACGACGTAGGGCGCACCGAACGCGTCGAGCGCGGCCGCCACCTCGTCGAGGTCGTCACAGACCCGCGCCATCGCGGTCGGCACCCCGGCCGCGGCCATGACGTCCTTGGCGAAGGCCTTCGACCCTTCGAGCACCGCCGCCGCGGCGGACGGCCCGAAGCAGGCGATCCCCCGCGCGCGCACCGCGTCCGCGACCCCGGCGACCAGCGGACCCTCCGGCCCGACGACGACGAGGTCGGCGTCGAGGGAGTCGGCGAGGTCAGCGACCGCGGCAGGGTCGGTCGCCGCCACCGGGTGGAGCGTCGCGAGATCCGCGATGCCCGCGTTCCCGGGTGCGCAGTGCACCGCGGTGACCGACGGGTCGTTCGACAGGGCCAGACAGAGCGCGTGCTCGCGGCCACCGCCGCCGATCACCAGAACCTTCACGGTCGGCGAGCCTAACCCGCGCGCTACTTCACCAACGAACGGATCTCGATCGTCTGGTCACGGCCGGGCCCGACGCCGATCGCCGAGATCGGGGCGCCGGACATCTCCTCGAGCGCGGCGACGTACGCCTGGGCGTTCTTCGGCAGGTCGGACAGCGACCGGGCGCCGGTGATGTCCTCGGTCCAGCCGGGGAACTCCTCGTAGACCGGCTTCGCGTGGAAGAAGTCGGTCTGGCTCATCGGCATCTCGTCGTGGCGGACACCGTCCACGTCGTAGGCGACGCAGACCGGGATCCGCTCGAGCCCGGTGAGGACGTCGAGCTTGGTGAGGAAGAAGTCGGTCAGGCCGTTGACCCGGGTCGCGTACCGGGCGATGACGGCGTCGAACCAGCCGCAGCGCCGGGCGCGACCGGTCGTGACCCCGACCTCCCCGCCGACGCGGCGGAGGAATTCCCCGCTCTCGTCGAACAGTTCGGTCGGGAACGGCCCGGAACCGACGCGGGTCGTGTACGCCTTGAGGATCCCGCAGACGCGGTCGATCCGCGTCGGGCCGATGCCCGAACCCGTGCACGCCCCACCCGCGGTCGGGTTCGACGACGTGACGAACGGATACGTCCCGTGGTCGACGTCGAGCAGCGTGCCCTGCGAGCCCTCGAGGCAGATCAGCTTGCCCTCGTCGAGCGCGTGGTTCAGCACCAGCGAGGTGTCCGCGATGTACGGGCGCAGCGCGTCCGCGAACGGCAGGAACTCCTCGATCACCTCGTCGACCGTGATCGCCCGCCGGTTGTAGATCTTGACCAGCAGGTGGTTCTTGTCGACGAGCGCGGCCTCGACCTTCTGCCGCAGGATCTTCTCGTCGAACAGGTCCTGCACGCGCACGCCGATGCGGTTGACCTTGTCGGCGTAGGTCGGGCCGATGCCGCGGCCGGTGGTGCCGATCTTGTTCTTGCCGAGGAAGCGCTCGCGCGTCTTGTCGAGCGTCGTGTGGTACGGCGTGATCAGGTGCGCGTTGCCGGAGATCAGCAGCTTCGAGGTGTCGACGCCGCGCTCCTGCAGGCCCGCGATCTCGTGCAGCAGGACGCCCGGGTCGATGACGACACCGTTGGCGATGACCGGCGTGCAGCCCGGCGTGAGGATCCCCGACGGCAGCAGGTGCAGCGCGTAGCTCTGGTCACCGATGACGACGGTGTGGCCGGCGTTGTTGCCGCCCTGGTAGCGGACGACGTAGTCGACGGGGTCGGAGCCGGCCGCGCCCAACAGGTCGGTGGCCTTGCCCTTGCCCTCGTCGCCCCACTGGGCACCGACGAGCACGATGACGGGCATGCGGTCGCGCCTCTCCGATGTCGTTTACGTGCAGGGCCCGGGCAGAACAGCGCCCCAGGCTAGTGCGAACCCGTTGCGTCCGGCCAAGTGAGGCCTATTGGCCACAGTCGGCCGGACGCAAAATGACCTAGCTGCGAGGCGCGGCGAGGGCATCCGCGGCGGCCTGGCTGCTCTCGGCCAGGAAGGAGAAGCAGCGCTGCGCCTCCGCCTCCTCGCCGATCGCGGCCGCGGCCCGGCCCAGGGCGTGCAGCGAGCGCAGGAAGCCCTGGTTGGGCTCGTGCTCCCAGGGCACCGGCCCGTGGCCGCGCCAGCCGTTGCGGCGCAGCGCGTCGAGGCCCCGGTGGTAGCCGGTGCGCGCGTACGCGTAGGACTCGACGACCGAGCCGCGGGTGTACGCCGCGTCGGCCAGCGTCGCCCACGCCCGCGAGTAGTCCGGGAAGCGGGCGGCCACCTCGGTGGCGTCGGTCCCGCTGTCCATAAGTTCGCGAGCCTCGGTCAGTTCGGGCAGCAGCGTGGCGGGGGGTCCCGCGAGCAGGTTCTCGTGCGTCGTCACGCGGCCCATTGTGCCGTTGCGGCCGGACGAGGGCGACGGCACGGCCCCGCTCCCGACGGCCGGCGCGGCCGTCGCGATCCCCGGGACCACCGGCGGCGGGGGCGTAACCGCCTCGGCCGACGCTGCCGACGAGGTTGACGCCTCCGCGGGGACGGGGGCCGCCACCGGGGTGTCCGGGATCGTGACCTCGGTCAGCGTGGCCGGGGCGGCGGCCGCCGCGGCGACGCCGACCAGCGCGGGCATTGGGACCTCGGCGAGGACGCCGTCGGGGTCGTCCTCCGGGGAGCGCCGGGCGGTCGGGACGTAGTCGGCCTTGCCCATCTTGTTCGGCCACCAGATGTGCCGGTCGAAGTCGAGGGCGAGCGCGGTGACCAGGACCGAGCGCACGATGAAGGTGTCGATGATGACGCCGACCGCGACCACGAACCCGATCTCGACCATGAACACCATCGGGATCGCGCACATCACCGCGAAGGTGCCGGCGAGGACCAGGCCCGCCGAGGTGATGACGCCGCCGGTGGCGGTGAGGCCGATGATCGCGCCCCGACGGGTGCCGTGCTGCCGCGCTTCCTCCTGGACGCGCGTCATCAGGAAGATGTTGTAGTCGATGCCGAGCGCGACGAGGAACACGAACGCCATCAGCGGCAGACCCGCGTCGGCGCCCGCGTAGTTCAGCGGCCCGGTGAAGACGAGTGAGCTCAGGCCGAACGCCGCCGCGAACGACAGGACGACCGTCGCCAGCAGCAGGAGCGGCGCGACGAGCGAGCGCAGCAACCCGATCAGGATCAGGAAGACCACGACGAGGGTGATCGGGATGACCACCTTGTTGTCGCGGCTCGACGCGTCCTGGGTGTCGAGCGAGACCGCGGTGCTGCCGCCGACGTGGGCGTTGCCCTCGTCGACCTCGTGGACCGCGTCGCGGACGCGTTCGATGGTGCGCTTCGCGGCCTTGCTGTCCGGCGGGTCCTCGAGCGTCGCCTCGATGTAGGCGAGGCCGTTCTGGACCGGGGCCTGGACGACCGAGCCCTCGACGATGCCCGGCACGCCCCCGAGGACGTCGGCCATCTCCTGGCTCTTGCCCCCGTTGCCCATGACGATGACGGGGTCACCGCTGCCGGCCGGGAAGTGCGCCTGCAGCGCGCGGGCGCCGACCACCGAGTCCTGGGTGTTGGTGAAGCTGTCCTCGAACGCCAGGCCGCTGGCCGACAGCTGCGTGACGCCGAGCGCGAGCGCGCCCAGCGCGAGCGAGGTGCCGATCCAGATCGGGCGGGGCCTGGACGCGACGACGTTCGCGACCTTCGCCCAGATGCCGCGCTCGGACGGGTCCTCGGTGCCGAAGTTCGGGTGGGTCGGCCAGAACATCCACCGGCCGCCGAGGACGAGCAGTGCCGGGAGCAGCGTCATCATCACGCAGAGGCCGACGCCGATGCTGATCGCCAGCACGGGGCCCATGCTCGACGTGGAGTTCATGTCCGCGAAGGCCAGGCAGAGCATGCCGAGGATGACCGTGACGCCGCTGGCGAAAACCGCCGGGCCCGCGCGGTGCAGCGCGAACGCCATCGCCTCGTGCCGGTCGGAGTGGCGCCGCAGTTCCTCGCGGTAGCGGGCGACGAGCAGCAGGGCGTAGTCGGTCCCCGCGCCGAAGACCAGGATGGCCGCGATGATCTGCGCCTGCGCCGTCACGGTGATCGCACCACCGTCGGCAAGCAGGTAGATGATGCCGAGCGCGACCGAGAGCGCGGCCAGCGCGGACAGCACCGGGAGCAGCCACAGGATCGGGCTCCGGTACGTGATCAGCAGGATGAGAATGACGACGCACAGCGCCGCGAGCAGCACCGCGCCTTCCGTGCCTTCGAACGCGGCGGCGAAGTCACCGTTGAAGCCCGCGGGGCCGGTGACGTAGACGAGCAGACCGTCACCGGGCTGGTCGAAGGACTTGATCTCGTCGACGAAGTCGGGGAGCTTCTCCCACCCGTTGCCGGTGTCGCCCATGTCGAACGGCACGAGCATCTGCAGCGCCTGACCGTCGGGCGACTCGAACGGGCCCGTGACCTCGGCCTCGACGCCCTCGAGCTCGGCGAAGGACGCGACGTCGTTGCGCGCGCGCTCGCGGTCGGCGTCGGTGAGGCCCTCGCGGCGTTCGTAGACGACGACCGCCATGGCCTCGTTCGGGTTGTTGAAGCCCTCCATGGCCTTGTAGACCTGCGTGGACTCCGCGCTGCCCGGCAGCCAGTTGACCGCGTCGTTCTCCTGGACGTCGCCGAGCTTGCCGGCGAGCGGCCCCATGCAGGCCGCGAAGATCACCCAGAACAGGATGACGACGTACTTGGCCTTCGGCCCGCACGGAAGACGCGCGAGCTTGCCCGCGCCACTGGCCGAGCTGGTGGCAAGGCTCGTCCCCGCCGTGTCGCCGTCCATCCGGAGTCCTCCGCGCGTCTGCCCGAGGTGTCCCTGGTGTCACACTCGCTGCACCGTGCATCGTTCCAGCCCGCGCGATCGCGTCACCAGTGCTGTGAGCTTGATTCACGATTTCCTGAACGGGGCTTCAACGTCGGATTGTAGAACTGCGTTCCACCGGTCCAGAAGTTGACCAAGCCCGGGCACGACGGTCAGGACTGACGGTTTGCTCCGGCCAAACCGCAGACGGTCAGCTGCGCGTCTCGATGCCGCCACGCCACGTGGTCGAGTCGACGTCGATCCCCCGGTCCTCGCCGGCGCCGCCGTCGAGCCGGTCGCGCCCGCGGCCGCCGATCAGCAGGTCGTTGCCGCCGCCGCCGCGCAGGACGTCCGCGCCCGCGTCGCCGCAGAGGATGTCGTGGCCGCCCCCGCCGGAGATGCGGTCGTCACCGAGCCGTCCCCGGATCAGGTCGTTCGCGTTGGAGCCGGCGAGGACGTCGTCCCCGTCGGTGCCCTCCTGGAGCACCCAGCCGTCCGGCACCGGGCCGTCGGGCGCGCAGACGCGCGTGATGTCGACGCCCAGCAGGAGCTGGGTGAAGCGCAGGTGGATGATCCCGTCCGCCTGGGCGGGCGCGATGCCGAAGGTCGTGCCGGGCAGGCCGAAGCCGCTGCCGCCCCCGGCGCCGCCGGCCCGGGTCGTCAGGCCGGACGTGAGCGCGCGGGCCGCACCGCCACCACCGAAGTAGCCGGCGCCGCCGCCGGCGCCCGCACCCGTGCCGCCGATGCCCCGGGCTCCCGCCTTCGCGTCGGCGGCCCCCGCGCCGCCCGCGGTCTCGGTCGCGCCGGCCCCCGCTCCGGCGGAGCTGCCACCGAGCCCGGCCGCACCGATCGAGCCACCGCCGTGGCCCCCGTTGCTGCGCCGGTCGGGTGCCGCGCCGCCCCCGCCACCGCCGCCGGCCGCGATCAGCGGGTCGGTGGAAAGCGGGTCGGGACTGACGCTGCCCTCGCGCACGTGAATCTCGGTGCGGCCCCCGCCGCCACCGGCCCCCGTGGTACCGGCGGCGCCGCCACCGTTGATTCCGCCGTGCGCGGGCCGACCCCCGATTGCCGTGGCGTTGCCGCCACGACCGCCGACCCGCAGATCCCAGACCTCGCCCGGCTCGACGAGCAGCACCGCGTGCGCGGTGCCGCCCCGTCCGCCGAAGCTCGTGTCCGGCGGCCCGTCGCCGCCCGCTGCGCCCTGCACGTAGGCGTCGATGGAGCTGACGCCCTCCGGCACGACGAAGCGCACCGGCTTCTCGGTCGGCTTGGCGAACACGCAGAGAACGTCGAGCCCGCTGGAGGTGCACTCCCGCGGCAACTCGCGGGCCGAGGCGGGCGCGCCCGGAAGCGCGGCCACGCCGGCAGCCATCATCAGAACGACCAGCGGCGCACTGAACTGACGCTTCATCACCGAAACCTGCCCCCCGAACCGCCCCTCAGGCTCGACGGTAGGGGGTGATCAGTGCGACGCTGCGCACACTGCGCTGTTCGAGCTAATCGACCGAAGCCTCGTAGATCGCGTCGATCGCGGTGGCGAGGGTGGCGTTGAACTCCTCGTCGGTCTGGCTGTCGGAGACGCCCTCGACCAGCGCGCGGGAGAAGCTCGCGATGACGCCCGGGTTCTGCTTGAGCAGCGCGCAGGCCTCGTCGCGCGAGTAGCCGCCGGAGAGGGCGACGACGCGCTGGACGTGCGGCTCCGCGACGAGCGGGGCGTAGTAGTTCGCCTCCGTCGGGATCGTCAGCTTGAGCATGATCGGGGTGTCGGCGGAGAGCTGCTCGGCCTGCTTCTGGATGTGTTCGCGGAGCAGGACCTCGGCCTCCTGCTTGGTCGGGCTCTTGATCGAGACCTCGGGCTCGAGGATCGGCACGAGGCCGGCGGCGGCGATCTGGGCGCCGATCTCGAACTGCTGCTCGACGATCGCCGCGATGCCGTCGGGGTTCGCCTCGTGGATGACCGAGCGCATCTTCGTGCCGTAGACGCCCTTGGCGACGGCGCGGGCGAGCAGGTCGTCGAGACCCGGCATCGGCTTCATCAGCTGGACGCCGTTGGCGGTCTCCTCGAGGCCCTTGTCGACCTTGAGGAAGGGCACCACGCCGCGGGAGTTCCAGAGGTACTCGGCGGTGTCCCGGCCGTCGATCTGCCGGTCCATCGTCATCTCGAACAGGATCGCGCCCAGCACCTTCTCGCCGGTGAACGCGGGGGACTGAATGATGCGCGTGCGCATCGCGTGCATGAGGTCGAACATCTCGGCGTCGTTCGAATACCGCGACTCCTCGATGCCGTAGTCGCGCAGCGCCTTCGGCGTGCTTCCACCGCTCTGGTCCAGGGCGGCGATGAAGCCCTTGCCGTTGACGACCTTCTCCTGCATGGCCTCACGCTGGCTGCTCATGTCTCTCCCGGTGCTTCTCGGCGGTAGGGGCAGGCTATCTACCCCAGCCGTGCGGCGACCTCACGGGCAGCGAGGGTGACGGGGTCCCACAGCGGCGAGAACGGCGGGGCGTAGGAGAGGTCGACGTCGGAGAGCTCGTCCGCGCTCAGCCCGCACCAGACCGCGGTGGCGATCACGTCGATGCGCTTCGCGGCGCCCTCGTTGCGGCCGACGATCTGCCCGCCGAGGATCCGGCCGGTGCCGCGCTCGGCGATCAGCTTCACCCGGATCGGCCCGGCGTCGGGCATGTAGCCGGCCCGGGTCGTGGACTCCACCGTCGCGGCGACGGCGTCGAACCCGGCGGCGGCGGCGGCCTTCTCCCCCAGGCCGGTGCGCCCGATCTCCAGCGCGCACACCTTGGTGACCGCGGTGCCGATGACGCCCGGGAAGCGCGCCTCCCGCCCGGCGAGGTTGGCACCGATCACCCGGCCGTGCCGGTTCGCGTGGGTACCGAGCGCGACCGTGACGTACCTGTCGGCGATCCGGTCATGGACCTCGACGCAGTCCCCGCCCGCCCAGATGCGCCCGGCGGCGGGGTGGTCGCCGCCGACCCGCTGCCGGTCGTCGGTGCGGAGTCCGCCCGCGTCGCCGATCGGCAGACCGGCGTCCTTCGCCAGCCCGACGGCGGGCTTGGCCCCCAGGCCGCACACGACGAGGTCCGCGGCGAACGTCCCGTCGCCGGTCACGACCCCGGTGACCCGGCTTCGCCCGGGGCCGGTGGGGGACGTCTCGAACGCCTCGACCTCGACGCCGGTGCGCAGCGCGATGCCCTCGCCCTCCATCGCCGCGCGGACGTGGACGCCGAGGTCCGCGTCGAGCGTGCCCATGGGCTGCTCGCCGCGGTCGAGCACGGTGACCTCAAGGCCCTGGCGCAGCAGCGCCTCCGCCATCTCGATGCCGATGTAGCCCGCGCCGACGACCACGGCCCGCTCCGCCCCGGAGGCGACGGCGTCGAGGATCGCCTGCCCGTCCGGGATCCGCTGGACCGACAGCACGCCCGCCGCGTCGTGGCCCGGAACCGTCAGCTTGGCCGGCTCTGCCCCGGTCGCGAGGACCAGGTGGTCCCAGCCGACCGTCGTCTCGGATCCACCGGCCTCGCGCACCGTGACCGTGCCCGCGGCCGGGTCGATGCCGACCACCTCGGTCCGCAGGCGGACGTCGATGCCGCGGCGGCGGTGCTCCTCCGGGCTGCGGGCGACGAGGTCGGACCAGTGCGCGACGTCGCCCGCGACCCAGTACGGGATGCCGCAGGCGGAGTAGGAGGTGTGCTCGCCCCGCTCGAAGGCGATCACCTCGAGGTCCTCGCGGGCCCGCTTGGCGGCCGAGGCCGCGCTCATGCCGGCGGCGTCGCCGCCGACGACCACGACCCGCGTCATCCGTCCACCTCCGCTGGGACGTCCTGCCCCGGTTCCTGCCCGAACACGTGCCGGCGCACCCACGCGTGCATGGCGATCGCCGACGCCGCGCCCGCGTTGATCGACCGCGTCGACCCGAACTGGGCGATCGAGAGGACCGCCTCGCAGCGGGCGTGCGCGGCCGCGGACAGGCCCGGGCCCTCCTGGCCGAACAGCAGCACACACGCCCGCGGGAGCGGGTACGTCTCCAGCGGGACCGCGCCCGGCAGGTTGTCCACGCCGATCAGCGGCAGGCCGGCCGCGGCGGCCCAGGCGCCCAGGGCCTCGACGTCCGGGTGGTGCCGGACGTGCTGGTAGCGGTCGGTGACCATCGCGCCGCGGCGGTTCCACCGCCGGTGCCCGACGATGTGGACCTCCGCCGCCAGGAACGCGTTCGCGGTCCGCACGACCGAGCCGATGTTGAAGTCGTGCTGCCAGTTCTCGATCGCGACGTGGAACGTGTGCCGCCGGGTGTCCAGGTCGGCGACGACGGCCTCGCGGCGCCAGTAGCGGTACCGGTCGACGACGTTGCGCCGGTCGCCGTTCGCCAGCAGCTCCGGATCCAGTCGCGGGTCCTGTGGCCAGGGCTCGGGGTGCGGGCCGACACCGACGTCCGGAGCGAGGTCCAGCGCGTCCTCGGCAGCGCTCCCGTCCTCCGACACGGAGCGAGACTAGGGCCCCGCTCCGCCCGTTCGACGCCCCTGGCGCGGGACACTGGTGCCGTGATCACCTCGGATTCGGCCCGAACCGCACCCTCGCACGCGCTGCGGCTCGCCCTCGGCCCCGCGCTGACCGTCGTCCTGACCGCCGGGCTGCTCGCCGGCTGCGGCGGTGACGACGACCCGATCCCGTCGTCGGCCGCCGACCAGACGCCGGGAAAGTCGCGGCCGATCGGGGAGACCCCCGAGCCGACGCCGACCCCGACGCCGGCGTCCTCCTCGACCGACGGCGAGGCGACCGCCGCCCCGTCGGCCACCCCTGCCCCCGGCGGGGTCGAGGTTCAGGGCAACGGCATCACGTTCCGCCTGCCGGGGGAGCCGGAGCGGTTCACGCAGACCGGCAAGGCCGGGTCCACGTCGATCACCTTCGACATCTTCCGCTACGAGGCCGCGACCGAGGTCTACACCGTGACCCGCGGCCACTACCCGAAGGTCGGGACGCTGCCGACGCTCAAGGAGGCGCTGGAGACCTCCGCCAAGCAGGCCGGCGGCAAGATCGCGACCTCGCGGACCTTCACGTACAAGAAGAAGCCCGCGATCGAGGGCACGATCGTCGGCGTCAAGGACAAGGGCAAGGAAGTCACGATCTTCGCCCGCTACGTGGTCGTGGACCGCGTGATGTACGGCTTGCTCTTCCTCGACCGGGGCGGCAGTGCCGGGCCGACCTCGGCGTTCCTCACCTTCGTCAACTCCGTGGAGTTCTCCTGATGCGGCCCACCCGCTTCGTACCCGCCCTGCTCGCGGGCGCTCTGCTCCTGACCGGCTGCGGCGAGGGCGAGGCGCCCGAGGCGCTGCCGACGGTGACGCCCGAGGCCAGCCCGACCCCGAGCGCGTTCACCGCGAAGGGCAAGGGCTACTCGATCGTGTTCCCGGAGCGGGCGCGGAACACCAAGGAGCGCGCGAAGACCGGGCTGAAGCTGACCTACGACGTCTACACGCTCCGGACCGAGAACGCGGACTTCTCCAGCAGCCGCACCTCCTACGCCAACCACGGCAAGCCGAACCTGCGGGACGCGCTGACCAGCGCCGCCCGCCAGACCGGCGGTCGGATCACGGCGTCGCGGACGTTCACCTACCGCGGCGAGCCGGCCATCGAGGGGACGATCGTCGGGGCGCTCAAGTCCGACCGCGAGGCGCGGGTGACCGCGCGCTACATCCTCGTCGACGGCAAGTTCCTCTTCGGTCTGATCTACCGGGCGAAGGTGAAGGCCAGCGCGGAGATGAAGCAGACCCGGGACGCCTGGTTCAACTCCCTGCGCTTCACGAAGGTCTGAGCACGGCCGGCGGCCGCGCGCCCGACGTAGGGTGACCGCGTGATCTCGGCGGCGGGGGTCGAACTCTCCCTCGACCTGCAGGGACTGAGCACGGGGCTGGTCTACCTCGTCGTCCTGTCGTTCGTCTTCATCGAGTCCGGGATCCTGCTCGGGTTCTTCCTCCCCGGGGACGCGCTGCTGTTCGGCGCCGGCCTGGTCGCCGCGTCGCCGCACTCGGACGTCGCGCTGTGGCCGCTGACGATCGGTGTCTGCGTGGCCGCGGTGGCCGGCGACGCCGTCGGCTACTGGACCGGTCGGCGGTGGGGCCGGCCCTGGCTCGAGACCAAGCCGAGGATGGCGGAGCACATCGCCAAGGCCGAGGCGTTCTACGAACGCTGGGGCGCGATCGCGGTGATCGTCGCGCGCTGGTTCCCGTGGTTGCGGACCGCGACGCCGGTGGTCGCCGGCGTCGCCCGCATGCCCTACCGGCGCTTCGTGGCCGCGAACGTCGTCGGCGCCGTGACGTGGGGCGCGGGACTGATCCAGCTCGGCTATTACTCGTACGAGATCTCGTGGCTGCGGAACACGGCGATCGCGATCGGGCTCACCTGCGGCGCGATTCTGGTGATCGCTGGCGCCGTCCGGTGGATCTTGGCGCGACGGCGCGCGCGGGCGGATAACCTCGCGGGGTGAATGTCGCGCTCGGCCCGTCGTGGCTCGAACCTGAGCAGCTCATCGACAACTTCGGCTTCGCCGGGCTGCTGCTGATCATCTTCGCCGAGTGCGGCATCCTGCTCGGCCTGATCTTCCCCGGCGACAGCCTGCTGTTCATCGCGGGTCTCCTGCTCGCCGACGACACCCTCAGCCAGCCGCTGTGGCTCGCGTGCGTGTGTCTGTGGATCGCCGCGACCGCCGGCAACCTCGTCGGCTACTGGATCGGCCGGCGCACCGGCCCGGCCGTGTTCGCCCGCCCGAACTCGCGGATCTTCAAACAGGAGTACGTCGAGAAGACCGCGGCGTTCTTCGACAAGCACGGCGGCCGGGCGATCATCCTCGCCCGGTTCGTCCCGATCGTCCGGACCCTGATCACGTTCATGGCCGGCTCGGTGAAGATGGACGCCCGCGCCTTCACGATCTACTCGATGGTCGGTGCCCTGCTCTGGGCCGTCGGCGTCACGGTCCTCGGCCACGAGCTCGGCGGGGTCGACTTCGTCCGCGAGCACGTCGAGGCGATCCTGCTCGGCGTCGTCGCCCTCTCGGTGCTCCCGATCGTCGTCCACCTGCTCCGCGAGCGCCGCTCCCGCTCCGCCCGCACCACCGAGCCGGAGACCGGCGACCCGGTGGCCTGAGGGGTGCCCACCTGCGCCGAGTGCGCAGATCAGCACCGCTCGGCCGGTCTCAACCGGGGCTCAACTGCGCACTCGGTGTAGATCGCACACGGCCCCCGGCGGGTCAGGGGTTCAGGATCAGGCAGCTGCTGGTCGCGGTGGCGAGGAGGCGGCCCTTCTCATCGACCATCTTCGCCTCGGCGAGGGCGGTGCGGCGGCCGGAGTGGACGACGGTGCCGATCGCGCGGACCTCGCCGCCGTCGGGGGTCATCGGGCGCAGAAACTTCACCGCAAGATCCAGCGAGGTGTAGTTGACCCCGGCCTCGAGGGTGGTGTGGACGGCGCAGCCGGCGGCGGAGTCCAGGAGCGTCGCGTAGACGCCGCCGTGGACCGAGCCGATCGGGTTGTAGAGGTGCTCGGCCGGGGAGATCGCGAACACCGCGAGGCCCTTGTCGACCTCGACGAGGCGGAAGCCGAGGGTCTGGGAGATCGGCGGCGGCGGGGTGTTCGTCTCGAGCAGGTACTGAAAGAGCTCCAGCCCGGAGCGGCCCTGCGCGGCCTCGACGTAGACCTTCGGGTCCACCCAGGTGTAGGTGCGCTCGCGCCCGTCCGTTGCCGTCACCGCAGCCTCCTTGCCCGCCGATGGATCGTTTGTTACCGAACAGTAGGAACGGACCCGGTCTTCCCGCGGCGTCCTGTGCCCCCGGTCACATCGGCTTTTCGGTCCCGCGGATCAGGGGTAGCCCGCCCGGCATGTCCGGGACCGTGACGGCCCCGCGGGCGGCGTCTGCCTCGGGAGCGGGACGCACCGACACCTCGGCAGGTCCGCGGCGCACTGGCACCGAGTGGATGGACTTCGCCCGCGTCGCCGGGATGGTCGCCGTCGTGGTCGCGCACGTCTTCGCCCCGGCGATCCGCTTCGACGTCGAGGACCGCAGCTCCCCCGCGTGGTGGGCCGCGATGGCGATCAGCGCGTTCTCGCGGTTCTGCGTCCCGTTGTTCCTCGCGATCAGCGGTGCCCTGCTGCTCGCGCCGCGGGCCGGGCTGCCGCCGGCGGAGTTCTACCGGCGCCGCCTGCACCGGATCGGCATCCCGCTCGCCGTCTGGGTGGCGTTCTACCTGGCGCTGCGCGAGTTCACCGCCGGGGACGACCTCGGCGGCGAGGGCGTCGCGCGGGAGGTGATCGGCGGCGGCGTCTACTACCACCTGTACTTCCTGTTCGTCCTCGCCGGCCTGTATGCGCTGACCCCGTTCGTGCGGCTGATTGTGCTGCACGCCTCGCAGCGGATGCTGGTCGCGTTCGTCGTCGTCCTGCTCGGGATCGGCGCGATCGACCAGGCCGCGGTGATCCTGTTCGAGAGCGGGTCCGGCAACGCCGCGACCCGCTTCCTGCCCTACCTCGGGTACTTCGTCGGCGGGCTGCTCGTCTCGCAGCTGACGCTGACCCGCCGGCTCGTGCGACTCGGCGCGCTCGCGCTGGTCAGCGGCGTCGTGCTCACGACCGTCGGCGGCTGGGCCCTGTCGGTCTCGATGGGCCCGGAGTACGTCGAGTACGCGCTGCTCCCGCTCTCGCCGTCGGTGATCGTGACGGCGTTCGGCGCGACGGTACTGCTGCGCGCGCTCCCCCGCCGCCTGCCGCGGCTGACCGGGTCGCGCACGGTCGCGCGGCTGTCCGCCCTCAGCTTCGGGGTCTACCTCGTCCACCCGGCAGTGCTCACGCAGCTGCGCGAGCGGTACCCGTTCCCGACCGACCTGCCGGGCCTGCTCGGCCTCGGCGCCGCCCTGCTCGCGGTCACCCTCGTCGCGTCGGCGCTGATCACCGCCGTCGGCCGGCTTGCGCCGGGGGTGCGGCGGGCGTTCTGACCCGCGGGGCTCCCGAGGAGTCAGTAGTGGTACCGCAGCGAGAGGACGATGCCGAGGTCGCCCTCGACGAGGTAGACGACGCGGTGCTCGCTGTCGATCCGGCGCGACCGAGCGCCGGCCAGCGCATGCTTGAGCCGCTCGGGCTTGCCGATGCCATCGGACGATTCCGGGTCCCGGCAGATGTCATCGAGCAACCGATTGATCCGCTTGAGTTGCTTCCGGTCGGTCGCCTGCCAGAACTCGTAATCCTCCCAGGCGACCTCGTCGAACGCGATCCGCATCCCGGTCGGACTTGGCCGCGTTCAGTCGCCAGGTTCCCTCGGTCACCAACCGACAAAGGGGACCCGTCAGACCCCGAGCAGGTCGACGACGAAGATCAGCGTCTCGCCGGGCTGGATGACGCTGCCGGCGCCGCGCTGGCCGTAGCCGAGGTGCGGGGGGATGACGAGCTGGCGGCGGCCGCCGACCTTCATGCCCGCGACGCCCTGGTCCCAGCCGGCGATGACCATGCCGGCGCCGAGCTGGAACTGGAACGGGCTGCCGCGGTTCCAGCTGGCGTCGAACTCCTCGCCGGTGGAGAACGCGACGCCGACGTAGTGGACGGTCACCGTCGCGCCGGGCTTGGCCTCGGCGCCGTCACCGACCTTGAGGTCGGTGATCACCAGCTCCGCGGGGGGCTCGCCGCCGGGGAAGTCGATCTCGGGCTTGTCGCTCATCGCGTGTGCTCCGTCCTCGTGCCGATCTCACTGCGGGGGGTGCGGCCGAGCATCCGGGTCGCGCGCACGATGCGCCGGACCGGGAGGTGCTTGGCGGCGGCGGTGATGACCTTCCACTGCAGGCCGGGCACGGTGACGACGCGGCCGCGACGCAGCGCGTCCAGCGCGTCGTCGACGACCTTGTCCGCGGACAGCCACAGGAAGTCGGGGATGTTGTCGGTGTCCGCGCCGCTGCGGGCGTGGAACTCCGTCCGGGTGAAGCCGGGGCAGGTCACGACGACGCGGACGCCGGTGCCGCGGGCCTCCTCGGCGAGGGACTCGGTGAAGTTCGTGACGTACGCCTTCGCGGCGCTGTACGTGCCGCGCGGGACGAAGCCGGCGACCGAGGAGACGTTGACGATGCCGCCGTGGCCGCGGGCCGCCATCACCTGCAGCGCGGCGTGCGAGAGCTGCAGGACCGCGCGGACCATAACCGCCAGCACGTCGTCCTGCGCGCGGTAGTCGCTGCGCAGCACGGCGCCGGGGCCGGCCATGCCGGCGTTGTTGACCAGCAGGTCGATCGGTCGGGTCTCGTCGAGGATGCGCTCGACGACCGCGGCGCGGGCGGCGTCCGCGCTCAGGTCGGCGGGGAACGTCTCGACCTCGACTCCCGAGCGGGCCCGCAGTTCGGCCGCAACCCGGTCCAGGCGCGCGGAGTCGCGGGCGACCAGGACGAGATCCCAGCCGTCGGCGGCGAGCCGGCGGGCGAACGCGTTGCCGATCCCCGAGGTGGGACCGGTGATCAAGGCGGTGGGCACCTCGCGACCCTACCCGGGCGGGCGGCCCCCGCACCGGCTCTACGCTGCCGGAATGGGCACAGCGGGGACGACGGGACGGATGGCGCGGCGGCTCGACGGGCTGGGGACGACGATCTTCGCCGAGATGTCCGCCCTCGCCGTCGAGACCGGGGCGGTGAACCTCGGCCAGGGCTTCCCGGACACCGACGGCCCGGCCGAGATCGTCGACGCGGTCGTGGCCGCGCTGCGGTCGGGGACGTCGAACCAGTACCCGCCGGGGCCGGGGATCCCGGCGCTGCGCACCGCGATCGCCGAGCACGGCCGCCGCTTCTGGGGCCTGGACTACGACCCCGACGGCGAGATCCTCGTGACCGCCGGCGCGACCGAGGCGATCGCCGCCGCCGTGCTCGCGCTCGTGAACCCCGGTGACGAGGTGATCGCCTTCGAACCCTGGTACGACTCCTACGCCGCGACGATCGCGATGGCCGGCGGCGTCCGGGTCCCGGTCACGATGCACGCGCCGGAGTTCGCGATCGACCCCGACGAGCTGCGCGCCGCGATCACGCCCCGCACGCGGATGATCCTGCTGAACACCCCGCACAACCCGACCGGGCGCGTGCTCTCCCGCGCGGAGCTCACCGCGGTCGCGGAGCTGGCCGTGGAGCACGACCTCCTCGTGGTCTCCGACGAGGTCTACGAGCACCTGGTGTTCGACGGCGAGCACATCCCGATCTCGACGCTGCCGGGGATGCGCGAGCGCACCGTCCGCATCTCCTCCGCGGGCAAGACGTTCTCCTTCACCGGTTGGAAGATCGGCTGGGCCTGCGGCCCGGCGGAGCTCGTCACCGCGGTCCGGACGGCGAAGCAGTTCCTCACCTACGTCTCCGGCGCGCCGTTCCAGCCCGCGATCGCGCAGGCCCTGGGCATGCCGGACTCCTACTTCACCGGTTTCCGCGACCAGCTCCGCGACCGCCGCGACCAGCTCGCCGGCGGGCTGCGCGAGCTCGGCTTCGACGTCGTCCAGCCAGCGGGGACGTACTTCGTCACCACCGACGTGCGGCCCCTCGGTTGGACCGACGGCGTCGCGTTCTGCCGCGACCTCCCCCACCGGGCCGGGGTTGTCGCCATCCCCCTCGGCGTCTTCTACGACGACCCCGAGCCCGGCCGCTCCCTGGTCCGCTGGGCGTTCTGCAAACGGCCCGAGGTTCTCGATGACGCCCTCACCCGACTGCGCGTAGCGTTTTCGGGGTGAGACACCGCGCGCGGGTCGGGCTGGTCGGGGCGCTGGCCTGCGCGCTGGCCTGCGCGCTGGCGGTGGCACCCGGCGCTTGGTGGGGAGCCGCACCGGCGGCGGAGGGCGCGCACGAGACCCTGCGGGTCAGCACGGACGGCGGGCGCGGGGAGCCGAACAACGGCAGCTTCACCCCGTCGGTCTCGCGGAACGGCCGGTACGTCGCGTTCGCCTCCGAGGCCTCGAACCTCGTGCCGGGCGACACCAACCACCGGCGCGACATCTTCGTGCGCGACGTGGCGAAGGGGACGACCACGCGGGTCAGCGTGAGCAGCCGGGGACGCCAGGGGAACCTCGACAGCTACAACCCCTCGATCAGCGACGACGGCCGCTTCGTCGTCTTCGACTCGTTCGCGACCAACCTCGTCCCCGACGACCTCAACCGCGAGGGCGACGTCTTCGTGCACGACCTCGTCGAGCACACGACCACGCGCGTGAGCCGCGGGAT
Source organism: Sporichthya polymorpha DSM 43042 (assembly GCF_000384115.1). Classification (NCBI taxonomy): domain Bacteria; kingdom Bacillati; phylum Actinomycetota; class Actinomycetes; order Sporichthyales; family Sporichthyaceae; genus Sporichthya; species Sporichthya polymorpha. Next base: position 1,559,112 of record NZ_KB913029.1, read on the forward strand.
CGACGGCAAGGAGACCGACGCCTCCAGCGGGTTCGCGACGATCAGCGGCGACGGCAACGTCATCGCGTTCGAGTCCTCGGCGACGAACCTGCGCGCCGGGCGGCCGGGCAAGGTCACCGACATCTACCTCGTCGACCGCGCGGGGAACGTCCTCGACTGGGTGACCCGTTCCCCCGCGAACGGCGAACCCAACGGTGGGAGCGGCGACATCGCGCTCTCGCGCGACGGCCAGGTCGTCGCGTTCGCCTCGGCCGCCACCAACCTCGTCCCGGGCGACACGAACCTCGCCGACGACGTCTTCGTCCGTGACCGCCGCGTGGGCTGGACGCAGCGCGTCAGCGTGAATTCGCTCGGTGGCGAGACCAACGACAACAGCGGCGCCCCGTCGATCTCGGACGACGGCCGGATCGTCGTCTTCAGCTCGAACGCCTCGAGCCTGGTCTCCCTCGTGCCCGGGACGCAGAGCCTGCCGGCCTTCGTCTTCCACCGCTTTCACACCGGCGACGACAACTTCGTCCCCGACGTCTTCGTCCACGACCGGGTCACCCGGCGGACCGAGATCGTCAGCGTCAGCACCGAGGGTGCGCAAGGCATCGCCGAGAGTTACGAGGCGTCAGTGAGCGGCGACGGCACGAAGGTGGCGTTCGCGTCGTACGCCTCGGACCTCGTCCCCGGCGACGGCCGGCCCGGCAGCGAGATCTTCCTGCGCGACCTGACGAACCGGCGCACGACGCGCCTCAGCGTCGACGGATCGGACCACCAGGGCAACGGCACCAGCGTCCAGCCGGCGATCAGTGGCGACGGCAACTGGGTCGCGTTCACCTCCGACGCGAGCAACCTCGTCCGCGGCGACCGCAACCGGTCGGGCGACGTCTTCCTGCGGCACTGATCGCGCCGTTGCGCGGCACCTCAAGATCGCCGCCGAGGGCGCCGATACCCCGATCGGGCCGGGGATCCGGGAGCGGCACGCGGACGGTTGTGCCCTGTGTCACGATTTCGCAGTTCTCGGTTCGACCTTGATCAGGTCAAGGAAAAGTTGGGTCTCGTCAGAGGCACCCATACTCAGACCATGACTCGTCGAACTGCAGCCGTGGCTCCTGGCGCACCCTCGATCGTGTCGACCCTGCCGGCGGTCGCTGAGCTCGCCGTCGAGGGTGCGACCGTCGGCGGTGGCGGCGCCCCGAGCGCGGTTCCCTCGCTGCTGCGCCCGGAGACGTACGAGTGCGCGAACTGCGGGGGTCGCTTCGAGGCGCGCAACCGCCCGACCCCGTACTGCACGAAGCAGTGCGGCGCCGAGGCCAAGACGGTCCGCTACGCCCGCAAGGCTCGCGCCGAGCACGGCACGGAACTTCCGGAGACCGTCCGGACCGCCCTGCACCGCCAGTTCGTCCACGCCCTCACCGAGTGCGCCTGGGACAAGTGGAGCGGTGAGCCCGAGCCCGGCCCCGTCGTCCCGCCGGAGGTCGAGCCGCTCGCCGAGCACCTCGACGCCCAGATCCCCGACGCCGACGTCTTCGCGCGGCGCGCCAACGGCATGAAGGTCCGGGTCCTCGCGGACTCCGAGCTCCGCCCGTGCGACGTCCAGGAGTGGGACTCGGTCTGGCGCGACTGGGTCAACGCCCACGCCCGCTGATTTCTCGTAGCGTCCGGCGAACTGAGGCCTATATAGGCCACAGTCCGCCGGACGTTGTGGTTAAGCCCGGGAGACCGCGAGCTCGAGGCCGTCCTTCGCGGCGGCGAGGTCGACGGTGACGGTGTCGCCGTCGCGGACCTCACCGGCGAGGACCTGCTTCGCGAGCTGGTCGCCGATCGCCGTCTGGATCAGCCGGCGCAGCGGCCGGGCGCCGTAGACCGGGTCGTAGCCGGAGAGCGCGAGCCACTCCGCCGCGGCCGGGGTGACGTCGAGCGTGATCCGCCGTTCCGCGAGCCGCTTCGCCAGCCGCGCGACCTGGATGTCGACGATCGAGGTCAGGTCGTCGGTGGTCAGCGCGCGGAACACCACGATGTCGTCGAGCCGGTTCACGAACTCGGGCTTGAAGCTCGCCCGCACCGCACTCAGGACCGCGTCCTTGCGCTGCTCGTCGTCCATCGTCGGGTCCACGAGGAACTGGGACCCCAGGTTCGAGGTCAGCACGAGGATCGCGTTGCGGAAGTCCACGGTGCGGCCCTGGCCGTCGGTCAGGCGGCCGTCGTCGAGCACCTGGAGCAGGACGTCGAAGACCTCCGGGTGCGCCTTCTCGACCTCGTCGAGCAGCACCACGGTGTACGGGCGGCGCCGGACGGCCTCGGTGAGCTGACCGCCCTCCTCGTAGCCGACGTACCCGGGCGGCGCGCCGACGAGCCGGGCGACGGAGTGCTTCTCTCCGTACTCGCTCATGTCGATCCGCACGAGGGCGTGCTCGTCGTCGAAGAGGAAGTCCGCGAGCGCCTTCGCCAGCTCGGTCTTGCCGACACCGGTCGGGCCGAGGAACAGGAAGCTGCCGGTGGGCCGGTCCGGGTCGGCGATGCCGGCGCGAGTGCGGCGGACCGCGTCGGAGACGGCGCGGACGGCGTCCTCCTGTCCGACCAGGCGCTTGCCCAGCTCCTCCTCCATCCGCAGCAGCTTCGCGGACTCGCCCTCCAGCAGCCGGCCGACGGGGATGCCCGTCCAGGCCGCGACGACGGCGGCGATGTCGTCCGCGCCGACCTCGTCGGCGACCATGACCTCGCCCCGGTCCTGCTCGTCCGCGCTCGCCTCGGCGATCTCCCGCTCGAGCGCGGGGATCTCGGCGTACAGCAGCCGGGAGGCGTTCTCCAGGTCGCCGTCGCGCTGGTAGCGCTCGGCCTGGCTGCGGCACTCGTCGAGGCGCTGCTTGAGCTCACCCACGCGGTTCAGGCCGGACTTCTCCTGCTCCCACCGCGCGGTGAGGGCGGCCAGCTGTTCCTGACGGTCCGCCAGATCCGCGCGCAGCCGCTCCAGCCGCTCGGCCGAGGCGGGGTCGTTCTCCCGCGCGAGCGCCATCTCCTCCATCTTCATCCGGTCGACCGCGCGCCGGAGCTCGTCGACCTCGACCGGCGAGGAGTCGATCTCCATGCGCAGCCGGGACGCCGCCTCGTCGACGAGGTCGATCGCCTTGTCCGGCAGGAAGCGGCCGGTGATGTACCGGTCGGACAGCGTCGCGGCGGCGACCAGGGCGGAGTCCGCGATCGCGACCTTGTGGTGGGCCTCGTAGCGCTCCTTGAGACCGCGCAGGATGCCGATGGAGTCCTCGACGCTGGGCTCACCGACGAAGACCTGCTGGAAGCGGCGCTCGAGCGCGGGGTCCTTCTCGATGCGCTCGCGGTACTCGTCGAGGGTCGTCGCGCCGACCAGACGCAGCTCCCCGCGGGCGAGCATCGGCTTGAGCATGTTGCCGGCGTCCATCGAACCCTCGGACGCGCCGGCGCCGACCATCGTGTGCAGCTCGTCGATGAACGTGACGATCTGACCGTCGGAGGACTGAATCTCCTTCAGCACCGCCTTGAGCCGCTCCTCGAACTCACCGCGGTACTTCGCGCCCGCAACCATCGCCGCGAGGTCGAGCGAGATCAGCCGCTTGTTGCGCAGCGACTCGGGGACGTCGCCCTCGACGATGCGCCGCGCGAGGCCCTCGACGACGGCGGTCTTGCCGACGCCGGGCTCACCGATCAGCACGGGGTTGTTCTTGGTGCGCCGGGAGAGCACCTGCACGACGCGGCGGATCTCGGAGTCGCGACCGATGACCGGGTCGAGCTTGCCCTCGCGGGCGGCTGCGGTCAGGTCGACGCCGTACTTCTCCAGCGCCTGGTAGGTGCCCTCGGGGTCGGGGGTGGTCACGCGTGCGCTGCCGCGGACGTCGGCGAAGGCCTCCAGCAGCTTCTGGGGCGTGATCGAGTGCTCCGCCAGCAACGAGGCGACGTGGCTCGGCCCGGTCGCGAGGCCGACGAGCAGGTGCTCGGTCGAGATGTACTCGTCACCGAGTTCCTTCGCCCGCTCCTCGGCGGTCGCGAGGACGGCATAGGCCTGGCGGGACATGCCGGGGGCGGAGACGGTCGAGCCGCTGGCCGAGGGCAGGCGGTCGAGCATCGCCTCGGCGGCGGTCGCGATCGTGTCCGGGTCCGCGCCGGCGGCGGTCACCAGCGGGCGGGCGGTGCCGTCCGGCTGCGCGAGCAGGGCGATCAGGAGGTGCACCGGCTCGACCTGGCTGTGGCCGGCCGTCGCGGCCCGGCGCACAGCGGTCGAGAAGGCCTCCTGGCTGCGCGTGGTGAGCTTGTTCGCGTCCATGGGGTTCTCCCTTTGCCGCGGCCACTCGGGCCGCGGGGGTCAGCGGGCTAGATCAGGGCCGGGTCGGCGGGTCTCGCGGCGCCAGACCACGACCGCACTCGGCGGGGGCTCGTACACCGCGGGCAGGTTCACGCGGCGGTAGTTCGGGGACGTCGCCTCGGAGGTCTTCTCCCGCAGCGCGGCCGTGACGAACGCGAGTTCGGCCTCCAGTTCGGCGATGCGCATCCGGAGTTCGTCGTTGGCGTTCTCGAGGTCGAGGATCCGTTTGATGCCGGCGAGGTTGACGCCCTCCTCCTGCGAGAGGCGGGCGACCTCACGGAGGCGCTCGATGTCGCGGGCCGAGTACCGCCGGCCGCGGCCCGAGGCGCGACCGGGCGACACCAGGCCCAACCGGTCGTACTGACGCAGGGTCTGCGGGTGGAGTCCGGAGAGCTGGGCGGCCACGGAGATGACGTAGACGCCCACCTCCCAGGTCTCGTCGCGCGGGGAACTCATGCCTCCTCCTCCGTCGCCGCGGCCGTCCGGGCCGCGGTGGCCATCAGCTCGGCGCGGGGGTCGTCGCCCGCGGTCGCGGCGGCGAAGGCGGCAAGCGCCTTGCGCGCGTCGCTGTTGAGGTTCGCCGGCACCGCCACCGAGACGGTGACGAGCAGGTCGCCCCGGGTGCCGTCCTTGCGGGGCACCCCGCGGCCGCGGACCCGCATGGTCCGGCCGTTCGCGGTGCCCGGCGCGAGGCGCAGCGTGACGGGCGCACCCGTCAGGGTCGGCACCTTCACCTCGGCGCCCATCGCAGCCTCCGGGAAGGTGACCGGCAGCGTGAGCGTCAGGTTGTCGCCCTTGCGCCCGAAGACCGGGTGCGGGCGGACGTGCACGCTGATGTACAGGTCACCGGGCGGGCCGCCACGTTCGCCGGGCGCGCCCTTGCCCTTGAGCTTGATCTTCTGCCCGTCGGCGACGCCGGCGGGGATGCGCGTGTTGACGGTCCGCGAGCTCTGTCCGCGGCCGCTGCCCGAGCAGGTCGGGCACGGGTCGTCGACGATCAGCCCGCGGCCGCGGCAGGCCTGGCACGGCTCGCTCATCGCGAACCCGCCGAGGTTGCGGCTGACACTGCCCACGCCCTCGCAGGCGGGGCAGACGCGCGGCGCCGTCCCCGACTTCGCCCCGGTGCCGGCACAGGCCGGGCAGGCGCGCTCGCTGGTGAGACGCAGCGGGACGGTCACGCCCTCGACGGCCTGGACGAAGTCGATCGTCACGGCGGTCTCGACGTCGGCCCCACGCCGGGCAGCGGTCTGCCCACGGCGGTTGAAGATCCCGCCGAGGATGTCGCCGAGCCCGCCGTCCCCGCCGAAGGTGAAGTCGAAGTTGCCGCCGCCGGGCGCGCCCCCGCGACCCGGCCCGCCGAAGTTCCGGAAGCCGCCGCCCGCGAACAGCTCCCGACCCTCGTCGTACTCCTTGCGCTTGGCCTCGTCGCCGAGGACCGAGTAGGCCTCCGAGACCTCCTTGAACTTCGCCTCGGCCTCGGGGTTGTTCTTGTTCGAGTCGGGGTGAAGCTCCTTGGCCAGCCGGCGGTAGGCCTTCTTGATCTCGGCCTGGGAGGCGCCCTTCTTCAGGCCGAGGACGGCGTAGAGGTCCTTGTCCAAGTACTCACGCGTCATCTACGCCGCCCCTCCCTTCGTGCTCAGGTAAGTGTTCGTCAGTTTTCTGCGGACGGGTCCGGCTCCGCGACCTTGACGCGCGCGGGCCGGAGAATGCGCTCGCCGACCCGGTAGCCGGCCTGGAGGATCTGGACGCACGTCGGTTCGGAGACCTCCGCCGAGTACTCGTGCATCAGCGCCTCGTGGACGTTCGGGTCGAACGCGTCGCCCTCGGTGCCGAAGGCCTGGAGGCCGAGCTTGTTCAGCGTGGCCTCCAGTCCTTCCGCGACGACCTTGAACCCCCCGACGAGCTCGCCGTGGTCCCGCGCCCGACCGATGTCGTCGAGCACGGGCACCAGCTCGGAGAGCACGGCGATCGACGCGAGCTCCCGCACCGCCTCGCGGTCCCGGTCGACCCGCTTGCGGTAGTTGGCGTACTCCGCCGTCACCCGCTGCAGGTCTGCGGTCCGCTCCGCGAGTTCCGCCTCCACGGCTCCGTCGTTCGGCCCACCGACGGACCCGGGCGGGGCCATCGGCGGCGTCATGTTCGGAGCCCCGCCGGGAGCGGCGTCGCTGACGCCACCAGGAACTGAGGTGGCGTCAGGACGGACCTCCCCCGTCGTCGGGTCGATGCGCCGCTTGTCGCGGATCACCGGCTCGAACGGAGTCTGCTCGTTCTCGGAAGTCACGACTTCGGGTCCTCGTCGACGATCTCGGCCTCGACGACGTCCTCGTCGTCCGCAGCGCCCGCACCCGGGCCGGCGGCGCCACCCTCGGCGGTCGGCTGGGCACTGGCGTACATCGCGGCACCGAGCTGCTGGCTCGCGTCGGCGACCTTCTTCGTCGCGGCCTTGATGGCCTCGTCGTCGTTGCCCTCCAACGCCTTCTTCAGGTCGGCGATGGCGGACTCGACGGTCGCCTTGTTCGCGGCCGCGTCGCCCTCGGCGAACTTGTCCGCGTTGTCGGCGAGGAACTTCTCGGTCTGGTAGACCAGCGACTCGGCCTGGTTGCGGTTCTCGACCGCCTCACGGCGCTTGCGGTCCTCCTCCGCGTACTGCTCGGCGTCGCGGACCATCTTGTCGATGTCCTCGCGCGGCAGGGCGGACCCGCCGGTGACGGTCATCGACTGCTCCTTGCCGGTGCCGAGGTCCTTCGCGTTCACGTGCACGATGCCGTTGGCGTCGATGTCGAAGGTGACCTCGATCTGCGGCACGTTCCGCGGCGCCGGCGGCAGGCCGGTGAGCTCGAAGTTGCCGAGGCTCTTGTTGTCCCGGGCCATCTCGCGCTCGCCCTGGTAGACCTGGATCAGCACGGACGGCTGGTTGTCCTCCGCCGTCGTGTAGACGCGGGACCGCTTGGTCGGGATCGTCGTGTTGCGCTCGATGAGCTTGTCCATCACGCCGCCCTTGGTCTCGATGCCGAGGGACAGCGGGGTGACGTCGAGCAGCAGAACGTCCTTGACCTCACCCTTGAGGACGCCGGCCTGCAGGGCCGCGCCGACGGCGACGACCTCGTCCGGGTTCACGCCCTTGTGCGGGTCCTTGCCACCGGTGAGCTCCTTCACCAGGTCGGTGATGGCCGGCATCCGGGTCGAGCCACCGACGAGGACCACGTGGTCGATCTTGTCGACGGTCAGGCCCGCGTCCTTCATGACCTGGTTGAACGGCCGGCGGCAGCGGTCGAGCAGGTCCGCGGTGATCTTCTGGAACTCGGCGCGGGTGAGCGTCTCGTCCAGGAACAGCGCGTTCTTCTCGGCGTCCTGCGTGATGTACGGCAGGTTGATCGAGGTCTGCTGCGTCGAGGAGAGCTCGATCTTCGCCTTCTCCGCGGCCTCGCGGACGCGCTGCATCGCCATCTTGTCCTTGGTCAGGTCGATGCCGTTGGCCGCCTTGAACTTGTTGACGAGCCAGTCGATGATCCGCTGGTCCCAGTCGTCACCACCGAGGCGGTTGTCGCCGCTGGTGGCCTTCACCTCGACCAGACCCTCGTCGATCTCCAGCAGCGAGACGTCGAACGTGCCGCCACCGAGGTCGAAGACGAGGATGCGGTGCTCGGACTCGTCCTTGTCGAGGCGGTACGCGAGCGCGGCCGAGGTCGGCTCGTTGATGATGCGCAGGACGTTCAGACCTGCGATCTCGCCGGCCTCCTTGGTGGCCTGCCGCTCGGAGTCGGAGAAGTACGCCGGGACGGTGATGACCGCGTCGGTGACCTTCTCGCCGAGGTAGGCCTCCGCGTCGCGCTTGAGCTTCTGCAGGACGAAGGCGGAGATCTGCTGCGGCGTGAAGTCCTTGCCGTCGATCTCCTTCTTCCAGCCGGTGCCCATCTCGCGCTTCACGGAGCGGATGGTCCGGTCGATGTTGGTGACGGCCTGCCGCTTGGCGACCTCACCGACCAGGATCTCGCCGTTCCGCGCGAAGGCGACCACCGACGGGGTCGTGCGCGCGCCTTCCGCGTTGGCGATGACGGTGGGCTCCCCACCCTCCAGGACCGCGACGACCGAGTTCGTCGTACCGAGGTCGATGCCGACCGCACGAGCCATGAGCTTCCTCCACAAGTTGAGCTTCCTGCGCTCAGGTTATGAGGGTGGTTGCCCCACCGTCAAATTCCTTGAGTCTGATTGGCTCAACTGTGCGGATGGCCTCGGTATTCCTGGGGGCAGCCCGTCCTCGGCGGGAGTCGTTCCGCGCTGCCGGCGGTGCTGAACTGCGCAGCCGGTGCAGGTCAGCACAGGGGGCCGGCCCCGAAGCCGTGCTGATCTGCGCACTCGGCGCACACCGGCCCGCCACGCACGGCCGCCACGCACGGCCGGGGCGCACGGGAGCGGGGCCCAGGGCAGCGGGGCGGGCGGGAACTCTCCCGGCGGCCCGCGGCTAGGCGGTGGTGACGCGAGGAGGCCGGCGAGGCGGGGCGAGCGGGGCTCGGCCTCGGCAGTCGGGTGCGGGTCGGTGCTGATCTGCGCACCCGGTGCAGGTCGGCACGGGCGGGCAGGCCCGAAGCCGTGCTGATCTGCGCACCCGGCGCAGGCCAGCCCGCGGCGCGCGGCCGGGGCGCGCGGCCGGGGCGCGCGGCCGGGGCGCGCGGCCGGGGCGGGGCGGCCGGGGCGGGGCGGCTACTTGATCTTCTTCTTGCCCGCGGCGCCGGGGCCCTTGCCGCCGGAACCCTTGGCGGACACCGTGAAGGTGTAGCTGCCGGACTTGAGCTTGGCGAACTTCACCGACCGCTTCCCCGCGGAGGTGTTCTTGGTGATCTTCTTCTTCCCGACCTTCGCGACGACCTGGTAGCCGGTCACGCCGCCCGCGGGCGCGTAGACCGGTGGGCTCCACTTCACGGTCGCGGTCCTGCCCTTGGCGGTGACCTTCACGTTGCGCGGGTCGCTGGGCTTGGTGGTGCCGCAGACGTAGAGCGTGATGTCGTCGAGGGTCCAGCCGTCGAAGGCGATCGCCCGGTCGCCGATGACCCGCCAGCGGAACTCGACGCTCTTGCCGGCGAGGAAGCTCAGGTCCAGGCGGCTGGAGCCGTAGCCCTTGCTGTCGCCGCCGAACGCGACGTACGGCGACCCGCCGTCGGGCCGGATCCGCCGGTTGGGGCCGTTCTCCCACGTCCGGCCGGACGCGCTGGTCCAGGACCCGCCGCTGATCCGGTACTCCAGCACCGCGCCGTCGTAGTACTGCGTGACCACGCCGGTCTCGCCGAGGCTGTGGTCGAGGCGGTACTGGTGCGCGAAGCGCAGGAACGGCCTCACACCCTTGGGGATCGTGACCTTGGTCTTCAACGTCGCCGGGCTGGAGAGGGCGCGGTCGGGCTCGATGCCGTAGACGCTGAACGCGCCGCTGCGGGCGTAGTCGTTGATCAGCGACCACTGGTCGCCGAGCGCCCACGTCTTCTTGTCGAACTTCTCGAAGCCGTCGTTGATCAGCCCGACCCGGCGCGTACCACTCGGGCAGACCCCCGCCTCCGGGGCGCCGGCGCGGCCGGGTGGCTGCTTGCTCATCTCGGTCGCGATCACCGCGCGGTCCACCGACGTGCAGTCGCCGGCCGTGAACCCGGACTGCCCGACGAGATTGCGGCAGGCCTGCTGCAGGACGCCGCCGAGGTCGGCGTAGTCGGCCCCCGAGGTCAGCATCCGCAGGGAACGGAAGAACAGGACCGCGGTCTTGGTCGTCCCGAGCCCGGGAATCGACTGGCCGTTGAACGAGCCACCGACGGCGATCAGGTACGCGGCCTTGTTGCCGACGCCGCTGTTGTTGTGGACGCCGCCGTTGTCGACGAAGAACAGGTCCGCGTCGTAGTTCGGCGCTGTCATCCGGTCCGGCTGGCCGAGCGGCGGCAGGAGCGTCGCCCGCGGGTCGGCCATGTTGCGCACCGGGATCTGGTCGAGCGGCGCGTCCTCGCCGATGACCCAGGGGCTGTCGCCGTCGTCGGTCGCCTTCGCGAGGTCGACGAGCTCGCCGAAGATGTCCGACATCGACTCGTTGATCGCGCCCGACTGGTACAGGTACAGCAGGCGGGCGGTCTTCTCGGTGACGCCGTGGGCGATCTCGTGGGCGACGATGTCGTCCGCGCGCGTCCAGCCCTGGCCGTAGTACATGCCCCGGCCGTTCCAGAACGCGTTGTCGAACAGGTTGCCGTTCGTCGCCGAGCACAGGGTGTTGCCCGGGCAGTACCGGACGGTCGAGCGCAGCCGCTTCCCGTCGCCGACGTCGACGCCGAGCGACGCCGTCAGGTCGACGCCGAGGACCTTGGAGAAGAACGCGACCGTCGCGCCCGCGTAGTCGTACGCCTCGTCGACGTCGACCGGCGTGCCCTTCGGGCCCTGCCCCTCGGCGCGGGCGTACGTGGGCTTGCAGTCCTGCCCGAGGTCGGACTTGTCGGCCTGGTTGTTGCGGTCGCAGACCACCCGGTTGGCGTGCGTGATCAGGTCGAGCTGCAGCGGGATGGTGCCGGTGCGTGCGTCGACCAGGACCATCTCCCGGACCGCTCCCGCATCGCTGACCTCGGTGCGCCAGACCGGCCCGGTCGGCAGGTGGTGGCTCTCCGGGACGCCGATCAGCACCGGGTCCAGGTGCCAGAGCTCCGGCGTCGCCGCCCGGACCGCCGGCGCGTGCGCGTCCGGGTGCTCACGCAGGACCGCGGCGAGCGCGGTGGCGCGGGCCCGCTCGGCGGAGACCGACGGGCGGGCGCTGCGCCCCGTGGGCGCCAGTTCACCGGTGACCGACTTCAGTGCCCCGAGGGGGTCGAGGACGACGGCGAGCTCGCCCCCGAGGACCGGGAGGCCCGCGCGCAACTGCTGGAAGCGGACGAGGCGGTCCGTGCCGAAGGAGTTCTCCAGCCCCTCGACCTCGGGGATGAGCACCAGCTCCTCGGCCACGTCGGTCAGGCCGAACAGCGCCGCGGCGCGCTTCAGGTGCGCCCGGGCCTGGGTCTCGACGTCGGCCGCCGGGGAGATCCCGACCGGGAGGGGGATCGGCTTCCCGACGTCGGTCCCGAGCAGGTGCGCGAGGCCCCGCGCGTCGCGCGTGACGCGGATCGGACCGGAGGTGAGGTCCTGGAGCAGCGCCTGCGTCGCCCACGAGGCCGGCGAGCCCTCGGCGACCAGGGCCGTGGGCGCGGCCGGCTCGGCCTCCGCGACGTGGATCCCGACGCCCGCGGCAGCGACGACGGCAGCCAACGCCATCACCGGTACTGCGCGCATGGCTCCCCTCGGGACGGGCACGACGAAATCCCCCGAAAGCCGGATCCTGTCACACGAACGTGAGAGTTCCAGCGGCATTGCCCCGTCCGTGCCGGACCATGACGAACGCCCGGAACGGCCCGAGTCCGCCAGGTACCCTGCGGACATGTTGCGGCTGCTGCGCTCGCCCGGGGGCGGACCCGCGTTCCGCACGCGGGTCGTCGCCCTGCTGCTCGCGCTCGGCATGCTGCTCGCCGCGGCCCCGCTGCTGGTCCCGATCACCCGCTGGGCGGTCGGCACCGTCGCCCCGCGCCGCGCGGCGGTCTAGACCGGTCTAGACCGGGCGGCCGTCCTTCCAGACGGCCGCGACGAGGGGGACCCCCGGGCGGTAGGCGAGGTAGCCGACGTCGGGGGCGGCGAGGATCGCGAGGTCGGCCCGGGCCCCGGGGCGCAGGACGCCGATGTCGTCCCGCTGGAGCGCGCGGGCGCCGCCCGCGGTCGCGGCGTGGACCGCCTCGGCGGGGCTCATCCCCATCTCCCGCACCGCGAGCGCGATGCACAGGGTCATCGAGGTCGTGTACGACGTGCCCGGGTTGCAGTCGGTCGCGAGGGCGACGGTCACGCCCGCGTCGAGGAGCCGCCGCGCGTCCGGGTACCGCGCGCGGGTGCTGAACTCCGCGCCCGGCAGCAGGGTGGCGACGGTGGCGCTGTTCGTGAGGGCGTCGACGTCGGCGTCGGTCAGGTGCGTGCAGTGGTCGACCGAGGCGGCACCGAGTTCGACGGCGAGTCGCACGCCCGGCCCGGGTTCGAGCTGGTTGCCGTGCAGACGGGGCGTCAGACCGGCGGCCCGGCCGGCGCGGCAGACCGCGCGAGCCTCGGCCTCGTCGAAGGCGCCGCGGTCGCAGAAGACGTCGATCCACCGCGCGTGCGGCGCGGCGGCCGCGAGCATCGGACCGGTGACGAGGTCGACGTAGGCCGCGCGGTCGGCGGCGTACTCGGTCGGCACGACGTGGGCGCCGAGGAACGTGGTCTCGTCGGTGAACTGACGGGCGATCAGGAGCGCCCGCGCCTCGTCGGCGACGGTGAGCCCGTAGCCGGACTTCACCTCGACGGTCGTGACTCCCCCGGCCCGTAGCTCGCTGAGGAGGCGGGCGACGTTGGCGGTGAGGATCTCGTCCGGGGCCGCGCGGGTGGCGGCCACCGTGCTCGCGATGCCGTCCGGGGCGTAGGGCCGGCCCGACATGCGCCCGACGAAGTCGCTGAGCCGGTCGCCGGCGAACACCAGGTGGGTGTGGGAGTCGACGAACCCGGGGAGCACCGCCCCGCCGGCGGCGCTGACCGCCGCGTCGCACGCCGGCGCCTGCGCCGCCGGGCCGAGCCAGGCAACCTTCCCGTCCTCGACGACCAGCGCCGCGCCCCGGACCTCGCCGAGGATCCCCGGCCCCGCCGCGGGGTCGTTGGTGACGAGGGAGGCGATGTCGTCGAGCAGGACCGCGCTCACCTGGTGGCTCCGATCACGTCAACGCTCCGATCGCCGCGCGCAGGGCGCCGGGGACGTCCTCGACGAGGGTGTGCACCCCGTCGACGACCACGACCCGACCGGAGGCGACGACGTGCCGGACGTCGGCGGCGGTGGCCGCGAACACCGCCGTGGCCGCGGTGGGCGGGCAGCCGGCGGTGCGCGGGGTGTCGAGAGAGATCGTGACGAGGTCGGCGAGGGCGCCGGGCTCGATGCGTCCCGCGTCGCGCCAGCCGAGGCAGGCGTGCCCGGCGGCGGTGGCCGCAGTCAGGAGGTCCTCGGCCGGGTGCCCGCCGCGGCGGCCGGAAGCGAGGCGTTCGTGGAGCTCGACGCCGCGGGCCTCCTCGAACAGGTCGATCACGGCGTGGCTGTCGCTGCCGAGGGACAGCGCAACTCCCGCCGCCCGCAGCGCGCCCGCGGGGCCGACGCCGTCCGCGAGGTCCCGCTCGGTCGTCGGGCAGAAGCAGACCGTCGCGCGGTTCAGGCCGTAGAGGTCGATGTCACCCGGCGTCAGATGTGTCCCGTGCACGGCGGTGAAGTTGCTCGCCACGGCTCCGGCGGAGTGCAGCAACGCGGTGGGGGTGCGACCGGTGGCCGCCCGGCAGGCCTCGTTCTCGGCGGGCTGCTCGGAGACGTGGGCGTGCAGCACCGCACCGCGCGCCGCCCACTCCGCGACCATCTCGACGTCCCGCGCCGGCACCGCGCGCACCGAGTGCACCGCGGCGCCGAGCTTCGCTCCGGGCCCGGGGTCGAACCGCGAGACCCGCCCGAGCCAGCCACCGACGTTCCCGTCGGAGAAGCGCGCCTGAGCCGGCGTCAGGTCCTGCCCGAAGCCGCCGGTCAGGTAGCAGGTGTCGAGGACCGTTATCCGGATCCCCGCCTCGCGCGCGGCCTGCGCGACGGCCGCGCCCATCGCGTTCGGGTCCGCGTACGGCGCCCCACCCGGGCCGTGGTGCAGGTAGTGGAACTCCCCCACGACGGTGATGCCGGCCAGGGCCATCTCCGCGTACACGGCCCGGGCGAGAGCGAGGTAGGAGTCCGGGTCGAGTCGTTCCGCGACCGCGTACATCGCCTCGCGCCAGGTCCAGAAGTCTCCGCCGCCGTCGTGGGTCCGCGCCCGCAGCGCGCGATGGAAGGCGTGGGAGTGCGCGTTCGCCAGACCCGGCACCGTCAGGCCGCGCAGGACGGTCGCGCCCGCCGGCGGGGTCGCGGCCGGGGTGACGACGATGAACCGGTCCCCGCTCACCGAGATCGCGACACCGGACACCGGGCCCTCGGGCAGCAGCGCGTGCTCGCACCAGAAGAGCGAGCCCGGGTCGGGAGCGCTCACGTGGTGGGGACCGGGTCGGCGGCGAGGTCGGACGCGAGGTCGGTGAGGACCGCCGCGAGGGCCGCGACGCCCGCGTGGCAGTCGGCGGTCTCGGCGTGCTCGTCCGGCGCGTGCGAGACACCGGTCGGGTTGCGGACGAACAGCATCGTGGTCGGGATCCCGGCGGCGGCGAGGATCCCCGCGTCGTGCCCGGCCCCGGTCGGGATCACCGGTGCTCCCCCGAGCCGGGTCGCCACCCGCTCCCCGAGGTCCCGGCCGAAGGTGACCGCCGGCGACCAGGACTCCTCGGTGAGGTCCACGCTCACCCCGTCCTCGGCACCGCGCTGCCGGGCGGCGTCGAGGACCTCGGTGACGACGGCCCGGACGGTCGCCTCGTCGGAGCCGCGGGCGTCGAGCCAGGCGTTCACCTCGGAGGGGATCGCATTCGTGCCGTTCGGACGGACCGTCACTTTCCCCACGGTCGCGCGGGCCCGCAGGTGCAGGGCGGCCGTCCGGGCCTGCTGCACCGACGCGGCGAAGGCGAGCATCGGATCGGCCCGGTCACCCAGCGCGGTAGTGCCGGCGTGGTCGGCGCGCCCGCGGAACGTCAGCCGCCAGCGGCCGTGCGGCCCGATCCCCGACCCGACCGCGACGGGCGCGCTCGTGTTCGCGAGGTACCGCCCCTGTTCGACGTGCAGCTCGACGAACGCCCCGATCCGGGACAACCGCGTACGGTCCGCGCCGAGCCAGGCCGGGTCAGCCCCGGCGGACCGCATGGCCTGGGCGAGCGTGATCCCGTCGCCGTCGCGCAGGCCGGCAGCGCGCGCCGGGTCGAGGGTCCCGGTCAGCAGGCGCGACCCGATGCACGGGACGCCGAAGCGCGCACCCTCCTCGTCGGTGAAGGCGACGACCGCGACCGGGCGCGGCGGAGTCCAACCGTCGGCGGCGAGGGCGTCGAGCGCGGCGAAGGCCGAGACGATCCCGAGCGGCCCGTCGTAGGCGCCGCCGTCGGGGACGGAGTCCAGGTGTGAGCCGGTCACGATCGCGGGCCCGGGCAGGTGGTCGCCGAGCCACGCCCACAGGTTGCCGTTGCGGTCGCGTTCGACGGCCATTCCGCGGGCCTTCGCCTGCGCGGTGAACCACTCCCGGCAGGCGAGGTCCGGGGCCGTCCACGCGAACCGGCGGTACCCACCGCTCGCGGGGTCGCGGCCGATGCCCGCGAGCTCGGCCCACATCCCGTCGAACCCCGTCCCGGCGTCCACGCGAGGCTCCGGCGTCAGGGTTCCGGTGCCGGCGGCGGCATCGTCGGGTAGGTCGAGACCGGCCCCGCGCCCGGCGCGCTCGCCGACGTGGGCCGGTCGGCCGGGGCGCGGAATCGGCGCGTCAGACCGGGCGAGGTGAAGTGGTGGCCCACGGCGACGATGATCGCGTCGAGCAGCACGGCGAGGATCGCGATGAGCACACCGCCGGTGGCGACCATCCCGTAGCTGCGGAACTCGTCCGACTGCCCGTCGATGATCAGGCGGCCCAGCCCGTCGGCCCCGACGAACGCGGCGACGGCGGCCATCGCGACGACCTGACGGGTCGACTTGCGGACGCCTTCGACGAGGTCGGGCAGCGCCATCGGCACCTCGACCGAGCGCAGGATCTGACTGGGCAACATGCCGGCCGCCCGCGCCGACTCGACCGCGGCGGCGTCCACCAGTCGGATCCCGGTGTAGGCGGCGGTCATCATCGGCGGGACGGCCAGCAGCACCAGCCCGAGCAGCACCGCGTCGTTGCCGGTGTCGATCTTGAGCGCGAAGTAGCAGAAGATCCCGAGCGGGGCGACGAGACGGCCGATCGCACCGAGGGTGATCGGCACGTCGTCGCCGCGGCGGCCATGACCCACCATCAGACCGATCGGGAACGCGATCAGGGCGGCGATCAACAGCGCGCCCAGGCTGAGCATCAGGTGCTCGAGGATGCGGTCCCCGATGCCGCCGCTGCCGGTCCAGTTGTCGGCGTCGGAGAGGTAGTCCCACATCAGGTTCATCGGATCGTCACCAGCTTCGACCACGGCGCCAGCAGGCGGTTCGCGCGCACCAGCGCGACGTCGGCGCCGAACGCGATCAGGCCGACCAGCGCGATGCCGACGAGCACCTCGGTCTCGAACCCGGTGTCGAAGCCCTCGATGAACAGCGTCCCGAGACCGCGCACCCCGAGAATCGCGGCCGCGGTCGCGAGCGTCACGCACAGGACGGCGGCCGTGCGGAGCGCGGCGATGATCGCCGGCAGCGCGACGGGCAGCTCGACCTTCGTCGTCCGCGCGAAGCCCGACATCCCCATCGAGTCGGCCGCGAGGCGTACGTGCGCCGGCACCGCGACGACCGCCTCGGCGACCGCGCGCGTCAGCAGTCCGAGGACGAGCAGCGAGAGCCCGATGACCACGTTGACCCGGTCGTTGAGCTTCGTGTCGAGCAGCGACGGGAACACGATGAAGAACGTCAGCGCCGGGATCGCCTGCAGGAACGTGCACAACGCGAGAATCGGGAATCGCGACCTGCGCGAGTACGCCACCAGGACGCCCAACGGCAACGCGAGCAGCAGCCCGATCAGCAGCGGCACGAACGCCAGGATCGCGTGCTCGCCGATCAGGTCACCGAGATAGCTGCGGTTCTCCCACGCCCAGTTCATGTACCGGCCCTCAGCTGTCCGCGACCCGGACCCAGCGGCCCGCCGCGGCGTCCCACTCCCACCGACCGCTGTCGAGGTCCTCGTCGTCCTCGCTCGCGGCGGCGGCCGCGGCCGCCGCGGCCGGGGACTCGACCGGGGCGGCGTGCGCGGGCTCGGCCGGCCGGGCCGGCTGCGGCGGGGCCGGGGCCGGCTTCACCGGGGCGGGGGTGGGCTTCGCCGGGGCCGGGGTGGCCTTCGCCGGGGCCGGGGCCGGGGCCGGGGTGGGCGCGGCCGGGGGCTGCTGCGGCGCGACCTGCGGGGTGGGTACCTGGGAGCCGGGAGCCGGTTTCGCGACCGGCGGGGCCGGGGCCGCCGGGGCGACCGGGGTCGGCGGCGGCACCGGCCGCCGCTCGGGGACCGGCTTGGGCGCGGGCGCGGGGTCGCCCGGCGGCGGGGCGACGGGGTGGACCGAGGCGGGCGGGGTCCGCATCACCTCGACGGTCGGGGTCTCCGGCGGCGCGGGCTGCTTCGGCGGCTGCTGCTGCGGCGGTGCCGGCGGCGGGGTGGGCTGCGGAACCGACTTCGCCGCCGGAGCCGCCGGCGGTGCGGCGGGCGCCGGCTTGGGGGCGGGTGCGGGCGCGGGGGCCGGGGCGGGCTTCGCGACCGGCGGGGCCGGCGCGGGAGCCGGCTTCGGTTCGGGGGCCGGCTTGGGTGCCGGGGCGGGCTTCGGCTGCGGGGCCGCCTCCGGCCCGGGGGCCGGAGCCGGGGCGGGGGCCGGAGCCGGGGCCGGAGCGGGAGCGGCGGCGGAGACCGCGGCACCGCCGAGCCGGGAGGGGAGGGTGGAAGGGCCGCGGGCGGCGAGGTACCGGGCGATGTCACCGTGGGAGACGACGCCCTGGACCAGTCCGTCGTCGTCGACGCAGACGGCGAGCCCGGGCGGGGAGAGGATCGCGGCGTCGAGGGCCGCGAGGACGCTCTCGTCCGGGTAGAAGGTGCCGCCGAGCGGATAGACGACCTGGCCGGAGACCACGTCGGTCGGGCCGAGCTTGCTGGTGTCGACCCAGCCGCGCGGGTGGCGCTCGGGGTCGAGCACGAGCAGCCAGTCCTGGTTGTGCTGGGTGGAGATGGCCTTGGCGCGGTCACCGGTCGCGCCGGCCTGGACCGTCGCCGCGGGGGCGAGCGGGAGGTCACTGACCGGGAGGAACGCGAGCTTGCGGATGCCGCGGTCGCGGCCGAGGAAGTCGGCGACGAAGTCCGTACCCGGGTGCACGAGCAGCGTCTCCGGCGTCGCGATCTGGACCAGCCGGCCGCCGGTGTCCATGACCGCGATCTGGTCGCCGAGCTTGATGGCCTCGTCGATGTCGTGGGTGACGAACAGGATCGTCTTCGGCGCGGCCTGCTGGAGGTCGAGGAGGTCGTCCTGAAGGTCGCCGCGGACGACGGGATCGAGCGTCGAGAACGGCTCGTCCATCAGCAGGACCGGCGGGTCCGCGGCCAGCGCACGGGCGAGCGCGACGCGCAACTGCTGACCGGTGGAGAGCTGGCCGGGGAACTTGTCGGCGAAGGAGACCGAGAGGCCGACGCGGTCGAGCAGCGCGTGCGCGAGTTCGCGGGCCTGGCGCGGCTTCGTGCCGATGAGCAGCGGGACCGTCTCGATGTTCTCGACGACCGTGCGGTGCGGGAACAGCCCGCCCTTGGCGATGACGTACCCGATCGAGCGACGCAGCGCGGACCGGCGCAGCAGCGTGTTCGCGGCGCCGTCGATGAGGACGCGGCCCGCCGACGGGTCGACGAGGCGGTTCACCATTCGCAGCAGCGTCGTCTTGCCGCACCCGGACGGTCCGACGACGACCGTGATCCGTCCAGTGGGCGCGATGAGACTGAGGTTCTCCACGGCGACTGTGCCGCCGGGGTAGACCTTGGTCACCGCATCGAACTCGATCACCGGGGATCCTCTGTGTCGACGTCCGTGCCCCGGGCCAGGGGACACCTCGAGTCAACCTAACGCCCCACCAGCCCCACCGGTTGGATCCGCGCCCCAGACCCGCGGGCGAACGTCCCCGGCGGCCCAGATTCAGGGACCGGGGTCGGGGGCGTGCATGGGGATGGGGAGGCCGGCGGCGGTGGCGGCCTCGTCGGCCTCGGGGTAGCCGGCGTCGACGTGGCGGAGGACGCCGGTCGCGGGGTCGTTGGTGAGGACGCGGGCGAGCTTCTCGGCGGCGAGCACCGTCCCGTCCGCGACGGAGACCTGGCCGGCGTGGAGGGACCGGCCGATGCCGACGCCGCCACCGTGGTGGATCGAGACCCAGCTCGCGCCCGAGGCGACGTTGACCATCGCGTTCAGCAGCGGCCAGTCGGCGATCGCGTCGGAACCGTCGGCCATGCCCTCGGTCTCGCGGTAGGGCGAGGCGACCGAGCCGCAGTCGAGGTGGTCGCGGCCGATGACGATCGGGGCCTTCACCTTCCCCAGCGTCACCATGCGGTTGAACTCGAGCCCCGCACGGTCGCGCTCGCCGGCGCCGAGCCAGCAGATGCGCGCGGGCAGACCCTGGAACTGGACCTTGTCCCGGGCCTGCCGCAGCCAGCGGGTGACGGTGTCGTTGTCCTTGAACAGGGTGAGCATCGCGTCGTCGGTCGCGGCGATGTCGCGGGGGTCGCCGGAGAGTGCGACCCAGCGGAACGGGCCCTTGCCCGCGCAGAACAGTGGCCGGATGTAGGCGGGCACGAAGCCGGGGAAGTCGAAGGCGCGCTCGTAGCCGCCGGTCTTCGCCTCGACGCGGATCGAGTTGCCGTAGTCGAAGACCTCGGCGCCGTTGTCCTGGAACGTCACCATGGCCTCGACGTGACGGGCCATCGACTCGCGCGCCCGGCGGATGCAGCCGTGCGGGTCGTCGGCGCGCAGCGCGGGCCAGTCGGAGAACTCGACGCCGCGAGGCAGGTACGCGAGCGGGTCGTGGGCCGAGGTCTGGTCGGTGACGATGTCGACGGTCGCGCCGCGGGCGATCAGGTAGGGCAGCACCTCGGCCGCGTTGCCGAGCACACCGATCGAGAGCGCCCGCCGCTGAGCCCGGGCGTCCTCGGCCTGCCAGAGGGCGTCGTCGAGGCTCTCGGCCGCGACGTCGAGGTAGCCCTGCGCGACGCGGCGCTCGATGCGGGTCGGGTCGCACTCGACGACGATCGCGACGCCACCGTTCATCGTGACCGCCAGCGGCTGGGCGCCGCCCATGCCGCCGAGCCCGGCGGTCAGGGTGACGGTGCCGGCGAGCGTCCCGCCGAAGCGCTTCTCGGCGACGGCGGCGAAGGTCTCGTAGGTGCCCTGCAGGATCCCCTGGGTGCCGATGTAGATCCACGAGCCCGCGGTCATCTGGCCGTACATCGTCAGGCCCGCGGCCTCGAGGCGACGGAACTCGTCCCAGTTCGCCCAGTCCGGGACGAGGTTGGAGTTCGCGATCAGCACCCGCGGCGCCCACTCGTGCGTGCGCAGGATCCCGACCGGCCGACCGGACTGCACGAGCAGGGTCTCGTCGGCCTCCAGGTCCTGCAGGGAAGCCTGGATCGCCCGGTAGCTGCGCCAGTCCCGGGCGGCCTTGCCGGTGCCGCCGTAGACGACGAGCTCCTCCGGATGTTCCGCGACGTCCGGGTCGAGGTTGTTGTCGAGCATCCGGGACGCAGCCTCCGCCGGCCACGTCTTCGCCGTCCGCTCGCTCCCGCGAGCGGCTCGCACCTCACCCACAGCGCCCCCTCATCAGTGCCCCCTCACTTCAGTGCTCCCACGACGCCTTCGGCCGCCGCCAGCAGTTCACCCGACGCGACGGCCTCGACGGCGGCGTCGAGGTCCGGGCTCAGGTGCCGGTCCGGCCCCGGACCCGGTACCCGCTCCCGCAGCGCCGCTACCACCGCACCGGTGCCGGGGGCCGGGGTGAGCGGGGCACGCAGGTCGAGACCCCGGGCGGCGGTGAGGATCTCGATCGCCATCACGCGCCGCAGGCCGTCGACGGCACGGCGCAGCTTGCGGCCGGCGTGCCAACCCATCGAGACGTGGTCCTCCTGCATGCCGGAGGACGGGATCGAGTCCACCGACGCCGGGACCGCGAGCCGCTTGAGCTCCGAGACGATCCCCGCCGCCGTGTACTGGGCGATCATGTAGCCGGAGTCGACGCCCGGGTCCGCCGCGAGGAACGGCGGCAGCCCGTGCGACCGGTGCGCGTCGAGCAGTCGGTCGGTGCGCCGCTCGGAGATCGACGCGAGGTCCGCGGCCGCGATCGCGAGGAAGTCCAGGACGTAGCCGACCGGCGCCCCGTGGAAGTTGCCGTTGGACTCGACCCGCCCGTCGGGCAGGACGACGGGGTTGTCGATCGCCGCGGCCAGCTCGCGCTCGGCAACGGTGACCGCGTGGGCGAGGGTGTCGCGGACGGCGCCGGCGACCTGCGGGGCGCACCGCAGCGAGTACGCGTCCTGGACGCGGGGGTCGTCGGGCCCGGCGTGCGAGGCGACGACCGGCGACCCGGCGAGCAACGCGCGCAGGTTCTCCGCGGCGTCGGCCTGCCCCGGGTGCGGACGCAGGGCCTGCAGGTCGGCCGCGAACACCCGGTCGGTGCCGAGCAGGGCCTCGACGCTGAGGGCGGCGGCGAGGTCGGCGTGCCGGACCAGGGAGCGGAGGTCGGCGCAGGCCAGCACCAGCATGCCGAGCATGCCGTCGGTGCCGTTGATCAGCGCGAGGCCTTCCTTCTCCGCGAGCACGACGGGGGTGATCCCCGCGGCGGGCAGCGCCTCGGCGGCGGGAACGAGCTCCCCGGACCGGTCGCGGACCGAGCCCTCCCCCGTCAGCACGAGCGCGACGGCGGCCAGCGGCGCGAGGTCCCCGGAGCAGCCGAGGCTCCCGTACTCCGGGACGACCGGGGTGAGGCCGGCGTTGAGGAGCCCGGCGAGGGCGTCGGCGGTGGCCGGGGCGATGCCGGTCCGGCCCGTGGCCAGTGTCCGGAGTCGGAGCAGCATGAGCGCCCGGACGACCTCGCGCTCCACCTCGGGGCCACTGCCGGCGGCGTGGGAGCGGATCAGCGAGCGCTGCAGGGCGGTGCGCCGCTCCGGCGGGATGTGCTTGGTCGCGAGCGCGCCGAAGCCGGTCGAGATGCCGTAGGCCGGGACCGGGGAGGCGGCCAGCGCGTCGACCCGGGCCCGGGACTCGACGATCGCGGCCCGGGCGGCGGCGGACAGGCCCACCGGCGCCCCGTCCCGGGCCACCGCGACGACGTCGTCGGCACGCAGGGACCCGGTCCCGATCTCGATGACCGCCCCCATCCGCACCTGCATATTTTCCACCCCGCGAAGTTGTCTCGGTCACGTCCCACGCCGTTTGCGCAGGTGAGGTGAGGCTCAGCGCGGAGAAGTGCAGTGACGGGGGGTAACGTCGGGGCGGTTTACCCCGCCGTTTCACGTTCGCGGCTCGCACTGCATCGCCGACTGCCACCTCGCCCGGGAGCACGCTGATGATGACCACCCGCTGGATCGTCGGGTTGGCCATGACCCTCGCCGTTCTGCCGATCGCAGCTCGACGCGGCTTGTGGCTCTACAAGCTGGCGATGACGGGGCAGCCCGCCCCGGACCGCCTCGCGAACGTGGAGCGGCCGAAGATCGGTGCCGCGATCAAGCGGCAGGTCGTCGAGGTCTTCGGGCAGAAGAAGCTGCTCAAGTGGACCGTCCCCGGCATGGCCCACTTCTTCGTCTTCTGGGCCTTCGTCATCCTCGGCACCGTCTACCTCGAGGCCTACGGCGCGCTGTTCGACGAGAATTTCGCCATCCCGCTCATCGGCAAGTGGGACCTGCTCGGCTTCGCGCAGGACACCATCGCGCTGTTGGCGCTGATCAGCCTCGGGGTCTTCGCGGCGATCCGCTGGAAGGACTCCCCGGCCCGCAAGGACCGCAAGTCCCGGTTCAAGGGCTCGCACACCGGTGGCGCGTGGCTGATCCTCTTCATGATCGTCAACGTCATCTGGACGATGTTCTGGTTCCGCGGCGCCGCGGCGGCCGCGGGCAACCTGCCGTACGGCGACGGCGCCTACGCCTCCCAGGCGGCGGGCGAGCTCTTCGAGGGCATCGAGAACCACGACACGCTCGAGTGGGTCGAGACGGCGGGCCTGTGGGCCCACATCGGCGTCATGCTCGTGTTCCTCGTGATCGTCGTCTACAGCAAGCACATGCACATCTTCATCGCGCCGCTGAACGTCACGTTCGCGCGCAAGCCCAACGGCCTGGGCCCGCTGCTCCCGATGCAGAGCAACGGCAAGCCGCTCGACTTCGAGGACTTCGACGAGGAGACCGACATCTTCGGCCGCTCCAAGGTCGAGGACTTCACCTGGAAGGGCTTCCTCGACTTCGCGACCTGTACCGAGTGCGGCCGTTGCCAGAGCCAGTGCCCGGCGTGGAACACCGGCAAGCCGCTGTCGCCGAAGATGGTCATCCTCGACCTGCGTGACCACGCGTTCGCGAAGGCGCCGTGGCTGCTCGCCTCGGAAGAGGAGCGCGAGAACCTGCCGGAGTCGGTGAAGGCCGAGGCCGAGCGTCCGCTGGTCGCCCCGCTCGAAGAGGGCGGTGTCATCGACCCGGACGTCATCTGGTCCTGCACCAACTGCGGCGCGTGCGTCGAGCAGTGCCCGGTCGACATCGAGCACATCGACCACATCGTCGACATGCGTCGCTACCAGACGATGATCGAGTCGAACTTCCCGTCCGAGGCCGGCGGGATGCTCAAGAACCTCGAGAAGGCCGGCAACCCGTGGGGCATGCCGGCGCGCATGCGCACCGAGTGGACGAAGGACCTCGACTTCGAGGTCAAGGTCCTCGGCGAGGACGTCGAGGACCTCTCGGAGGTCGAGTACCTGTTCTGGGTCGGCTGCGCCGGCGCGCTGGACGACAAGGCGCAGAAGACGACGAAGGCCGTCGCCGAACTGCTGCACATCGCGGGCGTCGAGTTCGCGATCCTCGGCCAGTCCGAGACCTGCAACGGTGACCCGGCCCGCCGCATGGGCAACGAGTTCGTCTTCCAGATGCTCGCGCAGCAGAACGTCGAGGTCCTCAACGAGGCGAAGGCGACGAAGATCGTCGCCACCTGCCCGCACTGCTTCAACACCCTCGGTCGCGAGTATCCGCAGCTCGGCGGCAACTACGAGCTCGTGCACCACACGCAGCTGCTGAACGAGCTGGTGGCGAACGGCAAGCTGAAGCCGGTCAGCAACATCGAGGGCACCGCGACCTACCACGACCCCTGCTTCCTGGGTCGCCACAACAAGGTCTACTCCCCGCCGCGAGAGCTCATCAGCAAGGTCGGCGGCCTGCAGTACAAGGAGATGGAGCGCTCGAAGGAGCGGTCCTTCTGCTGCGGCGCCGGCGGTGCGCGCATGTGGATGGAGGAGACGATCGGCCAGCGGATCAACGACAACCGCACCGAAGAGGCGCTGTCGCTGAACCCGGACACGATCGTCACCGGCTGCCCGTTCTGCAAGACGATGATCTCCGACTCGGTGGCCGGCAAGCAGGGCTCGGGCGACAAGAGCGCCGAGGGCGTCCAGGTCATCGACGTCGCGCAGCTGCTCGTCCAGGCGACGCGTCCGGTCAAGGTCGGTGTCGCCGCCGACGGCCCGCAGACCGGCCCGGCGCTCACGGACAACGACCCCGGCGCGGGCTCGCAGGGCACACCCAGCGAGAACCCCGACCAGATGGCGGAGCCGGAGGCCGACCCGACCGGTGAGGGCGGGCGCCCGTGACCGTCGTCGAGAAGGCGGAGCTCTCGGTCGCCGAGGATCGGGCGGACGAGTTCGCGGAGGTCCTGACTCAGGGCGCCGACCTCGTCCGCGGTCCCGGTGGCTGCCGGTCGCTGCGGATCGGGCGCGGGGTCGAGCGGCCCAACGTGTTCCTGCTGACGGTCGTGTGGGACAGCGTCGACCACCACAACGCGTGGCGCGAGACGCCGGCGTTCACCGAGTTCGTCGGCTCGATCCGGGACTACCTCACCGGCCCGACCGGCATGGAGCACTTCACCACGATCTCCGAGGGCTGAGCAGACGTCAGGGGCGAGTTCCACCTTCAGTAAGGTGAGGCATCCCTTAGCCCCTGGAGGACCTTGTGAACCGCCTTGTGATCAGCGCCCTGATCACCAGCACGCTGGTGCTGTCCGCGTGCGCCGATGACGACGACGACCTGACGGCGAGCGGCTCGAGCCCGAGCGCCGCCGACACCCCGAGCGCGACCCCCACCCCCACCGGGGCCTTGCTGGACTCGGCCTTCGGCACCGCCGGCATCGTCAAGGCCGCGCTCGTCTCCGGCGCCAAGGACCGGTTCAACGCCGTCGCGGTCGGCAAGGACGGCAAGATCTACGCTGCCGGCCTGACCAGCGAGGGCCCGGACCAGAAGATCGCCGTCGCGCGCTTCTCCACGAGCGGCACCAAGGACACGACCTTCGGCGACGGCGGCGTCGCGAGCGTCAACGTTTCCCCGAACTCCAATACCGACCCGACCACCCAGCTCGAGCAGGCCCGCAGCCTGGTCTTCCTGGAGGACGGCACCGTCGTGGCCGTCGGCACCGCCGAGCACGACGCGAAGGCCACGGGCGAGGCAGCCAAGGACACCGACGTCGTCGCCGTGGCGTTCGACAGCGCCGGCAAGCCGGTCAGCGACTTCGGCACCGACGGCGTCGCACGCTTCGACGTCGGGACCGGGCACGAGATTTCCGAGGACGGCGAGGCGGCCTGGGTCGGCGCCGACCAGGGCTACGGCTCCGCGGCCCTGCCGGACGGCGGCGGTCTGGTGATCTTCGGCGTCACGACCGCCGGCTCGGACCGCGAGGACACCGACTTCGTCCTCCTCGGCGTCGACGACGACGGCGAGCTCGACGACGACTTCGGCGACGACGGCGTCCTGAAGATCGACCGGGAGCAGGCCGACAACGCGCGGCACGTCCAGGTCGTCGGGGACAAGCTCGTCGCGACCGGCTACTCGCGCTACAGCAACGGCGACAAGGAGACCGTCCAGCCGGTCCTGATCCGCACCTCGCTGGACGGCGAGCTGGACAAGACCTTCGACGACGACGGCATCGCGACGCACGACGGGCTGGGTGCGGTCGCCGAGTCGTACCAGTTCGGCGTCCAGGGCGACAAGTACGTGCTCACCGGCTACGGCAAGGCGAACGACGCGGACAAGGTCGACCTGATCGCCTACCGCTTCACGAACGACGGCGAGTTCGACACCACCTTCGGGGAGAACGGCGTCACGCGCATCGACATCACCGGTGAGGACGACCGCGGTCGCAACCTCGCCGTGGTGGGCGACCGGATCGTCTACGTCGGCAGCGGCAAGGTCGACGGGTCGAACCAGGAGGCGATGGTCGTCGTCCTCGACAAGGACGGGAAGCGCGACACCGCCTACGGCGCGGACGGCGTGATCCTGACCGACCTCGGCACCCCGGGCGACGCCTGGTACGGCGTCGCCGTGGCTCCCGACGGGAAGACGGTCTACCTCGCCGGCTACACCAACATCTCGAACGACAGCGTCACCGCCGACGACGCGGTGCTGGGTCGGCTCACGCTGAGCTGAATCAGCAACTGACGTAGCGCGCTTCTCCTCGCGGCGTGCGTCGCGGGCCTGTTCCTCGGGCTCGCGCCGCACGTCGCGCTTGTTTCCGGGTCTTGTCCGGGAAAGATACATGCTGTATGAATGTGGAACCATGCAGTCTGTATGAATGAGGTGGGCGCAATGGCGCGGACGACCGCCCTCGGCGAGTGGCGCGAGGCGAAACTCTCCGAGGGCGCGGTCCTCTACGCCGACCGTGGGCAGGGCGAGCCGGTCGTGTTCGTGCACGGCCTGCTCGTCAACGCCGACCTGTGGCGCAAGGTCGTCCCCGACGTCGCGGCGGCCGGGTTCCGGTGCGTGAGCCCGGACCTGCCGTTCGGTGCGCACCAGGTCCCGGTCCCGGAGGCGGACCTCAGCCCGACCGGGGCCGCGGACCTGATCGCCGAGTTCCTGGAGCACCTGAACCTGCGGGACGTCACACTCGTCGCCAACGACACCGGCGGGGCGATCACGCAGATTCTGATGACCCGTCACCCGGAACGGATCGGGCGCGTCGTCCTGACCTCGTGCGACGCGTTCGAGCGCTTCCCACCGCGGCTGTTCGCGTACCTGCCGTGGCTGGCGAAGCTGCCCGGCTCGATGTGGGTGATGGCGCAGACGCTGCGGATGCGGTGGACGCACAACCTGCCGATCACCTTCCGCTGGGTCACGAAGGGGCGGTTCGACGACGAGACGATCGAGTCCTTCCTCGGGCCGACGCGGCGCAGCGCCGAGGTGCGCAAGGACCTGCGGCGGTTCCTGCGCGGGGTCAAGCGCCGGCACCTGCTGGCCGCGGCCGAGGAACTGCCGCGCTTCGACAAGCCGGTGCTGCTGGCGTGGGCGAGCGAGGACCGGATCTTCCCGGTGGCGGACGCGTACCGGCTGGCCGGCGTCCTGCCGAACGCGGAGGTCGTCGAGATCGCGGACAGCTACACGTTCGTCTCCGAGGACCAACCCCAGCACCTGGCCGAGGTGGTGGTGCGCTTTGCTGGGCGACATGACGCAGCCGACGCAAGCCCGCGCCACGCGGACGCGGGCCGTGCTGCTGGCGACCGCGCGTGAGCTGTTCACCGACCCCGGCTACGACGAGGTCTCACAGGAGCGGCTGGTCGCCGCGGCGGGCCTGACCCGAGGCGCGCTGTACCACCACTTCAAGGACAAGCGGGACCTGTTCCGCGGCGTCCTGGAGGAGCTGGAGACCGAGCTGGTCGCCGAACTCGAGGAGGTGCTCGGCGGCGGGCCGGACTTCCTGTCGGCGACGATCGGCGGGCTGCAGGCGTTCCTCGACGTCTGCCAGCAGCGGCCGGCGTTCCGGCAGATCGTCGTCCTCGACGGGCCGCGGGTGCTGGGCTGGTCGGCGTTCCGGGAGATCGAGGAACGGTTCTCGCTCGGGATGCTCGAGCGCCACTACGAGCGTGCGATCGCGGAGGGGCTGACGCTGGTCGCCCCGGTCGACGTCCTCGCCCGGATGGCGCTGGCCACGTGCATCGAGGCCGGCCTCGTCCTCGGGGACGCGGCCGACCCGGTCCAGGCCCGGGCGGACGTCGAGGCGTCGCTGGTCGCGATGTTCGCGGCGACCGTGGGCGCTTAGCGGCGGTTCTTGGGCAGCGGCCGCGAGGGGTAGCCGGTGTCGAAGTGCTGGTAGTCCTTCGTGGCGATGTTCTGCCAGATCCAGCCCTCGTTGGTGAACAGGCGCCAGACCAGGCCGCCCTTGAGGATCTTCCCCTTACCGGGGGTGCGCTTGGCGTACTTCGCCGACGGCTCCCACTTCCCGGTGCGCGGGTTCACCCAGGGGTTGCGGAACGGGTTGATGTCGATCGCGCGGCCGTTGGCGTGGGGTGACTTTCGCGCCGGCGAGTTCGCCTCGCTCGGGCGGCGGCAGTTGTAGGCGGAGGTGTTGTTCGCCTTCATGCTGCGCTGGTCGCTGCCGTTGTAGTGCTCGACGGGGATCATCCGCTGGATCGGGAAGCGCTCCTCGAAGAGGCGACTGAAGATCCGCTTGACACTGCCCGCGACGTCCCCGCGGACCACCAGCGCCCCGCGGTGGACCTTCCCGTCGAACCCGTAGTGGTTGAGCTCCAGCCGGCGCAGGTTCTTCCGGTTGACGGGGCAGTTCTTCCCCGCCATCCCGACCGCGACCATCCGCTTCCACTCGGCCTTGCTCACCACTCGGACGACGGGGTCGGCCGTCACGGCCTGGTTCGTGGTGTCGGGCGGCGCGGCGGGAGGCGCGGCCGGGGCGGTCCCGTCGGGGGCGCAGCCGGCGACCAGGGCCGCGGCGAGGAGGAGGGCACCCGCTGGAGTCCGCATCCGTCGAGGGTAGAAGCTGAGCCCATGAGCGACGAGCCGATGCGGGATCTCACTCACCGCCAATCGATCGAGGTCGCCGCCTCCCCGGAGGCCGTGTACGACCTGGTCTCCGACGTCACCCGGACGGGCGAGTGGAGCCCGGTCTGCCGGGAGTGCTGGTGGGACGAGGGCGCGACCGGACAGGTCGGGGACGTCTTCACCGGCCGCAACGTCCTGCCGGACCGAACCTGGGAGACCCGGTGCACCGTGATCGCCGCCGACCGCGGCCGGGCGTTCGGGTGGGAGGTCGGGGACCGCTACGTCCGGTGGGTCTACTCGATGGAGCCGATCGACGGCGGCACCCGCCTCACCGAGGCGTGGGAGTTCCTCCCGAACGGGATCGCGATGTTCCACGACCGCTACGGCTCCGACGCCGAGGCCGAGATCGGAAAACGGATCGACCTCGCCCACACCGGGATCCCCGCGACCCTCACCGCCATGAAGCGGATTGCCGAGTCAGCCTGACCCGCTAGACTGCGGGCCCTGACTGCTCCACGGGGGCAGTCAGCGCGGGTGTAGTTCAATGGCAGAACATCAGCTTCCCAAGCTGACAGTGCGAGTTCGATTCTCGTCACCCGCTCCACACCGAATCGGGTCTGAGCCGGGCTCTCCCCCGACCCGAATCACTCGTAACGTCAGCGGGATCGCGCGCTATGACGCGCGATCCCGCTGACGTTAAGGCTGCATTCGACGGTCTTGCGCTTGTCGGTGGCGACCTCTATACTCGAACATACGTTCGAACCGATGGGGGTTCCGTGCTGGTCGAGTTGGCGGACCGGGCCGACGTGGGGTGCGAGCCCCCGTGGGTCGACGGTGGCCGCCCACCCTCGCCCGGGGATCCGGACTACGCCTCCTACCTTGACTTCCTGGCCTATGAGGCGCGGCGGGATGCGTTCTGGTCCGCTCACGCCGCGGGCCCGGTCCTGCCGGTGGATGCACCGATCGACATGACCGCGGCCCGTTCCGACGCCGAACTGGTCTGGGAGGTCGCGGACGCCGACCGGTTGGAGAACGCCGCGTACGGCGCCAAGTGCCGGGCGGTGTCGAACCTGGCGCTGCGCAAGCTGCGCGACCCGGACTCCGACTACGACCCCGAGTACCTGCGCCGTTCGATCGAGGCCGAACTCGGGTGCCTGCTCAAGCTCTCGCCGGCGGCGGTGCAGAACCTGTGCCACGTGGCGATGGAGTTGACCCGCCGCTACCCCAAGACCTTCGCCGCGTTGGAGCGTGGGGAGGTCAACCGGGTGCAGGTGCAGGCCATCGTGGACGAGGGCGCGGACCTCGACGTCGCCCAGGCGTCCCGGCTTGAGGACGCGGTGCTGCCCGAGGCCAGGGAACGAGGCGGGCGCTCGTTCCGGGACCGGGTCCGCCGCGAGGTCAAGGCCATCGATGAGGACGCCGTCCGGAAACGGGAGAAGCGGGCCCGCGAGGAACGCTGCGTCTACCTGCGCCCGGAGTATGACGGCATGGCCACCCTGTGCCTGTTCATGCCCGAGGACGAAGCCAAGCGCATCTTCAAAGCTTTGAAGGAGCGCGTCCACCATGACCGGACGGTCCAGAAGGACGAGGCGGCCGAGGCGCCACTGGTGATCCCCCGCCGGGACGACCGCACCATCGCCGCCCAGGAGCTCGACACGATCCAGGCCATCCTGGGTGAGGCGCTCGGGCTCGACCCGACCGAACCGGAGATCCCGGCCTCCTCGGCCCTGTCGGCCGAGGCGATCGCCGAACTGGACCGGCACGCCGACACCTACGTCCCC
Organism: Sporichthya polymorpha DSM 43042; assembly: GCF_000384115.1. Taxonomy (NCBI): domain Bacteria; kingdom Bacillati; phylum Actinomycetota; class Actinomycetes; order Sporichthyales; family Sporichthyaceae; genus Sporichthya; species Sporichthya polymorpha. The sequence continues at coordinate 1,589,888 of NZ_KB913029.1, forward strand.
ACCCCGGCGATGAAGACCGCGGTCCGCAACCGGGACAAGCACTGCCGCTTCCCCGGCTGCCGGCGCCCGGCCCGCCAGTGCGACATCGACCACTCGATCCCGTACAAGAAGATCAAGGGCAAAGTCGTCCAAGGCTGGACGCGGTACTGGAACCTCGGCTGCCTGTGCCGGTTCCACCACCAGGTCAAACAGATGCCCGGCTGGCACCTCGAACAAGACCGCGGCCGGTTCATCTGGACCACCCCCACCGGCCTGCGGTTCATCACCTACCCCGGCGCGGACGACCCCGACGCCGAACTACCGGACTTCATCAAAGACCTGACCGCCCCGGTCCCCTTCTGACCTGACGGGCTGTCAGTACCGCGGTCGCAGCGTTAGCTTTCCTCACCGGAGCGTGCCCACGAGGGGCCGCCGGGTTCACCGATGTGCCCGGCGGCGATGTCGTCGTCCCGCACGCCGGAGTCGTCGTCGGCCGTCGTCGCCTGGCTGGTGTCCGGCAGGTCTTCCCTGCTGGTCTGGCCGACGTCGGGAACGTCCGCGCCCGCGTCGCCGCCATGGTCGGTGTGAATCACTCGTTTGTCGCCCACGCACGGCATCTACCCGCCACCGCGCACCCACATGCCCGGCCGCCGGCGCGGCGGAACCGCGTCACCAGACCGACAGCACATCCCCGCCGATCCGGACGACGAAGCCGGTCACGACGACCAGGAAGAACACGCGAACGAACCGCGCGCCCCGCCGCACCGCGACGCGGGCGCCGAGGTAACCCCCGGCCAGGTTGCAGGCCCCCATGACCAGGCCGACCCGCCACAGCACCGCGCCCTGCGGGACGAACACGCAGAGCGAGGCGAAGTTCGTCGCCCAGTTCGCCATCCGCGCCTTCGCCGACGCTTCGAGGAACGAGTACCCGAGCAGCCCGACGAGGGCGAACAGGAAGAAGCTCCCCGTCCCCGGGCCGAGCGCCCCGTCGTAGAACCCGACGATGAACCCCGTCGCCATCGCGGCCGCGACGTGCCGGTGCCCCGCCCCGGCGAACCGCAGCTCCGTCTCCTCCCCGAGCGCCGGCCGGAACACGACGTACGCACCAACCACCACCAGCGCGACCAGCACGATCGGGTCGAACGCGTCCCGCGGGATCAGGAACGTCACCGCCGCCCCCAGCGCCGAACCCACGAACGCGAGCGCCATCAACGGCACGAACGTCGCCCGGTCCGGCCGCACGCGCCGGTAGTACGTCGCCGAACTCGCCGTCGTCCCACAGATCGACGACAGTTTGTTCGTCGCCAGCACCTCCACCGGCGACGCGTTCGGCAGCCCGAGCAACAGCGCCGGCAGCTGGATCAGCCCACCCCCACCGACCGCCGCGTCGACGAACCCGGCCATCAGCGCCGCGAACCCCAGCAGCACCAGCACGTCGAGGCCCGGATCGCTCACGCCCCAGTAACGCACGGCCGCATCGGCGGAGATCGCGCGGGCGGAGCGGCGGAGCTCGGGGTGTCCTCAAGGAGCGTCAAGCCGACCCGCGTGGCCGAAGGACACGCGATCAGGACGCGCGGCCGCACCACCGCAACCACCGACCGACGCGGCCCGCGCGTCCGGGAGGCAGCGACGGAGGACACCCCGAGCGGAGCCGCACCGACCCCGCCCCTTACCCCGGGCTACGTTCGAACCATGGACGCGCGCACACGGTGGCCCGGGGAGACGGATCCCGACCACTCGACCTGGTACATCGAACGGTTCCGGAAGATGGCGGCGGAGGGGGCCGACCTCGCGGGAGAGGCCCGGCTCCTCGACGCGATGGTCCCCCGCGCCGCCCGGATCCTCGACGCCGGCTGCGGGCCCGGCCGGCTCGGGGGCGAGCTCGCCGCCCGCGGTCACCACGTCGTCGGGGTCGACGTCGACCCGGCCCTGATCGCGGCCGCCGAGGCCGACCACCCCGACCCCCGGTGGCTCGTCGGCGACCTCGCCGAGCTCGACCTGGCCGCGCACGGCGAGACCGAGCCGTTCGACGCCGCCGTCCTGGCCGGAAACGTCCTCGGATTCGTCGCGCCCGGCAGCGAACCGCGGATCCTCGCCCGCATCGCCGAGCACCTCAAGCCCGACGGCTTCCTCGCGATCGGGCTCGGCAGCGACCGCGGCTATCCGGTCCCCGACATGGACGCCGACGCGGTCGCGGCCGGATTACGGCTCGAGCACAGATTCGCCACGTGGGACCTGCGTCCGTACGACGAAAACGCGACATTTGCGGTCACGATCTATCGCAAGTGACCAGTGTCGCAGCGACAAACCAACCTGCGATGGGTAAGCAGGTAGGGATGACCCTCGTCGACGCCCCCACGCGGCCCCGCCCGTCGAGCGGCCCCACCACCACCTCCGGTACCCGCCTTCACGATCTCGACGCGCTCCGGGGTGCCGTCATGCTGCTCGGGATCGCGCTCCACAGCGCGCTCCCGTTCTTCTCGACGATCTGGCCGGTCCCGGACTCCAGCGCGTCGACCGACAACTACTTCGACGAGTTCGTCCAAGCCGTGCACGGCTTCCGGATGCAGCTGTTCTTTCTCCTCTCCGGGTTCTTCACCGCACTTCTCCTGCACCGCCGCGGCCTCCGCGCCCTGCTCGCCCACCGCAGCAAGCGCGTCGGCATCCCCTTTCTGATCGGCCTGATCACCGTCGTCCCCCTGATCGAGCTCGCGGCCGCCGGCGCCGCGCTCCCCGAGGGCGGCTTCTCCGGCGTCGGCACCGGCGCCCCCACGAACACCGAGTGGTTCACACCGCGTCAGAACCTGCACCACCTGTGGTTCCTGTGGTTCCTGTGCATCTACGTCGCGGTGATCGCCCTCGCCCACCACCTGACGGCCTGGCGCCCCCGGATGCCCCGCGTCGTGCGCACCGCGGTGCTCGCCGGCCTCGTGCTCGTCCCCGTCGTCATGCAGTACCCGATGGTCGGCTCCGGTCCGACCCGCACCTTCGGGCCCACCCTGCCCAATCATCTGCTCCCCGAGCCGGCGCCGCTCGTCTACTACGCGGCGTTCTTCGCCGTCGGCTACCTGCTCTGGACGACGCGCACGCGCGACGGCCGCCTCGCCATCGAACTCGTCGGCCGCGGCTGGCCCGGAATCCTCGCCGTCAGCCTGCTCGTCGTCTTCCCCCTCGCCCGCGCGGCGACCTGGGACGACATCGAGGCGCCGATCCTGCCCGCCGCCGTCCTCCAGACGATCTACGCCTGGGGCATGGTCGTCGGCCTCATCGGCCTGTTCCGCTGGGCCCTGCGCCGCGAGCGCCGCGGCGTCCGGTACCTCGCCGACGCGAGCTACTGGATCTACCTGATGCACCTTCCGCTGGTGATCGCGTTCCACCGGGCCATCCACAGCTGGGACGCCCCGGCCTCGGCCAAGTTCACCGCGCTCTGCGTCTCCGTCACCGCCGTCCTGCTCGTCACCTATCAGTGGGGCGTCCGGTACACGGTGATCGGCCGGGTCCTCCACGGCGCCCGCACCCGCCCGGCCTGACGCTGTCCACCGTGCACACCCCCGCGCGAGCGGTCTTTGTGCCTGCGTCCGACGCCTGAGCTGCGTCACCCCTCGTAGCGTCCACAGCAGCCGACCGCCACCGACGACGGCCGGCGCGACGACGCAGATGCGAGGTTGCCCATGCGACCGGCCCCGTTCTCCTACCTCGAGCCGGGCACCCTGGACGAGGCGTGCCAGGTGCTCGCCGACCGTACCGGCACGGACCCGGCCGCGGTCGCCGTCCTGGCGGGCGGTCAGAGCCTGGTCGCCCAGCTCAACGCCCGCCTCGTCCGGCCCGCGACGCTCGTCGGCATCCGCCGCCTGACCGAGCTCACCGCCGCCGACCGCACCGGCGACACCCTCCACCTCGGTGCCGCCGTCACCCAGCGCACCTGGCAGCAGCACCCGCTCGCCGAGCACACACCGCTGGTCGCCGCCGCGCTGAACCGCGTCGGCCACGTCCCCACCCGCAACCGCGGCACCCTCGGCGGCAGCGTCGCCTTCGCGGACCCCACCGCCGAGCTCCCGACCGCCCTGCTCGCCCTCGACGCCGCGGTCCGCCTCCGCTCCGCGAGCGGTGAGCGCACGGTCCCCGTCGTCGAGTTCGGCACCGGCCGCTTCACCACCGTCCGCCGGCCGGACGAGCTGCTCGTCGGCCTCGACGTCCCCGTCACCACCGCCCGCTGGGCGTTCGAGCAGCGGCACTACCGCCGCCACGGCAAGGTCTCGGTCGCCGCGCTCGCCCAGCCCGACGGCTCCGCCCGCGTCGCGCTCGGCGGCGTCGGGGACACGCCCCTGCTGCTCACCGTCTCCCCCGACGCCAAGGCCGACGCCGTCGTCGAGGAGGCGCAGGCCCTGCTCACCCCGAGCCCCGACCACCTCGTCAGCCCGGCCTACCGCCGCCGGCTGCTCGACCTCGCCCTCACCGCCGCCCTCGAGAACCTCCGCGGAACCGCCACCGGAGCTGCCGCATGAGCACCCCGACCGAGCTCGCCACCGACCAACTCGTCCGCCTGCGCGTCAACGGCGAACCGCTCACCGCCGTCGTCGAACCGCGCACCAACCTCGCCGACGTCCTGCGCGAGCAGGCCGGCCTGACGGGCACCCACACCTCCTGCCACCAGGGGTGGTGCGGCGCCTGCACCGTCCTCATCGACGGCTGCTCGGCCCGCTCCTGTCTCACCCTCGCGGTCGCCGCGACCGACACCGACGTCACCACCGTCGAAGGCCTCGGCGAACCCGACGGCTCCCTGACGGCCCTGCAGGAGGCGTTCGTCGAGCACTTCGCCTTCCAGTGCGGCTTCTGCACGCCGGGCTTCCTCGTCCTCGCCACCGAGATCCTCGACGAGGCCCGCGCCGGCACCACCTTCACCCGCGACGACCTGGCCTCGCGCCTGTCGGCCAACGTCTGCCGCTGCACCGGCTACGTCGGGATCCTGTCCGCCGTCGAGGCCGCCCTCGCCGCGCAGGGGACGGAGGTCTCCTCGTGACCGCCCAGGCCGAGCGCCCCACCTACGTCGGCGCCCGCATCCCGTCCCGCAACGGCGCGCGGTTCGTCCGCGGCGCCGGGCGGTACGTCGACGACATCCACCTCCCCCGCGAGGCGACACTCACGGTCCTGCGCAGCCCGCACGCGCACGCGCGGATCGTCTCCATCGACACCAGCCGCGCCGCGGCCCTCGACGGCGTCCTCGCCGTCGCCACCGGCGCCGAGCTCTTCGACCGGATCGGCCCGCAGAGCTACCTGTGGGACCTCCCGGGCCAGAAGGTCGGTCACGGCCGCCCGCTCGCGGTGGGGAAGGTCCGTCACGTGGGCGAGCCCGTCGTCGCCGTCGTCGCCCGCGACCAGTACGTCGCCGAGGACGCGCTCGAACTGATCGACGTCGTCTACGAGCCCCTCCCGCCGGTCGTCGACGTCGACGCCGCGCTCGCCGAGAACGCCGGCCTCCTCCACGAGGAGTGGGGCGACAACATTCAGGTCCGCTCCGCGTGGCCGGTCGTGATCCCCGGCCTGCCCGAGCCGCCGGACGCCGGCGCCGCCCTCGAGGGCGCGCACGTCGTCGTCTCCGAGACCTTCGACGTCGCGCGCATGACCGCGACGTCGATGGAGACGCGCGGCATCGTCTGCGACTACTCCCCCGGCGGCCCGAGCCTGACGATCTACAGCTCGACCCAGTCGCCCCATCAGGTCCGCCAGGGCCTCGCCGCCATGCTCGGCCTCGCCGAGAACCAGATCCGCGTCATCGCCCCGGACGTCGGCGGCGCCTTCGGCATGAAGGCCGTCGTCTACCCCGAGGACGCGCTCGCCCCGTACTTCGCACTGCAGCTGCGTCGCCCGGTCCGCTTCGTCGAGCAGCGCGACGAGTCCTTCGTCGCCTCCACCCCGTCGCGGGCACAGCGCATGCAGCTCGAGCTCGGCTTCGACGCCGAGGGCCACATCGTCGGCCTGCGCTCGCGCTACCTGATCGACCTCGGCAGCGCCCCGTCCACCTGTGGCGCCGGGACCGGATGGGCCACCGGCGCCCTGCTCTGCGGCCCGTACGCCGTCCCCGCCGTCGACATCCAGGCCAGCGCGGTCGTCACCAACAAGTCCCCGCTCGGCGCGTTCCGCGGCTTCGGCCAGCCCGAGGCGAACTTCCCGATGGAACGCCTCCTCGACATCGCCGCGCGCAAGCTCGGCATCGATCCCGTCGAACTCCGCCGCCGCAACCTCGTCCCCGCCGACGCCTTCCCGTACACCAACGCGGCCGGGATGCTCCTCGACAGCGGCGACTACGCGGCCCTGCTCGATCTGGCGGTCTCCCGCCCGGCGTATCAGGAGGCGCTCGCCGAGCGCGACGCCGCCCGTGCCGAGGGAAGGCACGTCGGCCTCGGGGTCGCCTTCTACAACGAGTGCACGAACTTCGGCCCGTCCGGCGTCTTCCCGCTGATCGGCATCACCCAGGGCGGCTGGGACGCCACGACGATCGCCGTCGAGCCCGACGGCAAGATCCGCGTGACGATCAGTCAGACACCGATGGGCCAGGGTGTCGAGACCGCGCTCGCCCAGCAGGCTGCCGACGCCTTCGGGGTCGACCTGGCCGACGTCACCGTCCACTTCGGGGACACCGCCTCCTCGCACTACACCGGCTACGCCAGTGGCGCGAGCCGCTCCGCCGGCATCGGCGGCTCTTCCCTGCTGGTCACCGCCGGCAAGGCCAAGGAGAAGCTACGCGCGATCGCCGCGCACCTGCTCGAGGCCAACGAGGCCGACGTCGACCTCCTCCCCGGCGGCTTCGGCGTCCCGAACAGCGGCGTCGACCCGATTCCACTGGCGCGAATCGCCGCCGCCGCGTACCAGGGCGGCAACCTGCCCGAGGGCATGGAGCCCGGTCTGGAGTTCCTCGGCGCGTTCGACCCGATGGCGCTCGCCTTCTCCTACGGCGTCGTCGTCGCCCTCGTCGAGCTCGACCCGGGCACCGGTCAGGTGACGGTCCGTCGGCTGATCGTCGGCCACGACTGCGGCAACCAGCTCAACCCCGCGATCGTCGAGAACCAGGTGATCGGCGGCGTCGTCCAGGGCCTCAGCACCGCGCTGCTCGAGGAACTCCCCTACGACGCCGACGGCCGCCCGCTGGCGACCTCGCTGCGGGACTACCCGCTGCCCGCGCCCACCGATCTCCCCGAGTTCGACCTGTTCCACACCGTGACCCCCACGCCGTTCACCCTCAACGGGGCGAAGGGCGTCGGGGAGAGCGGAGTGATCGCGGCTCCGGCCGCGATCGTCAACGCGATCCAGGACGCGCTCCCGGCGGGAGCACCTGACATCACTGCCATCCCGGTCCGCCCTGAGCGGATCCTCGACGCCTTCGGAGCGCACGCATGAGCGAGTCGACCACCAGCCGCATCGGTGTCCTGCTGGGCAGCACCACCCCGCCCGAGGACATCGCCCGCCTGTCGCGGGAGGTGGAGCAGGGCGGGTTCGGACAGCTCTGGATCCCCGAGGACTACTTCTTCCTCGGCGGCATCGCCGCCGCCGGCATCGCCCTCGGCGCCACCGAGCGCATCCCCGTGGGCCTGTCGGTCGTCTCCTCGATGGTCCGGCACCCCGCGCTGCTCGCCATGGAGATCGCGACGCTGAGCCGCGCGTTCCCCGGCCGCTTCCTCCCCGGCATCGGCCACGGCGTCCCCGCCTGGACCGCGCAGATGGGCCTCACCGTGAAGTCGCCGATGACGGCGCTCCGCGAGAACCTCGTGCACGTCCGCTCGCTGCTCGCCGGCGAGAAGGTCAACCACACCGGCGGCATCCACGACTTCAATGAGGTCGTCCTCACGCACCCCGCGACCGAGACCGTGCCGATCTACACCGGCGTCCTCGGCGACAAGGGCGTCGCGCTCACCGGCGAACTGGCCGAGGGTCTCGTCGTCAGCGCGCTCGCGCCCGTCGAGTACGTCGCCGCCACCCGCGCCAAGCTCGACACCGCCGCGGCCGGCCGCGACGTCCGCCCCGAGCTCGTCACGCTCGTCGCGGTCAACCTGACGTCCGACGACAGCAAGGCCGACCTCGTCCGCCAGCAGCTGCGCCCCGTCCTCGCCTTCTACATCGCGGCCACCGGCCCCGGGCCGCTGTTCGGCGCGATCGAGGGCGCCAACGAGAAGGTCGCCGACATGATCGCCCGCGGCGGCTTCGAGACCGTGATGGCCGAGATGCCCGACGAGTGGATCGACCTGTTCGCCATCGCCGGCGGCCCGGCCCACGCGAAGGCCCGCATCCAGTCCTATCTCGACGCCGGCAGCGACAAGGTCGTGATCGCCACCGTCGTCCCCGAGGGCACCGAGTCCTCCCTCGCCGCGGCCCGCGAACTGCTCGCGGACTTCCCTCAATAGGCACCGTCCTGCCTGACCCGCACTCAGAAACTGGAGCACGCCATGACCGATGTTGAGAAGGACACCGCAGCGATCCTCGAAGTCCACAACGGCTGGAACAAGTCGAACCTCGGGCTGGTCGCCGAGTCGATGCTGCCGTTCTTCCCCGAGGGGGACGGGTACCTGCAGTTCAACCTCAACGGCTTCACCTACCGCGGCAAGGCCGACAAGGCGAAGCTGTGGAACAACCTGCGGGCCGTCGGGGTCGACATCGTGCGCCTGGAGGAGACCGAGCCCCCCACGGTGCAGGTCTTCGGCGACGTCGCCCTGCTCACCTCGGAGGCCGAGGCGGAGCTCGTCATGCCGACCCCCACCGGCAAGCTCGAAAGTTCCGGCGTGACCCGCTTCCGCAACACCGAGTTCTACCGCCGCGACGACGGCAACGGGAACCCGGACTGGCGCATCTGGCACATGCACGTCAGCGAGGCCGCCCCCGAGGGCGCGCTGAAGTACGGGACGGAATGACATGACGTCCCGTCAGTCGAGGACCGTGGACGGACCGGTCGGCCCGATCGCGGTCGACGTGTTCGGCGAACCGACCGCGGACGGCACGGTGGTGCTGGTGCACCCCATCAACACCGCCGCCCTGGTCTGGGACCCGGTCGCCGAGCTCCTCGACCGGCCGGTGGTCGCGCTGGACCTGCGCGGCCACGGCCGGTCCCCGATGACCGGCCCGTTCGCGATCGAGGGCGGATGGCTCGACGACGTGGTCGCCGTGCTCGACGGCCTGTCGCTGAACTCGGCCCACCTCGCGGGCGGTTCGCTCGGCGGCACGATCTCCCTCGCGGCCGCCGCGCTCCTCCCGGAGCGGGTCCGCAGCGTCACCTGCTTCGGCAGCACGCTCGGGGTCGGCGTCCCGACCGAGGCCATCGAGGCGATGGTGACCGAGCTCGAGACCAAGGGCACCGTCCGCTACTTCGCGGACCTCGGCCCGCAGGTCGTCGGGGCGGCGTCGCGGGACGACCGCTTCGTCCTCGCCTCGCTCGCCGCCGCCGTCGGCGCCCGGGACACCGCGGTGATCACCGGCATCCTCCGCGGCGCGTTCAGCGCGGACATCCGGCACCTCGGCCTGTCCGGCATCAAGGTCCCCGTCCTCGCCGCCACCGGCACCGAGGACCCGACGTGCCCGCCGGAGATGACCGCCGAGATCGCCTCGGTCACGGGCGGCACCGCCGTCGAACTGCCGGGCCTCGGCCACCTGCCGATGCTCGAGCAGCCGGCGCGGGTCGCCGAACTCCTCGTCCAGAACATCACCCAGAGCGAGGGCGCCGCATGACGTACTCGATCGTCGCCCACGACGCGGAGACCGGCCAGTTGGCCGTGGCGGGGCAGTCGCACTTCTTCGGCGTCGGCCGCCTCGTCGGCTGGGGCGAGGCCGGGGTCGGCGTCGCCGCCACGCAGGCCTTCGTCAACGTCGACCACGGCCCGCACGGCATCGAGCGGATGCGCGCCGGCGAGGAGCCGAAGGCGGCGCTCGACGCGCTGCTCGCGGCCGACGAGCTGGCCGCGTACCGGCAGGTCGGCTTCGTCGACGCGTCCGGCCGGGCCGCCGCGCACACCGGGTCGAGCTGCGCCCCGCACGCCGGTCACCTCGTCGGCGAGGGCGTCACGGTGCAGGGCAACATGCTCGCCTCGCCCGCGGTCTACACGGACATGCTCGACGCGTACCTGGCCACCGACGGGGACCTCGCCGAGCGCGTGATGGCTGCGATGCAGGCCGCCGAGGCCGCGGGCGGCGACGTCCGCGGCTCGCAGTCGGCGGTCCTGCGCGTGTACTCGGGCAACCGCACCGACAAGCCGTGGAACGAGGTGCTCCTCGACATCCGCGTCGACGACCACCCGGACCCGATCGGCGAGCTCGCCCGGCTGCTGCCGCGCCACCGTGCGTTCGACCTCGTCGGCGGCGTCATCTTCGCCCCCGGCCTGACGATCGGCCCCTACGAGGGCGTCAGCGACGAACTGCTGACCGAGAAACTTTCCGGCCTCGCCGCCGCCGCCGAACTGCTCGGCGCCGACAACCGCGAGCCGGACTTCTGGCGGGCCGTGCTGCTGGCCCGCAGCGGCCGCACCGAGGAGGCCCGCGCGCTGTTCGCGGACCTGTTCTCCTACCGGCCCGGGCTTCGCGAGTTCCTCGCGGGCATCGGCCCGCTGGGCTTCCTCAGCAACGTCGAGGAGTACGTCCGTTGACCAACGCCCGCAACGCGGTCGACACCGGCCGCTGCGTCGATCTCGCGACCGCGATGATCCAGTGCGACACCCGCAACCCACCGGGGAACGAGTCGCCGATCGTCCCGCTGATGACCGACGTGATGAAGGGCCTCGGCGCCGATGTCGAGGTGTTCGAACCGGCTCCGGGCCGGCCGTCGCTGCTCGCGACGGTCGGGCCCTGCGACCGGTCCCGTCCGATCCTGATGATCAACGGGCACCTCGACGTCGTCCCCGTGACCGAGAGCGAGTGGTCGGTGCCACCGTTCGCGGGCGTGGTCCGCGACGGCAAGCTGATGGGCCGCGGGGCCTGTGACATGAAGGGCGGCATCGCCGCCGCCATCGAGGGTCTGCGCGCCTGCCTCGACGCCGGCGTCCGCCTCGACACCGACCTCGTCTTCCACCTCGTCGCGGACGAGGAGACCGGCGGCCGCTGGGGCACCGCGGCGCTGCTGAACGCCGGGCGCATCACCGCGGACGCCGCCGTCGTGCCCGAGCCCAGCGAACTCGGCGTGTGCATCGCCGAGCGCGGCGTGCTCCTCGCGCGCATCGAGATCTTCGGTCGGGCCGGCCACGGCAGCGACCCCGCCGCCGCGCACTCCGCGGTCGCCGACGCCGCCCGCGTCACGCAGGCACTGCACCTGGCCCACTTCGACCCGGAGCCGCACCTGCTGCTCGGCCGGCCCAGCTGCAACGTCGGCGTCATCCGCGGCGGGACGGCTCCCAACGTCGTCGCGAGCCACTGCGTCCTCGAGATCGACCGCCGGGTTCTGCCCGGCCAGACCTGCGAGCAGGCGGTCGACTCGCTCCGCGTCATTCTCGACCCGCTCGGCGTCTCCTACTCGCTCGAGGTCCTCGGCTTCGCCGAGGCGTCCGAGCTGGCCGCCGAGAACCCGTTCGTCGGCTACCTCCAGGAGGTCTGCGGTGGCGTCGGCACCCCGACGCCGGTGCGCGGCCTGTGCCTCGGCACCGACGCCCGGTTCCTGCGCAACCAGCTCGACATCCCGACCGTCGTCTACGGGCCGGGCTCGATGACCGTCGCCCACGCCGCCGACGAGTACGTCGAGGTCGCCGAACTGACGAAGGCCGCGGAGTCCTTCGCCGGGCTCTACACCAGCTTCGCCCGGTTCTTCGCCGAGAGCGTCGCCGGGATCACGTGACCGGCGGGAACTGAGGCAAGGTCAGGTGATCGGCAGCAGCCGGGTGTGGAGCTCGACGAGGAACCGCTGCTGCGGGTCGGAGAGGTCGACCTCGCAGAGCGCCTCGATGCGGTGCAGCCGGTAACGCAAGGTGTTCCGGTGGATCTGCAGGCGCTTCGCGGCCTCGCTGACGTCGCAGCCGGCGTCGAAGTAGGCGCGGAGTGTCCGCAGGTAGTCGGTGTCCCGCGCCGAGCCGGTCTGCAGGACGTCGAGGACGCCGTCGAGCAGACCCGGGTTGCCCTTCACGATCTCGCCTAGTTCGGCGAGGACGGTGTTCGGCCGGACCTCCGCCAGCAGCGCCGTCCGCGGCCGGGACTGTGACGCGAGCAGGTCAACGGCGCGGTCGAGCGAGCGGCGGATGCCAGGAATCTCGACGTCCCCGGTCAGCGCGTCGCTGACACACGCGGAGAACGTCGCCGAGAACAGGGAGCCGGCGCGCTGGCGCATCCGCTCGGCGAGGGCGACGACGTCCTCGGACCCCCAGTGCGGGGTGAGCAGATAGACCCGCCCGTCGAGCACGGCGGCCGCCGAGCCCCGGCGCAGCAGGCGGGCGTACGCGGCGAGCTGCCGGTCGTCCTCGTAGGTGCCGTTCGCACTCCCGACCGGACTCCCGCTGCCGCACCCGCTCGCGCCGAGCGCGATCAGGCACCAGGAGTCCTGGCCCGGCCCCGGCAGCAACTCGGCGGCCAGCGCCGAGAGCGACGCGGTCCCCCGCAGGACGCTGCGCAGCAGGTCCGCGGCGAGCAGGTCGGCGTCAACACCGCGGAGCGGGGCGCTGAAGAACGGCGCCGCCGCGGCGGCCACGTCGGCGAGCGCGTCGAGGTCGGGCTCCCAGTGCGGGGCACCGCCCGCCGCCAGGCAGATGTAGCCGACGATCGCGTCGCGGGCGACGACGGGGCACAGCGCGCGCGGCGCCGCCCCCGGGATGTCGATGCGCATCGGCGTGCGGCCGCTGCGCAGGCGCGCCCACTGGCCCGAGTCCTCCAGCCACGTGCGCGCGTCGGACGGGGTGCGCCGGGCGAGGATCGCGGAGGTTCGCAGCTGGTCGACGGGGTGGCCGAGGTTCGCGAAGGCGAGCGGGCGCAGCTCCTCGTCGGTGATCGAGATCGGCCCCTCGAGCAGGTAGGCCGCGGCCTCGGCGAGTTCGTACAGGTCGAGCACGGCCGGGCGGCCGATCGCCCGCGAGAGCCGATCGGCGGGGGCCAGGGAGCGGGCGAGCGTCGCGATGTCGTCCCACGGCACCTCGGCCGCCGCGACCAGCACCGTCACGCCGAGCCGGTCCGCCCGGCGCCGCAACGTCGCCGGATCGCCCGGGGCCTTGACCACGACCGCCGCCGCGTCGGCGTCGGACGCCGCGGTGAGGACCTGGTCGACCAGCGCCGGCGGAAGGTCCGGCGCGGGCACGAGCACGACGTCGCCGGCCTCGACCGCGTCGGGGACCGCCGGGTCCCAGATCGTGACGCCGCGGACCTCGCGGTCCAGCCCGCCGGGGGCGGTCACCACGTCGAAGCACCCGCGGCCGAGCAGCCGGCCGATCCCCAGGCCGGGCGGGGGGCAGGCCTCGGTGCCGGGTCGGTTCTCCAGTGCAGTCATCGCCGTCTCCGTTTCGCCTGCTCCGGAGAGTAGGAACGACGGCATCCGGGTTCAGTAGTCAATCTGCCCACTGAAATGGCCGCCAGTAGGCAGATTGCCTATCACATGTTTCCGTCGCTCTCGTCCGCCCACGTGACTCCGGCCACTCGTGTCGCGAGGTGCAGCACGAGGCGGTCATCCGGGTCGTCCAGGTCGACGGCGAGCAGCTTCCGGATCCGGTCGATGCGCGCGATGACCGTGTTGCGGTGCACCCGCAGCGACGCCGCGGTGTCGGTGGCCGAGGACTCCCGGTCCAAATAGCGACGCAGCGTCCGCACCAGCTCCCCGGACGGGTCGGCCGCCGTCAGCGGGGCGAGGATCTCGGCCGCCTGCGCCCGCAGCGGAGCGGAGGCGTACCAGCCCATGAGCAGCCGCTTCGCACTCATCGCGCGGACGTGCTCGACCACGCCGGTTCCCTCCTCGGTGAGCGCGAGCAGGCAGGCCTGGCGCGCCTCCCCGAGCGACTCGGCGATGCCGGCCGTCCCGGCGTGCGCCCCACCGACCCCCGCGCAGAGCGAGAGCCCGGAATGGTCGGCCTCGACGGCACGCAGCGTCCCCTGCACCGCCGCGAGGAGCGGCGCGGTGTCGAGCGCGTCGGCCTCGGTCTCGGCGGTGACCCAGAACGCCCAGCCCTCGGAGCGCTCCACCAGCGTCGAGGTGACCGAACGCCGGGCCAGTTCCTCCTCGAGCTCCCGCACGAGCTCGGACTGCGGCGGCATTGTCCCGGCCCGGGACACCGCGATCTGCACCGCCGTGTGCCAGCCCGCGAGCCGCCACCCGAGTGCCGTCGCCCGTTCCACCGCGCGCGCCGACGGCGCCTCGGCCTGGTCGAGGATCGCGGTGAGCAGGACCGACCGCTGCCGGCCCTCCCGCTCCGACTGGACCGCCCCGGCGGCCAGATGCACGGCGAACGCCAGCGCGGCGATCGACATCGACTGCCGGATCGGCCCGATCAGCGCGCGGGTCGCGGTGTTCAGCCGCGCGATCAGCCAGTACCCGGCGTGCGCGGTGATGTCCCGCTGCACCGGCTGCAGCAGCGCGACGTCGGCGCCCCCGAGCGGGAACGTCGCGGCCGTCGGGCGCGCTCCGCCCAGGTGGGCCGCGATGTCCGGCCGCAGCGTCAGCTCGAACGCGGATTCGTCACCGGCGACGTACCGGCACTCGGCGTCGACGAGAACGACGGCACCGCCGATCGCCTGACCGAGCACGCGGGTCAGCTGTTCCGGGCTCGACGGCGGGGTGGAGAAGCGGTCGGCGGTGGTGCCGAGGATCCGCAGACCCGCGATCTCCGGCGCGCGGACGTACGGGTCGAAGGTCGCCGCCAGCGCGGCCGGCGCCACGCCCTCGGCCACGATCAGCGGCACCGCCAGTTTGTCCGCGAGCCGGCGGGTGACGAGCGGGACCGGCCGGCGCGGCCGCTCGGCGATGATCCCGGCCAGCCCGGCGCTGTGGCCGAGCCGGAGCACCAGGTCCGCGGCGAGATCCTCGACGGCGAGGTGCTCGGGACCGAAGACGGCGAGGCTGCCGGAGGCGAGCGCGCCGACCTCGGTCGCGGACACGGTCGGCACGATCATGCGCACCGGTCGGTCGAGGCCGACCTCACCGCCGAGAACCTCGTGCGCCAGCAGTCCCATGCCGAGCAACTGACGTACCGTCACGAAGTTGTCGTTCACCGCTCCCCTTCCCGGTCCGCGCCGACGGTGAGCACCGGGCCCACCGCCCGCACCCGTATCCGGATGCAGGAGGTCGGCACATAGGTCATCAGCGTCTCGGAGACCGTGCCGATCCGGACGCGCCGCGGGTCCGCGCCCGCCCGGATCGCCGCCTCCGCAGCGAGCCCGCGCGCCTCGGCGACGACCTCGGCGCGAGTGCGCTCGCCGAGCCAGAAGATCCGGTCGACCGTTCCGGCGGCCTCGCCGACGGCTGCCCCGATCGCCGCGGCGAAGGGCGCGTCGTCCGGGCGGAGGACCCGACCCGGCAGGAGCAGATCGGGCAGCCGACGCGCGTTGCGGACGAGCACCAGGGGCCCGGTGAGCCCGGCGACCGCCCGCGCGATCGTCGGCCCGGGCGTGTCGGGGGGCGCCTCGGTCACGCGCACCTCGCGCAGGTTCGTCCGGATACCGAGCACCTCGACCAGCCGGCCCGACTCCTGCGGCCAGCCGTCCACCGCCGCGCTGACCCGCACCCGGCGGCCGTCGTCGTCGATCACCACGACGGTCGCCTCTCCGGCCAGGTGCACCCCACCGACCCGGGCGCTGCTGTGCAGCGCGCCGACCGTCCGCAGCGGGCGGCGGGCCGCCGACTGCGCGGGAAACACCGTCCCGTCGCCGTGCACCAGGTAGAGCTCGTCAACCAGTCCGCGCTCGGAGAGGACCGCGGCGACCCCGTCGAGCACGCGTCGCGCGGTGGGGGCCAGCGCGGCGTCGAGGATCGCCGCGTTCTCCCGCTCCAGCAGGCCGAGACCGCCCTCGTCGCCGCCGGTCACGACCGGCACCTCCGGGCCGAGGGCGTCCGCGAGCAGCACCGCAGCCTCCTGCTCGTGCGCGCCGTTCGCCTGCGCGTGCACCGCCGTGACCGCCACCGCCGCCACGGGTTCGCGGCGGGTCCGGCACGTCCGCGCGAAGGCCTCGACCGCGGCGCGGTCGAGCGGAGCCGCGACGCGTCCGTCGTACTCGTGTCCGCCCGCGACCAGGGCGACCGGACCCCGCACCGCGGCGGTCAGCCGGTCCGGCCAGCCCGGGAACGGCGGGACCGACGCGGTCGCCGGCGCACCGATGCGCAGCACCCCGACCCGGGCGCACTCCGCCGGACGGTGCAGCGGACGTGTCAGCGCCGCCGCCAGCACGACGCGGGCGACCCGCCCCGGCGCCGCGGCCGCGCCGAGGGCGTCGAGCAGGGTCGCGACCGTGGCCGCGGGATCCGCGTCGGGCGGGTCGTAGTCGTTCGCGTCGTCCGGCAGGACCGCGCGCGCCAGCACCTCGTCCCCCGGTCCGAGCACGACGGCGCACGCGTCCCGCCGCCCGACCGCGAGCCCGACCCGCCGGTCCGCCGCACTCACGCGCGCGCGGGGACGACGTCGAGGTCGATGCCGAACGCCCGTGGTCCGGCGCAGGTGTGGCCCGCCGGGGTGTGCCACTGCGGGTCGACGGAGCTCGCGATCACGTGAACGTGCTGGCCGACGACGACGTCCGGCGACTGCAGCAGGACGCCGGAGTCGATGTCGACGAGGTTGATCAGGTCGGGGACCGTGACGACGGGGACGCCGTCCTCGGTCGCGACGAGGTTCTCGCTCTGGAAGTCGATGCGCAGCGACCGCGTCCCGTCGGTGGACTCCAGACTCAGCGTCCCCTTGGCGAACCCCTCGTCGAGGGACTGCACCACCTCGTGGACGACGCCGCTGAAGAGAATCCGGCCGGCGCACAGTTCGAGGAACGGAACGTAGTTCTCCGCCGGCCCCGGCTCGACGCTGCGCAGCGCCGCCCCCAACGCGGCGCACTGCGTCAGTGCGCGCTTCGACCCGACCTCCGCGCACTGCTGCACGTTCAGCAGGTAGGCGCTGCACATCGCGACCAGACCCATGCTCGGCAGGCAGCTGCGGAGCAGCGAACTGACGGTGGTGTTGTCGGCCGCCGTCAGCACCGCGGAGGACCCGGCCGAGTCGACGAGGATGATCGGGGAGATCGGGAGCCCGGCGAGCGCGAACACCGTCATCTCGAGCTTGGGGAACGTGCGCCGCATCCCGTCGACGTCGAGGCACGGCAGACCGAGCTGCGCCGCGGCGACGAGCGGCAGCAGCGCGTTCACGGGGCCGAGCTGGACGGGCAGCACCCCGACGACCGGCCTCCCGGCGTGGGCCTCGAGCGCGGCCCGCAGCGCGGCCGCCTCCTCGAGACCGTGGAACTTCTCGATCACGGAGTGCGGCGCTCCGGCCGTCAGCACCGGCAGCACGAGGCCGTCCGGGTCGAGCTCCTCGGCGTCGACCAGCCGCACCGGGCCGTGCCGCTCGAGCGCCGTGTGCAGCATCTGCCGGGGGAGGTACGGGTCGCCGCCGCCACCGCCGCCGTGGAACAGCGCGCCCAGCGCGAGGTCGTCGACGCCCTCGGGGCCGAACAGCCGCACGCCACCTCCAGGTCCTACGCCCGCGCGACCAGCCTCGCAGATTCGACCTCGACATCGGTCACGTCCACCATGCGCGCGACCGCGGCGGCGACGCGACCGCCGCGGCCGTTCGCCGTCTCGACCGTGCACGAGATCCGCGTCGTCCCGGTCGGCACGGTCCGGCACTGGAGCTCCCGGATCCGGGCGCCGCGCGCGGTCAGCAGCACGACGACCCGGGCCAGGACCGCCTCGGAACCGACGGCGGTGATCCGCAGATCGGTCAGCTCCATGACCGGAGTCGGGGCATCACGTCGGCGGAGAACTGCTCCATAAACCGGACCTGGTCCGCGCCCGGGAAGTGGATCACCAGGTTGGTGAAGCCGGCCTCCAGGTACGGGAGCATGCCCTCCATCGCCTGTTCCGGCGTGGACGCGACGATCCATCGCTTGGCGACCTGCTCGATCGGCAGCTCGTCGGCGAGGCGCTCCATCTCCTGGGAGCTGGTGACCGAGTGCTTCTGCTCCGCGGTCAGCGACAGCGGAGCCCAGAACCGGGTCGCGTTCAGCGCGTACTCCGGGTCGGCGTCGTAGGAGAGCTTGACCTCGATCATCCGGTCCAGGCTCTCCGGGCTTCGCCCGGCGTGGGAGATGCCCTCGTCGATCGCGGGCACCAGCTCCTCCTGGTAGAGCGCCATGCCCTTGCCCGAGGTGCAGATGAACCCGTCCCCGACCCGGCCCGCGTAGCGGGCCACCACCGGCCCGCCGGCGGCGACGTAGATCGGGATCGGCTGCTCCGGCCGGTCGTACAGCGTCGCCCCGACCGTCGTGTAGTACTCGCCGGAGTGGTCGACCGGCTTGTCCTCGGTCCACAGGCGGCGCATCAGCTCGATCGCCTCACGCATCCGGGCGAAGCGCTCCTTGAACGCGGGCCACTCCATCCCGGAGACCGCGATCTCGTTCAGCGCCTCGCCCGTGCCGAGGCCGAGCATGACTCGCTCCGGGTACAGGCACCCCATCGTGGCGAACGCCTGCGCGATCACCGCCGGGTTGTAGCGGAAGGTCGCGGTCAGCACCGAGGTGCCGAGCACGATCCGCTCCGTGCGCTCGCCGACGGCCGTCATCCACGCCAGCGAGAACGGGGCGTGCCCACCGTTGTGCCGCCAGGGCTGGTAGTGGTCCGAGACCACCGCCGAGTCGAAGCCGTAGCGCTCGGCCGCGACCCCGAACTCGACCAGGTCCCGCGGACCGAACTGCTCGGCCGACGCCTTGTAGCCGATGCGCACGGCGCTGGTGCGCTCCGCGCCCCCCGCGGCACTCACGCCGACCGCCGGACGGCGAGGACGCGCACGGCCTGACCGGCGCCGAGGGCCACCAGCGCGGCCAGAGCGAGAAACACGTAGAAGCTCCCGAAGTCGGTGCGGCCTTCGTCCAGGATCGTGCCGCCGGCCGCGACGGCGGGCACGAAGTTCTGCGTCGGGACGGCGTCGCTCGGAATCACCCCGGTGGCCGGGATCCCGGCCCCGGGCGCGCCGGCGAGGTCCGTCCCGAGGTCACCCACGACGGAGTCCACGCCGCCGGCGCTGCCGGGGCTCACCCCCGTGCCGACCGTTCCCCCGGCGGAGATCCCGCTGCCGGTGGCGTTCAGCGCGTTGCCGCTCGCCGCCAGGGTGACCTGCCCGACGGTGAGGGTCTCGGTGGTGGTGCCGCGGTCGGAGTCCGCGACGATCGCGATCCGCAGGGCGCCGGACGTCACGCCCGCGACGGTCTTGCGCTCGTTCACCTTCGGCCCGGTGCTCGTCGTGCCGTCGGTGTAGCGGTACTGCTCGGGCAGGTACGTCAGCGTGATGCCGGCCGGCTTCAGCGCCTCGTTCAGCGCGCCGAGGCTGCTGACGTCGAGCGGGGTCGGCTCGGACCCGAACGCCGTCAGGCCGTCCTTGGTCAGGCCCGAGGTCAGCCGCGAGAAGGTGATCGTGCCCAGGGACGTCGTCGTCCGCGGCACGACGGAACCGCCGGCGGTCTGGGTCAGGCTCGCGTACGACGAGACGTTGAAGACGTCGAGGATGCCCTCGAGTGTCAGCGCGTGCACGCCGGCCGCGCCCTCGGTGAAGATGTGGTCGTCGCCCGCCACGCTGTTCGCGACGGCGAACGCATTGTTCTGCTCCGACGTCGCCGCCTGACCGCCGATGCTGACCTTGCCGACCGCCTGCTTCGGCAGGGCGGAGGCGACGAGCTCGTAGCCGCCGGCGGTCTGCTTGTCGAGCGGCAGCACCGGGTCTTTCGCCCGCACGTAGCCGGGGAACGACGGGACGACCGGGAGCCCGACGCCGCTCGCGCTCTGCACGAGGCCGTTGCCGGTGGCCGGGAACGTCGAGAGCAGCGGCGAGTAGGGCGCACCCGCGTCGGCTGTGCTCTCGCCGGAGCTCGACAGGAGAGCCCCGGCGCCGTAGGACCCGACGGAGAACGGGAGACCGAGCGGCGTGTTCGGGTCGGTGAGCGTCGACTGCACCGCGACGGCCTCGGCCGACAGGTCGTAGACGTACGTCCCCGCCGAGGCGGACCCGATCCCGGCCAGCCCCCCGGCGGCGACCACCGCGACCAGCGCGGTGGCGGTGAGGATGCGAGCGGTCATGATGCGAGGCCTCCCAGGTACGAGTGCGCAATCGTTTCTTCGCTGATCTCGGACGGCTCGGCGACGTACGTCAGCCGGCCGCGGTCGAGGATGTAGACGTAGTCGGCGAGTTCGAGCGCACGGGCGACGTACTGCTCGACGACGAGCAGCGAGATGCCGGCGTCCGCGAGCCGCCGGAGGTAGACGAAGATGTCGTCGACGATCCGCGGCGCGAGACCCATCGAGACCTCGTCGAGCAGAACGACCGACGGTGAGCTGATGTAGGCCCGGGCGAGCGCGAGCATCTGCTGCTCACCGCCGGACATCGTCCCGGCGCGCTGGTCGAGCCGTTCACCGAGACGCGGGAACACGTCGGCGACGTCACGGATCGCCTTCCGCTTGTCCACGCCGGGCGGGGTCTGCAGGCGGATGTTCTCCGCGACGGTCAGCGAGGGGAAAATCCCGCGGCCCTCGGGCACATGGCACAGACCGCGCCGGGCGAGCTGCTCCGAACGCTTGCCCGTCATGTCCTTGCCCTCCAGCGACACGGATCCGGTCGTGGGCCGGAGCTGACCCGACGCGACACGCAGCAGGGTCGTCTTGCCGGCCCCGTTCGCCCCCAGCAGGGCGACGACCGACGACGGAGGGACCGTCAGATTCACGTTGCGCAGGACCAGACCGGTGTCGTACCCGGCCGAGATGTTCGTCAGCTCAAGCATCGGCGAGCTCCTCCTCCCCGACGTCGCCGCCGAGATAGGCGGCGCGAACGGTCTCGGAGGTCATCGCCTCCGCGGTCGGGCCGGACCAGATCAACTTGCCGAAGTCGAGGACGTAGACCTGCGAGCAGACGTCGGCGACCAGCGCCATGTCGTGCTCGACGAGGAGGACGCCGATGCCGGTGTCCCGGACGTGGCCGGCGAGGACCGCGCCGAACTCCTCGGTCTCGTGCACGTCCAGACCCGACGACGGTTCGTCGAGCAGCAGGAACCGGAACGGCGACGCGATCGCCCGGGCGAGTTCGACCAGGCGGCGCTGGCCGGTGGACAGGTCACGCACCCGCCGGTCGGCGACCGCTTCCAGGCCGCAGCGCGCGATCGCCGCCCGGGTCCGCTCCGCGATCTCCCGGCGCTCGGCGCGCGGCGCCCAGAACTGGCCCCACGGCCGCCGGGACGAGAGCACACCTTCCGGCCCCATCGCGACGTTCTCCGCCGTCGTCATCGAGTCGAAGAGCTCCATGCGCTGGAACGTCCGCCCCAGACCGGCGGCCGCGCGGGCCGGCGTCGAGAGGTGGTCGAGACGCTTGTTCCCCAGCCGGACGCGGCCGGTCTGCGTGCGGACGACCCCGGTGCACGCGTTGAACGTCGTCGTCTTGCCGGCGCCGTTCGGTCCGATCAGCGCGGTGATCGTGCCACCCTCCGCGCGCAGCGACAGGTCGGACACCGCGGTCAGACCACCGAACCGCACGGTGACGCCCTCGACGGCCAACGTCGGCCCGACGCCGGCCGCGTGCTGACGGTCCGAAGTCTGACGCTCCCTCATCGGCCCGCTCCCACCAGTTCGCGCTCGACGAGCGGTTCGGGGTCGCCCTCGGCCCGCGCGGCGACCGGCGACCGCTCGCCCCGTTCGGCGCCCCGCTCGCGCAGGGCGGGCAGCCGGACACCGGGAGCCAGCGCGACCGCCAGGGCGAGCGCACCGAACATCGCGCCGCGGTAGTCGGTGAAGAACTCCGTGTCCATCGGCGGGTAGATCTTCGCGACGGCGAACAGGTACGCGGCCACGATCGGACCGAGGATCGGACGGCGCCCGCAGAACGCCAGCACCGCGATCAGCGCGAGGGAGTTGAAGTACCCGAACGGCCCGCCCGGGTCGCCACCGGCGCCCAGCGTCGCGCCGCCGATGAGCGCACCACCGATCGCCGCGATGAACGCCGAGAGGCAGAACACCGACAGCCGCGTCACCTTGGTGCGCACGGCGTGGGCGTCCAGCGCCGCCGGCGAGTCCGCCAGCGCCCGCAGGATCCGGCCCAGTCGACTGCGCCCGACCAGCAGCACGAGACCCGCCAGCAGCGCGGCAATGACCACGACGAGGTAGTAGTAGCCGCGGTCGCCGTCGGTCGACAGACCGAACAGGCGCGGCCGCTCGATCAGCTCGGAGTTGTCCAGCCCGAACATCAGCCCCGACGTGTAGAGCAGGTTCTGCGCGAGCAGACCGAAGCCGAACGTCGCCACCGCGAGGTACACGCCGGAGAGGCGGAACGAGGGGATCGCGACGATCGCACCGGCCGGGATCGCGGCGAGACCGGCGAACAGCAGGCAGATCAGCCACGGGAAGCCCGCCTGCTGCAGGTGGGCGAACGTGGACGCCCCGACGGCGGCGAACGCCATCTGGCACAGCGAGATCTGACCGGACGACCACAGCAGCAACCCGAGCGACAGCAGCACGACCGCGAACCCGATGCCCACGGTGAACTGGTTCAGGTCGGGGCCGGGCACGATCGCCGGGAGCGCGAGAAACAGCACCACCCCGGCGACGCCTGCCCCCGCGCTGAGGCGGGACGGTAGCCGGCGCAGCGGCGGCAGCTTCCGCACCCGCTTGCTGCCGCGCTC